>JAOUKT010000013.1 GCA_029882395.1 Gammaproteobacteria bacterium
AGCAATCGCATTAATCATTTCAAAAGAGCTGCCTATATATAGTTGAGTTGCAGAGCTGGTAATGCTGACCAGGTAATCCGCTGCACCGATACCCGATTCGATGATGCCACCACCGACTAAACTGCTAACCATAGCCAGCAGAAAGAGAGCTCCTGAAATTTTTGGGCTTGTTGAGTCTGTTTTCATGATGTTCTCCTTTCACTAATGATGTGTGATTTTTCATACCGTGTACAGATATGGCAGACAATTAATGAGCGGCTCAGTATGCCGATGAGGCTAACAATCCAGACAATATTTACTGGCTACTGAAACAGTAAACATAGAAGCGGTTATCTTAAGTCGATTAAGCCTTGCCCAGCTCGACAGTGGAATTGGCTGCCAGATCAAATCCTCTTATTATCAGCCAGACTGCAAAAACCATTTCCTGAATAGCTATTGGAAAAAATAAAACTTCAAACGGATTGATGCTGCATGTCTCTAAAACAAAGTTGACAAAGACCAACAGCGCGGCGATAAAACCCCATGCTGATAACCACCGGGGTATCAGCCTTGACTGATATAATAAAAAATTCAAAATCAGGGCAGACAGCGAAAATGCAAGTCCCAAGCCAAACAAATAGGCCCAGTTAGCAGCAGCCATTAACACCGCACCCAGGCTTTGGTATACGGGGCTACTCTGGGAGCCAAGGTTTGCATATTCCTGGCTCAACGATACCAGTGATAACATTGCAATGACATTGACGACAAACAGCATGCATTCAATCATTCTTGCGCCAGCATAACCAAGCGCTAAGGATTCGCTGTGTGTTTTCAGTACAGGGTAAAGCACAATACCGATTGCAGCAACGGCGACGCTGTCTACTAAAACCAGTAGTGCCGCTGTTGTCATCACGTTTTTATTTTCATGAACCTTAAGCATATAAGCGCTGTCAGTCAAAATCGGCTCAAACAATATGACGGCTATCGAGTATGCCACTGTTGCAGTGATGAATAATGTGGCGGCACCTATTTCTATCCTTTTTTGTTTGTTCATTTTCTATCTCCATGAATTGTAATGGCTTATCTTAAAGCCAGTAATAGACACCAATAACGAACAAAAAGCTCGGTTCAAAACGAGCATAACGCTGCCGCCTGAAGCTGATATTCAATACGCATTGACGGCTGCTTCAGGCATTCAGCTAGATGCAAGTGAGTCATCATGATTTGTATGTCGCTTTAGCCTGATCGTCTGATCGCCGCGTCTGTAACAATGCATAGTTTTAAAAATCACCGTCAACTCGAACTAATCCATCGGCAACGCGCTGTGACGCAAGCCATTGTCGAACCATTTCAGTAAACAGCTCGGGCTGTTCAGCATTCCATTGATGACCGACATCAGGCACTATACAGCCGGTTGCATTAGCCAGTTGCTGGCACAGATAGGGCACTGCACGCCGGGCCGGCGCCGAGTCTCTCGTTCCCGCCACTACCAGCGTCGGCAGGCTGATTGTTTCTAAACCCGCTGGCAGAGTTGAGTTATAAATCTCATTGCTGACTGATTGCCATACGCCCGGCTTCGATTGCCGGGCTGTATCAACAAATGCCTCGCGGGATTCACCAGCAGGAATGGCCATCACTTGCGCGATAACATATGCCCCCCATGGGTATTTATACAAGGCAAGCATTGCTTTGTTGAGCAGTCTAAGAGGTAATGCAATGTGTCCGTGCGGCACACCAGAAATGATTAAAGAGCGAACCACATCAGCATGCCTTTGCGCCAGATGCAGGCCAATAATGCCACCCAGAGACAGGCCAACAATATGACAAGAGCCCGCATCACAGCGTGAGCGGATAATGCTGGCAATCTTGTCAGCGGTATCCGCGCAACTTATCCATTGCTCACCGGCGCTATGTCCAATACCGGGATAATCCGGAATCAGGCAACGATAGCTGGCAAGGGCCTCGACCTGCCCGAACCACATCCAGCCAGCGACCAGCGCACCGTGCAGAAACATCACCGGGGTTCCGTGATCAGGACCTTGTTCATAAATGTACATAGGCTCTGCCTTTATTGCGAGGGTTTATCTGTGAACAGCTGTGATTATTTACCAGTGTAACGCCAGAGCGTTGCATGTGCAGCTGAAATGTTTGATACCCCTGGTTTTTTGCTGTTGGAGTTAAATGCACTCTTTTAAAAGAGTTTACAATACAACACGGTTCATCAGCTTAAGTAGGTTCGCTGAACTGAATGCCAACATTTATATTAAAAGTGATGAACAGCTATATTTGGCCAGCGTATTGCATTAATGGCTTTAGTCTAGTTTGAGGCGGGCTTGTCGGGAAGTATTGCTATATTCTTCAATCATTAATTTTCGTTTTTTTTCCCAGGCAGATTCAGGGTCTTGCAGATCCCATGCGGTAAACATTTTTTGCTGTGCCGGGCTGAGTTTTATATTGTATTTGTTGCTCATGTAAAAATACGTTCTGGCGATATCGCCACGTCGTTCTAGTGTAGGCTCTGCAACGCGCTGTTTGAAGTCTATTTCCATATCGCACTGACCGTAACGACGGGCTTCACCTTCAATAATACCAAAGCGATAATTTGAGCGGTCCCCGTTTACTTCGCCCACGGCAGGCACCAGGTTCATTAAATCCGCTTCAGCTCTGCGAAACACAGGGTCAGTTTTTCGGCAGTTTCTGCGTCCGCCATTTTTCCAGCACTGACGCTGATGCCCGAGCCACCATGCGGGCACAACATGTTCCCATTCAATTCGGGCGGCACGTTTTGCATTTTTTCGCGCAGTGTAACCGCAGCTCTTAAGGTCAGTCTTTAGCTTGCCGTCTACCTTGTT
This sequence comes from Gammaproteobacteria bacterium, assembly GCA_029882395.1. Taxonomy (GTDB): domain Bacteria; phylum Pseudomonadota; class Gammaproteobacteria; order SZUA-229; family SZUA-229; genus JAUVDT01. The sequence continues at coordinate 2,832 of JAOUKT010000013.1, forward strand.
ATAAAGGCAGTTACAATAAAAGCTAACGGGGTTCTGGGAGTAGATGCTGCTGATAATCTTTTTAGCCTGGCTGAATGTTTGAGGTGTGGCTGCGATGCCTTTGGCGGGTAAAAGGCCTGTTAAGATCAGCAATAGTATCAGTGGCATATTAAATCAGTCGATTCAGTCAGTAAGCTCCTTCTTGTTTGGTTAATAAATTAAACAGGCGGACAACAGTCATCCGATAAAGTGTCGTTTTAAGTATAGATTAAAAATAATGCAGCTGTTAGCAATAAACCGATGAATGGCTGGCTTTCACACATCCGCAATAGTTTGCAATAATGTCTGAGCGATCTTGAATGAATACAGCAGCGTTGAACGGCTTAACGCTGTCTTAAAGTCAGCTGCTGGCGGTTGTTTTGGTCGGTTCTTTAAAGCCGGTGCGGACTGTTGGTGATTATTAAGATTCGATTTCTGTACGGGGCTGTTTTCTTTGTCAGTGATCATAAACACCTTGCAACACCGGTTGCATGATGCGGTTCAGCATTCTGCCGTGATCATGAAACAATGCACTCAAGCATGATAATTCCTTTTTCCTGTCAGCCGCTTGCTATTTGCGCAAGCGGCTTGAGAGATAATGATTAAACAGGCGCATCTTTAAACGGTAGTGCCAAATCTATATTACTATATATTGGGATATTAATATAAGCTTGCGGTTTTATTCAAATGGCTTGCTCAGTAGAGCTATATAGCAAATCGCATTACTGATTTAACAACAGTCAGGATATGTATGCGGCTTTTTATAAAGCCAAAACAATTTTCAAGTAATACGAATAATTATTATTGATAAATTGTTCTGGATCAATATGCTCACTGCTGCAAGTTTGATAATTGTGATTACGATGTCTGACTATATTTAGTTTTTATCTTTTAAAAGCCAGTATTTTAAAATGATATGGCTAACTATCAAGAGTTACAAGGAAGATTCTACCCGAAGTATTTTCTAATATATGAGGGTTTATAAATGCCTGTCAAGACAAGGTTTTGCAGATGTCTACGTTAGACGATATTCTCTACGGTGCGGTAGATGGTGTATTTGCTGTGGATGCGAAACAGAGAATTATTTTCTGGAATCCAGGCTGTGAAGAACTTTTTAAGCGGCCTTCACAGGCGATACTGGGTCGTCCGTGCAATGATGTGCTGTGTGGTATGAATCCTTCATCGGGTGCTGCATTTTGTCACGCTGATTGCTGCGTCGCACAACTATGCCGGGGAGGCGATGCACCGAACAGGTTTTCAATAAAAACCAGAAACGCCGATGGCAAAACCATGATCTTGTCAGTTGATGTTTTATTGCTACCATCGTGCTGTAATAAAAAATGGATTGTGCTGCACCTGTTATACCGCTCGGTTAACCAGCACTTGCTTAACACACTGGATCAGACATCGCGCTCTGGCAGACAGATGGCATCGCTGGCCGACTGTGAAAAAACACTATCAAGACTGACGGCAAGAGAAACAGAGGTGTTGCAGTTACTCTCTGAAGGTTTGTCTAGCAATGTTATCTCCAAACGATTTACGATCAGCCATACCACGGTAAGAAACCATATTCAGCACATTCAGAACAAGTTAGGCGTTCATAGTCAGACCGAAGCAGTAGCCTATGCCTACCGCCATAATCTTGTAATGTAATGGTTTAATAAAGCGATGTTGGTGCAGATAACATAAAATTATCGGATACAGGAGTTAGATAATGAGTAAACAAATAGCCGTTATTCTAAGAAACAGACAAGCTGAAGCATTGCGAATGTCCATAGGCTTAATTTTAATGGACGATACTGTTGATATTTTTATACTCAATAACCATCTTGATCGCTCTGACAAGACAGCATTAAATATCGAGACCATACAGGAAATGCAGATGAATATTTATTCGAATGTTGTACAGGGTGATGAGGTCGCTTACCTTGCAACGGCAGCGATGGCAGACAAACTGCTGACATACGATCACGTTCTGGCATATTAATTTGTTTATGCCTGATGCATCAGCCAGCCTGCCTTTCTGGTGTGAATGAGCGCTAGCGCTGTCTAAAAAACCGAGTTTACAATTTCTCCCCGTTACTGCCTCGCTAAACGCTGTCTGACCAGCTCAATATGATGCAGATACATCATTTTTGCATTGTACATAATCGTGTACTTTTTAAGCAGATTGCAAACTTTGTTGCATGCTTTTCGTATCGCGTGACATGAATCGTCTCGTCTGTGCAGCAAAAACAGCAGGCTGATTGAAAATCGGGGCATCGACAATAAGAGGCGCATTGTGAAACTGGGAATTTTAATTACGACGGACAGGCACCTTGATCAGATTATTCATATCAGTAACGCTGCCAGCGCAAAAGGCCATGAGCTGTCACTGTTTGCGATGAACGAAGGCACAAGGCTGCTGGCATTTCCAGAATTCGCTGAGCTTTGTAAACTCGACAATATAATAATGAGTCTGTGTCATCACAGTGCCACTGAGCTGGGTGTTGATACATCCGATATTTCAAAAGAAATTGTTATAGGCAGTCAGTTTAATAACGCGATGATGAATAACCAGTCGGATAAAGTCATTGTTCTGTAACTAAAAGCAATGGTTATAACAGATGTGGCTTTGCAAACAAGGACAATAGATGATGAAAGTATTACATATTCTAAATGATGGACCGGACAGCGATGCAGAACATATTATTACGCATCATTCAGAGCATCATGAAGTGGAGGTCATAGACCTGACGGCCATGAGAATAAGTTATGACGAACTCGTAGAGCGGATTGAGCAGTGCGATAAAGTTATTTCATGGTAAATAACATGGTCGAAAAGCGGTTCTTATTCAGGGAGTGTGAGATTAATGCACACAAGTTCAAATCACCAGTCAGTCATCCAGGCAGCAAAGTCGTTTAGCCTGTCAGGCTGTTGTTGTGAATTGTTCAGGGCATGTATCTGCGCCATAAATAGGTACTGCCATTACTTTTATCAAGGCTTATTGTCACTGAAGTTATTGCCAGTGCTGAGCCGCCCAGCTGTCTCGGTATTATCTCGGCGATTTGAAACGCATTCCGAAGAGACGGTGCGCCATCTTGTCGCCGTGATGATTGCGTTGTTGTCGTTAAGCGCGTTGTTTGTTCTCTATCTTTTTCGCGATTTTGATGATAATCGTTTAACAAGCTGGCAATGGGTGTTTGCAAATAATGAGATATTTGTTATCGCAATCATGCTGCTGCCTGTGTTGTGGCTGTCGTGGTGGCTGACGACTTTTGCCTTAAGGCCAAAAAAAACACTGTTACTGTTGTTGCTTTCTGCATTTGTAATGTGTGCATTACAGTGGAGCCAGCCTGAAATTATCGTTGATGCTTCGCGTTATTTTTTACAGGCAAAAAGCCTTGCCAGCAACGGTGCGTGGTATTTTATTAACCAGTGGGGCGATGGAATTTCTGCCTGGACTGACCTGCCTCTGATTCCTTTTCTCTATGGCGTGGTATTTGACCTGCTGGGTGAACACCGCGTTGCGATCCAGTTTCTGACAACACTCTTGTTCTGTGGCAGCGTGTTATTAACTTTCTTGATTGGACGTCAGTTGTGGGATCAAACAGTGGCTTTATACGGCGCCGCATTATTGCTGGCAATGCCGTATGTTATTAGCCAGGTGCCACTGATGCTGGTTGATATTCCGAGTATGTTTTTTTTGCTGCTGGCAGTTTATAGCCTGCTGCTTGCAGTTAAAACACAGGCGTTCAGCTGGTCAGTCATCGCGACGATAAGCATTATTCTGGCGATGTTATGCAAATACTCAAACTGGCTTATGCTCAGTGTGCTGGGCGTTATTGTATTGTGCTGCCGCCAGTGCAGCTGGCGGCATTTGCATCAACAGCTCTTGCCTGTGTTTGGCGTGGTGGCTTTGTTTTTTATTTTTCTGCTAGTATGGAAATACGAGGCTATCAGCCGGCAGTTTGTATTGCTAAGGAGCTATCAGTTACCCGGTTTATCACGCTGGCATGAAACTCATCTGTCCACCTTTTTTTATCAGCTGCATCCTTTTATCTCGCTGGCAGCAATCAGTTCTGTTTATTTCGCATGGCGCAAACGTGATCGTCACTACCTGGTGATTAGCTGGATGCTGCTGTTAGTGCTGTTGCTTGACATCCAACGCAGCAGATACGTATTAATCGTGTTGCCGATGCTGGCGTTAATGGCCGCTTATGGCTTGCGCCAGATCAGTGACAGCCGGCTCAGAAATTACACCGTGTTATGTATTCTCGTCTCTTCGCTGGCAGTGACGTTCTGTGCTTACTCGCCATTTTTACGCAGCACCAGCGCAAGCAATATTAAGCAGGCCGGCGAATACATTAACAATCTCAATGCCTCGACGGTAGAAGTGATTTTACTGGCGCAAACACAGTCAGACATCAATCCATTCGTCTCCCTGCCTTTGCTGGATCTGTTTGTTACTAAAAAAATTATCTACTGGAAATCACCGAATTTAGTGGCACCGGGTGTGAGTAAAAAATCGGCCACATCAGCATTACGATTTAGCTGGCTGTATAAAGCAGAAGACTATTATCAGAGCAGCAATGCGATACAAGACAAGCTCATCATTATCGTGGCCGAGACGAAAAGCCAGTCATTGCCGGCACCGGTTTCTGCCCGCTTAAAAGGCTTTTACCTTAAAAAAAGATTTACTCAGCACGAAGGCGTCTACCGCTATTCGACCATTGTCGACGTCTATGAAGCCGACACTCAGCGACAGTCTGCAGAATTAATACAGGGGTGATACTCATGGAAACTGAGCTTAATAAAAAACGCATGTGGGCCTATGGCATTTTGGCATTTTTTGTCACCGTTAGTGTCGGCACGTTTGCATACAATGAATATTATATCTATTTATCGGTTTACCTGTGGTTCGGTTTTATCTACGGCATGTGCCTGCAGTACGGGCGTTTCTGTTTTTCATCGGCCTTCAGGGATTTGTTCGCTGTTGGTGTGCCACGTATGGTCGTTGGTGTGATGCTGGCAACGGTTTTATTTGCACTAGTCAGTGCATTTGTGAGTGCAACCGGGCTGAGTACCTTTCACGCCGCGCCGACAAGTTTTCATGCTGTCGTCGCCGGCTTTATTTTTGGAGTGGGCATGGTGTTTGCCGGTGGTTGTGCATCCGGCTCGCTTTACAAAACCGGTGAGGGCAATGGTGTGGCGCTGATTGTTATCCTCTCGATCAGCGTTACTCAGGCTTTATTTGCCGATGTGGCGGGCTGGAGCAATAAACTGGTGCCTGAGTCCTGGCATCAATCGGCCGTCGAAAAAGGCTTGCCGGCTGTGATCAATGCCGGTGACGGCTGGGTCGATCAATACCTTGCCGGTTACGTCTGGGATCAGCCGGTGATGACCTATGCCAGCATGATGGGCATGACAGATGATTCAATAATCGGTGCATTTGTTGGTAACGTGTTGATCGGTGTGGTGATACCGGCCGCGATACTGTTGCTGATTGTCTACCTGGTCTGGTCACGCCGCGGTTTTATGAAAAAAAGATTAAAAACACAATCGGCAACAGGCTTTAAGGATGAACTCATCGGCTACTGGACCATGCTCGCTTCCTCAAAACGAACCGCTATTGCGGGCCTGATACTGGGCATTTTCTGCGGCCTGCAAATGTTTGTGACCCAGGGCCTGAGAGTCAAGTTCGGAGTCAGGAATGCAGGCACGCTGCTTGAACGCATGGGACATGATTTTGGTTTATCCGTCAACGGCACCGTCTTTGATCCGGGTTACTGGTATGTGACGACACAGGAAGCACAGTGGGTGGGCTGGGTGTTTAACAAAATGGGTGCGGACAATATGGATAACATCTATTTTGGCATGGTCAATGGTATCCCGAACCCGGCCATTAATCCGGCCGACTGGATGAGCCTGGCCTTAATCGGTGGTGCTGCGGTGATGGCGTTACTGCACAATGAATTCAAATTTAAAAAGCCCACCTGGGAGCTTGCAACCTGGGCGATTATCGGTGGCGCTTTAATGGGCATCGGTTCCCGTCTGGGACTCGGTTGTAATGTCGGCGCGTTCTTTGTGCGTGTCTCTCAGGGTGATGTGTCTGGCTGGCTATTCGGCCTGGGCATGATCGGCGGTGCTTATATCGGCGTTAAGTTTTTTAACTGGTGGACCGAACGGCAAATGGAAAAAGAATTTGGCGACGGCGTATTTCACGAAAAGACGGAGGTGAAGTGATGAAATTCGAACAGCTATCAGATGACCGTTTTATGCTCGACGTAAAGGGCTATGTTTGTCCGCATCCGCAAATCTATACCAAAAAAGCACTGGCCAAGATTGCATCCGGTGATCACCTCGAAGTGATATTCGATAACCCGTCATCCGGTGAGTCCATCGCTGCGATGTGTGACATCACCGGTGATGAAATTGTCGAGCGCAAACAGCAAGGTGGCGAGTATATCTGGGATATCGTCAAAGAATAAAACAGATAGCAAGCGACAAATGATGTATTGAGCATGTTTGCAGAACAGAGCAACAGATGATTGAGAGGTAAGCAAAATGAAACGCGAGCTTTGGATAGTTATTCTGGTGGTGGCCATTTTTATGGGTTTCCTGATGGGATACAGCCTGCCACCGATGTATGAAGTTGGCATGATCGGTAATAAATCTGAGCAGCCAGCCGGTCTGAAATCCGGGGTTAGTAAAGAGATGGAAGAATATTATAAAAACTTGTCTAAAGATGAAGAATAACAATCAGCCCTGTCGATGACCAATACCGGGCATGGCAGATGAGCACTTTGTTAGCCGTTAATGACTGGCTTTGCAGTTATCGCAATAGCACACGTGATTGCCACCGGGAGGAACAATGAAGAGACAACTCTGGGTACTAATAGTGACTGCCAGCTGTGTTCTGGCGGCTCTGGTAGGTTTCAGTATTTCATCCACTACCGGTGTTGAACCGGGTTATTTCGAAGCCCCTGATGCCGGTGGTTATGGTGCCAGCACAGAGGCACCGGCAGCTGAAGGCATCAGCAGTGAGGTTCAGGATTATTACAAAAGTTTAAATGAATGAATTTCCGTCCAGAATAAACGTATCAGAGGTGTTATGACGGTGAATAACAGACAACACAATGATAAAGACGTGCTGATATTGGGTGCCGGGCTGGCCGGCCTGACGGCCGCTGATGTATTGAGCGCTGCCAATCAAAGCGTCACTGTCATCGAAGCGGCCGCAGACGTCGGCGGTCTTGCCAGAACGATAGAACATAATGGTTTTCGTTTTGATCTGGGCGGTCATCGATTCGTTACCGACAATGCCGGTCTTGAACGATACGTCAGAAAGCTGCTCGGCGAAGATTGTCTTTGCGTTTCACGTTCCAGTAAAATTTTATTAGCCGGTCGTTATTTCGATTACCCGTTACGCCCGCTCAATGCGATCAGTGGTTTTGGTGTTGTGATGACAGTGTCGATCCTGTTTGACTATTTGCGCCAGCGGCTGGTTTCACGTTTTATAAAAACGCAACCGCTGTCATTAAAAGACTGGGTCATCAGTCATTTTGGCCGCACCCTGTTTGATATTTATTTTCGTGATTACAGTGAAAAGGTCTGGGGTATCGATTGCCAGCGTATTGATATGAGCTGGATGCAACAACGTGTGCAGGGTTTATCGCTGGCAAAGGCGATCAAACACTCACTGTTAGCTTCACGGCGCAGGCAACTGGCAACGCTGAGCAATCGTTTTCTTTATCCACGCTGGGGCATCGGCCAGATTGCTGACAAGCTGACGGCGAAGATTCGCCAATCAAACTCGGTACACACCGGCATGCGAGTGCTTAAGCTCAATCATTCGAACCTAATAATAAACAATGTCGAGGTGCAGCAGGCCGGGCAGAAAAAATGCCTCAGTGGTGATTCATTTATCTCCAGCATACCGTTACCGGCGCTGGTGCGTGCGATGAATCCATCACCGCCTGCAAAGGTGGTGGCTGCGGCATCACAGCTCGGTAGCCGTGATCTTTTGACGGTCACATTAATGCTCAACTGTGCGAAAGTGACGGATCAGAGCTGGATTTATCTGCCTGAAAAGAAGATTGCCTTTGGCCGGCTGCATGAGCCATCAAACTGGAGTGCCTGCCTTTCACCAGAAGGTAAAACGCATCTGGTGCTGGAATATTTTTGCACTCGCGGTGATTCAATCTGGAACGCCAGTGATAAATCTCTGACAGACAGCAGCATTGATCAGCTGGTGACACTGGGCTTAATCAAATGCGATATGGTGTTTGATTCGCTGGTTACCCGCATTGCAAATGCCTACCCATTATTTGAAGTCGGTTATCAACAGCATTGCCAGACGATTTATGATTATCTGGACCAGTTCAGTAACCTCTACACAGCCGGTCGCAGCGGCATGTTTCGTTATTACAATATGGATCACGCGATGATGGCGGGCATTGATGCTGCAGAAAAAATCATGCAAACGCCAGCTCCAGTTGCAGCCTGCCGGACTGACGATGTGTTGAACACACAAACCCTGACAACAGAAACACGGTCAGCGGTCTTAGCCAAAGCGTTAGAGCTGTGAACTGCGCACTGGTCATACCATCATGGCGCCCGGAAGAGTTATTTCCGCCAAAAACCGCCGGCTCGCAGATCAACTACTGGCAACCGCTGGGTACCTTGTACGTCGCGGCTTGTCTTCAGCAGGCCGGTCACCGTGTGCAGTTTTTAAACGGTGCTTTCATGCAACACACCGATATTTTGCAGCAGCTCCGGTGCAACCTTGCAGCGTTTGTTGGCATCTACTCGACCACTTTTGGCTGGCATAAAGCGGTGAAAACAGCGCAAGCTATCAAAGCCATCGATCCGGCTATTTTTATTTGTGTCGGCGGACCATTCCCGATTGCCGTCAAGAAACAATGCCTGCTTGATGAAGGCCGTTATTTCGATGCAGTGGTCACCGGAGAAGGCGAGATCAGCGTTACCGAAATGGTAAATAAACTAGAACGCGGTGAGAGTCTGGCTGGTGTAGAGGGCATAATCTTCAGGCAAGGTGAGGTACTGGTTGAAAACCCGCCGCGGGCATTGAATGAACAGCTCGATGCCTTGCCGATGCCGGCGCGCGACTTGCTAGGCGATGCCAGCCGTTATGTTCCGCCGCCTGGTAGTTACAAACGTCAGCCGGTTGCGGTAATGATCACCTCGCGTGGCTGTAACCGACGTTGTATTTTTTGTTCACAGACAGACCGGCAAAGAAAGGCGGGGGTGCGCGGCATTCGCTTTCGCAGTGTCGACAATGTGCTCGACGAAATCGAACTGTGTTTAAAGCAAGGTTATAAAGAAATTAAATTCATTGATGATACGCTGGCGGCCGATTACGACAGGTTAATGACATTGTGCAGGGAAATTAAATCACGACAACTGGATTTCAGCTGGTTTGCTTCAGCCTGTGTAAACCAGGTAGACAAAGCCTTGTTAGAGGCAATGAAACAGGCGGGCTGCTGGGCGATTTTACTGGGCGCCGAGAGTGGTGTGCAAAAAAACCTCAATACCTTGCGCAAAGGCATAACGCTGGAGCAGATTCGTTGTGCTGTCAAAGCAGCCAAGGCTGCAGGCTTAAAGGTCAGCACACCGTTTTTGTTTGGTATTCCCGGTGAAACCTATGAGGAGGCACTGAAGACCATTGAGTTTGCAATTGAACTTGATCCTGACCTGGCAAACTTCCATGCACTGACCGCATTTCCGGGAACTTATCTCTATGACAACCTGGAAAAATATGGACGTATCTCTGCCAACTTATCAGATTACACCTACCAGGGAGCATCCTTTGTTCCTTACAGCATGAGTCGCGATCAAATTCATGAATTACGCCAGCTGGCGCTTCGCCGGTTTTATTCCCGGCCTGTATTTTTGTTAAGGCAACTCCTGCATATCCGTTGTTTGCATGACTGCAAGGTAGCCGTGCAGGGTATAAAAAGTCTTTTCTGGCTTTGCGTGGAAACAAAATTGTTCCATCGCAGCGCTGAGCCTGACGCATCAACAACTGATATTTAATTCATCACTTGTGATAAATAAATTTTTGCCAGCGCCGGATATAACGTCGGGTTGAGCAGGATATTAGTCATGAAATAACATTCGTGACTGCAAAAACATTGCTGTGCTTTTATTGAAGCAATGCCGTGCTGAGCTTGTTCAGTTTGTAGTACCCTGCGTATGTCATAATCAAAATCACGCACATTGCCAAAACTATGGCTGAGCATTTCACAGGCATAGACTTCTCCTGTTTCACTTAATACCAGATTTGTTCGGCCTGCATAACAGGGGATCTGACGTTTCTTTTCTGTTAAGGTTCGGTAAATCAGTCGTCGTTGCAGTATATCCTGGGCGGTCTTGAGTTTTGCGCCTTTGAAACGATAGGTTCCGGTTTTTTTCTTTTTTATATTTTCTGCCAGACGTTCTGTCGCCTGCACGTATTTTTTGTAATCTACACTCTTAAAGTGATTGTTTTTCAGGTTACCACGTATCATCGATATGCTATGTGTCTGTATATGCTCCAGGCTGGCAACAAAGTCGATGAGCGCATCCATATTGTGCTGGTTATCTGCGCAGAACACGGTATTGATGCCCAGTTCAAAATTAGGGTAGTGCGCCAGCAGCGGCGCGAGCAGCTGATAAGTTTTCATTGTTTTTTCAAAACTATGCGGCGTGTTGCGCAAACAGTCATGTGCCTCGCCGAGTTCATCAATCGATAATTTTACCGCGATGACGCTGTTGGGACACTGCTGAAGTATTTGTTCTGTTCGTTCTCGTATCAGTTCAGGCATCAGTCCGTTGGTAGGGTAGAGCATGATCACCGGTTTATTTTGTTTGTAGAACAGCCTGCTGATATCGATCAGATCTTTACGCAAATAGATTTCACCACCGGAGAAAGCTAGCCATAATAATTTACCCAGCGACTGGCTGATGCGACAGATTTCCTGCAAATTCAGTTCGCTGGTCTCGAGTTTATTGTTGTCTTTTAGTATGCCGGGGTTATGGTCATCATCATTGTTTTGAAGATAAAAACAAAACGGACAGCGCGCATTGCAGCGTCTGGTCAGAAAAAAAGTCAGCTGAATCGGCTGGCGTTTTAATATTAATGCCGGCAGATGGCGCCAGGTGCTATACATTATGAGTACCCTGGCTTACGCTCGATATTCAATAAACTGTCTGAAAAGCCGGCAAATGCTCCCAGTGCCACAGGCAATGGATAACACAGCAAATAATAAGCAGAAGCGGCGAGAGCAAAGATGACGCCGCCTGCATCATAAAATGCCTTTAATAACCGGGCATTGAGATAGACATTAACGCCGCATAAAGATATGACAATAACCAGCAGCAGTGCATAGTCGTGAGTCAGGCCATACAGCAGTAACAGCAACAGGCAGCTGAAAAAAATACAGACATTGAATTTTAACTCAACCGAAGCCGTTCCCGAATCAGCCAACAGGTCCTGGTTTTTCAGTGAATACTGTACCCAGTAGCGTGTTTTACGCATCGCATTGCGGCATGAATCCAGCAGCGAATAATTAAAAATATGCTGTACCTGGATAGCCGGCTGCATTACCAGCGCGGTACCGGCACTCCGGCAGCGGTGACTGAACTCTACGTCTTCTAGAATCGGCCATTGTTCTTCGTCAAAGCCACCACTGCTACGAAAGAGCTCGGTTTTAATGAGCATGGCATGGCTTGCAATATAATCCGCTCGATGGCGGTGCTTGGTTTCAAAATAGTTGATAAAAACAGACTGGAAGCGACTAAAAAAAGAACGGTCATAGGGCTGCACGCTGTATGTGCCACCGATGATTGCACGCGAGCAGCTCTGAGACAGGCTGGCACGGATTTGCGTTAGTGTTTTTTGTTGCATTATGCAGTCGGCATCGGTGAAAAAAATATACTCACCGCGGGCGTATTGCGCGCCTATATTGCGGGCATGCGCCGCTCCTAAATGCTCTGCAGACTCAACCAGTTTACAGCGGTAGCGTTTAATAATGGCAACGGAATGATCATCAGAGCCATCATCAACAACAATAAGCTCGTAGTGGTGATCTTTAAGTGATGTCACCGCTGCAAGGCACGCATCGAGAGTCGCCTCGCCATTGTAGTTTGGAATTATGATTGATATCAGAGGTTTCATATAAGGCTCCTGATTGTTGATGCCTAATGATACTTTGTCATTCAAACTGCTTAGCCTGACTAGCGATTATCATATTAAGACAGATCAGCAGGCAGTAAGATGATGCAAATACATCATTCCTTTGTTTCATTATGCTGTGTCAATATTTATCCATACTATGCAGTATGCATTCCTGCAGGAATTTCTTATGCAGTGATGTGGCTGTCGAGTTCGCGCGATATGTTGGTAATCCATATCACCGATGTAATCGGTTTTTTAACCATTCTCGCGTTGCTGGCGAAAATAGCCGGCATCTTAAGAGCTGGTTAAAAATAGAATGGCAAGCAAGACAAGGAGAAGAACATGAACCACTATAAGGTGATAAAGATAAACCTGCTGTTAACTGTGCTGCTATCATGTTTTTATAGTGTGATGGTGCAGGGTGCTAAATTTAGCAACCCGGAATTATTGGTCAGCGCGGCTACCGTTAAAGCCAATATTAACAAAGCCGACTGGGTTGTGGTTGATTGCCGCGACCTTAAAGCTTATGCCAAAGGCCATATACCGGGTGCAATAAGCCTTGGTAAGCGCTGTAAGAAAGTATTCAGGGATGCTACCTCGCGTGTCTGGAATGACACCTCAAAATATGAAAAGCTACTTGGTAAAGCTGGCATAAGCAACAACTCTCATGTCGTTTTCTATTATGACGGTATGAAATCAATTAACGATGCCACTGTTGGTTTCTGGGTTATGGAATTCCTGGGGCATCGCAACACACATGTGCTCAATGGCGGGCTCGATGCATGGCGAAAATCAGGCAATCGGCTGGACAATAAACCGGTTATAAAGCCTGCGACAAAATACAAGGTCAAACTGAGAGCGTCAGCACACAGCCCAACCGATGAAATACTGCAGATAGCCACAGGCAGATTAACTGATGTGCAATTAATTGATTCAAGAACCAAAGAAGAACATGACGGTAAAGATATTCGCGCGATACGGGGCGGGCACGTACCTAATACCACGGTCAATATCTCGCATACAACCACATTGTCACAGGCAAAAGATCCGAAGACTGGAAAAATGCAAGCGGTGCCTTATTTTGATGCTGATACACTGACAAAAGCCTTTGCCAGCCTGGATAAAAATAAACGCACGGTGGCATATTGCCAGACCGGTACGCGTTCAACCATGACGTATTTTGAACTACGGCTGCTAGGCTTTAAAGACCCTGCAAACTGGGATGAATCCTGGCGTGTCTATGGCTCGCAACTGGCCTATCCGGTAGCAAATGAGCAGTGGTATAACTTTGCCAGTGTAAATAAAAAGATAAAAAACCTTGAAAAACAAGTCAAAAAACTGGAAAAGTCAATGTAGTGCACTGACATGATTGCAAGGTTACAGTTTATGATCTTATGCCGGACAAAAGCTCCGCTTCTGTCCGGCAGTTTTTTTCTGACTACCGAAATTTAAACCTGTGTTATATTCAGCTCAGGCTCTGAGCCTTATCATCGATAATATTGTTACTGCCTAACGCTACGCTACGCTGCGATTCGATATCTTTCAGTGTCGATGGAAATGATAATCGCTGGCTATGACAACAATGCCGGAATCTGTCACGGTAAACCGTTGTTTGTCTTTGTTTTGGTCATAACCAGTTACGTCTCCGTCCGCTATCGTCACGTTTTTATCTATAATGCATTTGTTCAGCCGGGTATGCTTGCAAATTTTAACATTGTCAAAGACAACGCAGTTTTCAATCATAGAACCGTCATCGATAAAAATATTTTGTGCTAATACAGAATGGGCAACATTAGCGCCTGAAATTATTGTGCCGCCTGAAAGAACTGAATTACTAAAGATGCCTTCATTGCCGGAAATGCCGGGCACAGCACGTGCCGGTGGTGCTTGTGACTGCTAAGAACGTACCGGCCTGTCATTCTGGTATAAGTCTAAAGCCAGCATGGATTCAAGTAAATCCATATTGGCCTGTAATAGGATTCAATGCTGCCGATATCTTGTCAATAGCGACCAGGCGATACACCTCCGTTTTTTTCACCAAAGCGGTGAGTGTAGACCTGATGGCGTTTAATCAGTTGAGGGAGAATAACTTTACAAAATGTCATGATCGGGGTTTTTATCCTGACTGTCTGCTTGATGCAGGCTGATTAAAATTGCTGTATTGAAAATATAGATTGCTATTGAGACAAACGCCTGAGGTCGATCAGCTGTCGGCTTTATTTATTTTAGCCAGCGCTTGTTTGTAGAGTTGAATATATCCGTCTGCACTCGCTGTCCAGGATGAATCGAAACGCATGGCATTATCTTGTAGCTGGTGCCATGTATTCGAGTCTTTGAAAAAGGCTAGTGCCCGTGTCATTGTCAGCACCAGCTTTTCAGTAGTCGGTTCTGTCATCATAAAACCGTTTGCCGTTTTATTGGCGATGCTTTCTTTGTTCGTGTCTGTGATGGTATCGGCCAGACCACCGACAGCAGTAACAATCGGCAATGTGCCATAACGCAGGCTGTATAACTGGTTCAAACCGCAGGGTTCAAATGTAGATGGCATCAGATAAATGTCACTGGCCGCTTCTATACGATGAGCGAGTTGCTCACTGTAGCCGATCACGACTTTTATTTTGTCCGGGTATTTAGCGGCCCATTCTGATAACTGGATTTCATAATGTAAATCACCCGTACCGAGGATAATAATCTGCAATTCTAATTGTACGAGCTGTTTAAGGCTTTGAAGAATAATATCCAGACCTTTTTGTTGCACCAGTCTGCCGACCATGCCGACCATTGCAATGCTGGCGTTGTCCGGTAGTGAGAGCTGCTCTTGCAGTGCTGTTTTATTATTTACTTTTTTGCTGAGTGTACGGCGGTTGAACTTTTCTATAATGAGATCATCTGTGCCGGGGTTCCAGTGTTTTTCATCAATGCCATTAACAATGCCGCTAAGATCCTGTTGCCGGCTTTTTAATAAGCCGTTCTGGCCGTATCCAAATTCAGGCAGAAGAATTTCTTTTGCGTAATTGGGGCTAACGGCATTGATTTTGTCAGCATAAACCAGTCCGCCTTTGATAAATGAAAGCTGGTTATAAAATTCCAGTCCATGCATATGCCAGAGTTCGTCCGGCAAATGCAGGTCAACGAAAGTCTGGTAATCAAAATTGCCCTGATAGGCCAGATTATGGATGGTGAACACGGTGGCGGGTCTTTTTTCATGCCGGCTCAGTAACGCCGGTATCAGTCCGGTTTGCCAGTCATTACAGTGTACGATGTCGGCTTTCCAGTTTAATTTAAGCTTGTCCAGTGCAATGTCTACAGCGGCATGACACAGAATTGCAAATCGGAGTGCGTTGTCTGCCCAGGCTTCTCCGTGCTGGTCCGTGTAAGGGCCACCAGGCCGGTCAAAAACAGCCGGGCAGTCAACTAACCAGACAATGACTTTACTGCCGGGAAGGCGAGTTTCAATAATGCTAAACGGAAGGTTAAAATATGAATGAGTCGCGACAGTTTTAAACCTGGATATGTTTTTCAAGACTTCCGGGTAGGCCGGTAATAATAAACGCACATCCTGTGACTGTTTCAATAATGCAACGGGTAAACTACCTGCAACATCGGCCAGGCCACCGGTTTTTATTAACGGAAACGCTTCACTTGCGATATAAAGAACTTTATTCATAATTTTTTAATAATCAGGCCGGCTAAGGGTGGCAGTGTTAAACTTAACGAAGCGGGTCTGTTCATCCATTGAATATCATCACTGTGAATAATCGCATCGCTGCCGGTGTTGCTGCCTGAGTAATACTCGGAATCCGAATTGAAGAGTATTTCATACTCACCGGCCTGTGGCACGCCGATACGATAGTTTTCACGTACCACGGGTGTAAAATTCAATACGCTAATAATGAATTCGTTGTCACTTTTGCGCAAATAAGAAAGCACAGACTGATCGGTGTCATTGCAATCTATCCATTCAAAACCGCAGTGGTCAAAGTCATACTGGTGCAGCGCCGTTTGTTTTCTGTAGAGCTTGTTAAGATCAGAGACCAGGTCTTTGATGCCGTTGTGCAGTGGATACTGCAGCACGTACCAGTCCAGGCTTTTATCATGATTCCACTCGTCACCCTGGCCAAATTCACAGCCCATGAATAAAAGTTTTTTACCGGGGTAGGTGAACATATAAGTGTAGAGTAAACGCAGATTAGCAAAACGTTGCCATTCATCCCCTGGCATTTTATTGAGCATTGAGCCCTTACCGTGTACCACCTCGTCGTGAGAAAAGGGCAGTATAAAGTTTTCAGAAAACAGGTATAACAGCCCGAACGTCAGCCGGTCATGGTGGTAATGACGGTGCACAGGGTCGTGCGAAAAATAACTCAAGCTGTCGTGCATCCAGCCCATATTCCATTTGGTACTGAAGCCCAGCCCGCCCAGGTTTGTCGGCCGGGTGACTTGTGGCCAGGCTGTTGACTCTTCGGCCATGATCATCGTGCCGGGAAATTCTCTGTGAGTTGCCGTATTGAGCTGGCGCATGAACTCGATGGCTTCAATGTTTTCATTGCCACCGTGCTGGTTTGGAATCCAGTCACCATCATCGCGAGAGTAATCAAGGTATAACATCGATGCCACTGCATCGACTCGTAATCCATCAATATGAAATTGCTGTAACCAGAAAACAGCACTGGAGATCAGGAAGTTTTTAACTTCATTGCGGCCGTAGTTGTAAATTAAGGTGCCCCAGTCACGGTGTTCGCCGCGGCGCGGGTCTTCGTGTTCATACAGTGCGCTGCCATCGTAAAACGCCAGTCCGTGTTCATCTTTCGGGAAGTGCGCCGGTACCCAGTCGAGTATCACGCCGATATCATGCTGATGACAGTGGTCTACGAAATAACGAAAATCTTCAGCATCGCCAAAACGCCGTGTCGGAGAGAAATAGCCGGTGGTTTGGTAGCCCCATGAAGCATCCAGTGGGTGTTCTGTGATCGGTAATAATTCAATATGTGTAAAACCGGTCTGTGTTAGATAGTCAACCAGCCGGTGTGCCAGTTCCCTGTAGTTTAAAAAGCCGCCATCATCATCACGTTGCCATGAGCCAAGATGGCATTCGTATATCGAGATAGGTGTGTGCAACCAGTCGAGTTGTTTACGCTGCTTTAGCCAGTCGCTATCTGCCCATTGGTATAACGAACTATCGCGCACGACTGACGCGGTTCTTGGCCTGAGTTCCAGTTGCTGAGCATAGGGGTCCGATTTCGAGACGATTTGGCCACTGTCTCGGTTTTTAATTTCAAATTTATATAATGAGTGTCTATCCAGTTCAGGAATAAATAACTCCCAAACACCGCTTTCACCCAGTGATCGCATAGAGTGTCGACGACCGTCCCAGTTATTAAAGTCACCAATCACACTGACGCGGCTGGCATTAGGCGCCCAGGTGGCAAACAGAACGCCTTCTATCGCATCGATGGTTTTAGGGTGTGATCCCAGGATTTCATAAATATGTAAATGTTGACCGCATGAAAACAGGTTTAAATCAAAATCACTGATCTGCCTGCTAAAGCTATAAGGGTCATGATATGACCGGCAATTATCATTATTGTCGACAGCATTGATAAGGTAATGTTCGTCATCAACAGGACCGGCATAGATAAAAAAGTCACTATTATCTACCCGGCTCATGCTTAGTTGTTTAGCTGTCAGTGTTAACGCTTTAGTCGCCGGTGAATAAATTAAAGTATAGGGCGATTGCACAGAACCGTGCTTACCTAGAATACTGAAAGGATCATAATGACTACATTGTTCAATTAACCGCAAGTCATTCTTTACCGGGTCTAGTAATGAGATGATCGTGTCAGTGTTAACGGTATTATTTGTAATCATAGAACGACATTTCCCTTGATAATGTTAGCTTGCGTCATACATTCTAGTGCGTGTGTATCAATGTATTTATGCAAATTCCATGCACAATTAAATCATTTAGGCTGCATTCTGACAATTAATATAAGGCTGATTTAGTATTTATATTTCAATTGTTTCTATAGTAAATTTTTTGTCGTCATAATGCACATAAATAAGGCATGAATTGGCCAACATTTCTCAGTTATGCACAGTTAAAGGCTTAATAATATAAATTTATAACATTTGCGGATTTTTATATAGCCAACCGGCTGGCTTGGTTTTGCGCTAACTTTATAGAAAAGGTCGGTGCATGCAGCATTAATGTGATCTGCGAGCCTGTTGTCACAGGCCTCTTTACAATAAGATAAGAGGCGACTATGAAACAGAAATCACCATGCCAATAATGGCACATAGCAATCATGCATTATTACCTTAAACACTGATCAAACCGCTGTGTTCTTATCGGTGGCAAGGTCGCTCCCGGCTATCGTATTGCCACATCAATCATCAAATTACTTAATAATGTGGCGGATGTCATAAACAACGATGTCGAGGTTGGCGACAAATTAAAACGGGCATTTATGCCCAATTATGGTGTTTCAAAAATGGCAATAATATGCCCGGGTATTGATTCGTCTGAACAGATTTCAACATCAGGCAAGGAAACCTCTGGCACGGGCAATATGAAATTCATGATGAACGGTGCACTTACGCTTGGCACTTATGATGGAGTGAATATTGAAACACGGCAGGCAGTAGGCGAACAAAAAATTTTCTTGTTTGGTCTGCAAGCAGACGAGGTAGAAGCAGTAAAAATAAAATTATTCTCCTCAACGTTATATTTCAGAAAATAATGATTTAAAAGAAGTCATGCAGCTTTTAACGTGTATTATTTCAATCCGCCTGAAAGTGGAATCTTTGATGAGATTATCGAGTCGCTGCTGGATCCGGCTGAGCCCTGGTTAACACTGGCTGATTTCAGAAGTTATATTAACGCACAGCAATCGGTCTCAAAGGCTTATAAAGAGAAAGCATCGTGGACAAAAATGAGCTGATAAATACCGCTTGCAGTGGTTTTTTCTCTACCGACAGAACCATGCAGGAGTATAATAAAGGTAACAGGGAACTATCAAGCTGATCTGTTTTATTTATAATTGATCTGATATTTTAATTTTATGTAATATAAGAAAAAGCTGACTGTATGGATAACAGTACCACAGAAAAAAAAGGTCTTCATTTACTTCTAATCAGTATCCACGGTTTAATTCGAGGCCATGATCTTGAGCTGGGCTGTGATGCCGATACCGGAGGCCAGACTAAATACGTTGTAGAGCTGGCGCGTGCTCTCGGCCAGCAACAGGCCGTCGCTCGTGTTGACCTTGTAACGCGCCGGCTTGTCGACAAGACTGTCAGCACCGACTATTGCCATCATATCGAAGTACTCGCTGACAATGTCAGAATCGTTCGCATTGACTGTGCGGATCAGCAGTATTTACCCAAAGAACAGCTATGGGATCATCTGGAAAACTTTTCAGATAACCTGTTAGCTTATTTACATCATCACCATCTGATGCCGGATGTCATTCACAGTCATTATGCCGATGCCGGTTATGTCGGCACACTATTATCACACCAGTTAAGTGTGCCATTGATTCATACAGGGCATTCATTAGGTCGCAGTAAACGCAGCCGGCTGTTAGCAAGTGGCGTTAAAGGCGAAGAGATAGAAAAACGTTATAACATGTCGCGTCGTATTGAGGCTGAAGAAACGACTTTAGGTGTTGCCGCCCGGGTAATCACCAGTACCAATCAGGAAATTGACGAACAGTACGGTCTATATGATTTCTATCAGCCTAATAAAATGCGGGTGGTGCCACCCGGTACTGACTTAGTACATTTTCATCCGCCAGAGGGTAATGAAAAACAGAGCGCGATTGCAAATGAAATTAATCGCTTTCTAACTGATGCTGATAAGCCAATGATACTGACAATTTCACGACCTGATCACAGAAAGAACATTGTCACATTGATTGAAGCCTATGGCGCATCTGATGAATTGCAGCAGATGGCAAACCTGGTGATTATTGCCGGTAACCGCGATGATATACGTGACCTTGAAGCGGGCTCACAGGAAGTGCTCACCGGCTTGCTGCTGAGTATTGATCAATATGATCTGTATGGAAAAGTCGCGTATCCTAAACATCATTTAGCTGATGATGTTTCAGTCATGTACCGGCTTGCCGCATTGTCTGGTGGTGTTTTCATTAACCCGGCTTTAACGGAACCGTTTGGTTTGACGCTGATCGAAGCCGCTGCCAGTGGTTTGCCGATAGTGGCAACCGAAGATGGTGGCCCGCTTGATATTGTTTCAAATTGTAAAAACGGCTACCTGATTGATCCGCTAGATCACACACAAATTATTAAACAGCTGCGCAAGGTTATTAGTGAGAAACAGAAATGGACAATACTGGCGGCTAATGGTGTTGCCGGTGTCAACAACTATTATTCATGGCAGGGTCATGCGGAAACTTATCTAAAAGTGATAAAACCGGTGATTGAGCAAACCGAACCCGTTATCCGAATGAAACTTCAGCGTCGCTCCCGGCTGTATCGAAATCGCGCCATTTTCTCAGACCTTGATCAGAGTTTACTTGGCGATCCCGCCGATCTGCCCGCCTTTTCTCAAATCATAAGGGATAACTCCCGCTGCAGCAGTTTTGGCATCGCGACCGGACGTCGCCTTGACTCAGCCTTAAAACTGATAAAAGCCAGTAAAATGCCGCTGCCCGATACGCTGGTCACCAGCCTGGGTACTGAAATTTATTACGGACAATACCTGACGCGCGATAGCGCATGGACCGATCATATCGACTATTTGTGGCGGCCAGATAAAGTGCGGGCACTGCTAAATGATATTCCTGGAATTCGTTTGCAGCAAAAAATTGAACAGAGTCGATATAAAATCGGTTATTTTTATGACGCGGCACAGGCACCGGATATCGATGAGATCAGGCAGTTATTATTACAGCACGAACAAACGGTTAACATTGTTTTTTCGTTTGGACAGTTTTTAGATATTATACCGGTGAGAGCCTCTAAAGGACTGGCTTTACGCTGGTATGCCGAGCAGTGGGATATTCCGTTGGAGCATATACTGGTTGCCGGCGGTTCAGGAGCTGATGAGGACATGATCAGAGGCAATACGCTGGCCGTTATTGTCGCCAACAGGCATAACGAAGAACTCTCTGAATTAATAGAACTCGACCGGGTCTATTATGCAAAGCAGCCTTATGCGGCAGGCATACTCGAAGCCATTAATTATTACGATTTTTTTGACCGTTGCCAGGTGCCTGATGACTGAGCCGATAACAAAAAAAAATGAGCCTGAGATTCGTAAGCGTTTATTGTTGTGCACAGACCTTGACCGTACATTGATACCGAACGGTGATCAGCCTGAATCAGAGCATGCCAGAGACTATTTCAGGAGACTGTCAGAGCATCATCAGGTAACACTGGTCTATGTCACGGGGCGCCATCAGCAACTGGTAGAGCAAGCCGTTGCTGACTATGGCCTGCCGCAGGCTGATTTTGTGATTGGGGATGTCGGCTCATCGCTTTACCGCATAACAAACAACCACTGGCAGTACCAGGCTGACTGGCATGAAATAATCAGCCATGACTGGCAGGGAAAAAATATTTCAGAACTACAGAGCTACCTTGCTGATATTGAAGCGCTTGAGCTGCAGGAAGCGAGCAAACAAAATACGCACAAGCTAAGCTATTACATTAGTTTAGATAGCGATCATCAGACACTGATCGCAACAATAAAACAACGATTACAGCAGCACGCTATTGCCAGTAGCCTTATCTGGAGTATTGATCGCCTGGCGAATATCGGTTTGCTGGATATATTGCCGGCGAGCGCAGGTAAGTGTCAGGCGATTGAGTTTTTAATGAAAAAACTCGATTATCATCATTCAGAAACCGTTTTTGCCGGTGACAGCGGTAATGACATCTGTGTATTAAGCAGTTCCGTACCGGCTGTACTGGTCGCCAATGCCGATGCAGAAGTCAGGCAGCAGGCGGTGAAAGTGGCAAAATTGAAACATCATCAAAGCTGTTTATATCTCGCGCGAGGTGATTTCATGGGCATGAATGGAAATTACAGTGCCGGCATCGTCGAAGGTGTTATCCATTATATGCCGCATCTTAAAGACTGGCTTCGGGGTGCGGCATGAGTCAGGCCAAACTGCTTATTTTTGGCGAGGTTTTATTCGACTGTTTCGCGGATGGCTCGCGAGTGATGGGCGGCGCACCGTTTAATGTGGCCTGGCATTGTCAGGCATTTGGTTTAAATCCATTATTGATCTCCCGTATCGGCAGCGACGAAATGGGTGGGGAAATACTCACTGCAATGCATCAATGGGGAATGCAGACTAGCGGCCTCCAGCACGATGCCGAGCATTCGACAGGCATGGTCGATGTCAGTATTGAAGATGGTAGCCCCTGTTATGATATTGTTGAAAATAGCGCCTGGGATTTTATTAATCAACAGGCTCTGCCGCAGATAGATAAAGACAGCGTTTTGTATCATGGCTCACTGGCGCTGAGAAATACTGTCTCGGCACAGTGCCTGGCAGCAATAAAAAAACAGTGTGGCGGCTCAGTTTTTGTAGATGTTAATCTGCGTGATCCCTGGTGGCAGCGACAACACATTAATTCCGTGATACATGGTGCCAGCTGGTTAAAAATAAATGATGAAGAACTGGATCTGATCGTGGCTCATGAAAACGATATTGAATCAAAAGCGCGATTTTTATTCACCAGTGAAAAGCTTAAGTTAATCATTGTTACCAAAGGTGCTGCCGGTGCGATTGCCATCAGTGATAATGAAATGCTATCAGTAAAACCTGAAACAACGGTTAATGTCAACGATACAGTAGGCGCCGGTGATGCTTTTTGCAGTGTGATGTTATTGGGTATCGATAAAGGCTGGTCACTGAAGGATACATTGATACGGGCACAGCAGTTTGCAAGTGCGGTAGTTGGCCTGCGAGGGGCAACAACAGGTGATATGGAATTCTATCTGCCTTTTATTAAAAACTGGGCTTTAGAATAAATACCGGATAAAGGCGGCAATAATATCGGCTTGTTTTTTAACGGTTAAGCAATATAACAACAGGGTATATGCAATGTACGAACAAGTGTCACATTCCTTGCTAAATAACATACTCATCAAGTTAAATCCTGATATAGAGCAACAGGAACTGCGGCATTTTTATACGCGTCTGGGTGCCAATTTTTATGCGATACATTCTCTTTTTAGTTTGTTATATGGTGACCGCGATGATTTTGAAGAACAAGCATTGCAACTTGTTGAGACCATGGCCAGGCAATACATCAACCGTCCGGAAACACTAAAAGCCAAAGATATTGAGCGAGAAAAAGACCACAACTGGTTTCTAAATCAGAAATGGGTGGGCATGGCACTCTATACAGACGGCTTCGCAGACAATCTGTCAGGGCTTAAAGACAAACTTTTTTATTTTCAGGAACTCGGCATCAATATGATCCACATTATGCCAATCCTGCAGTGTCCGGATGGTAAAAGTGATGGCGGTTATGCCATCAGTGATTTCAGAAAAGTGGATTCCCGCATTGGTACGAATGATGATTTAACTGACTTAAGTGAGGCCTTACAAAAGCGCGATATATTGCTAACGCTGGATGTGGTTGTTAACCATACTTCAAATGAACATGAATGGGCGGCCCGCGCCCGCCAGGGTGAAAAGAAATATCAGGATTATTTTTACCTGTTTGATAACCGCGAAATACCGGATATGTTTGAAGAAACCATGCCGGAAATTTTTCCGGAAACAGCGCCTGGTAATTTCACCTGGGATGCCGAAATGAACAAATGGGTGATGACGGTGTTTAATGATTACCAGTGGGATCTCAATTACAGTAATCCGGCCGTGTTCATTGAAATGCTCGATATTATTTTATTCTGGAGCAATAAAGGTGCCGATATTATACGGCTTGATGCCGTGGCTTTTTTATGGAAAAAAATTGGCAGTGCCTGCCAAAACGAACGTGAAGCGCATCTTATTTTACAATTAATGAAGGACTGCTGTCAGGTGACGGCGCCGGGTGTGTTATTCATTGCCGAGGCCATTGTTGCACCGGTAGAAATCATAAAATATTTTGGTGAAGACGCGATCAATGCCAAAGAATGTGAAATAGCCTATAACGCCACATTAATGGCTTTACTCTGGGATGCCGTGGCCACCAAAAATGCAAAGCTATTATACCAGGGGCTAAGGAGCCTGCCCGACAAACTCGAACGAGCCACCTGGCTGAACTATATCCGCTGCCATGATGATATCGGTCTGGGTTTTGATGATGCCGATATCCGGGCGGTAGATTATGAGCCAAAAGAGCACCGCAAGTTTCTGATCAATTATTATACCGGTAACTTCAGCGATTCAGATGCCAGAGGCTTTCCTTTTGGTGCCAATCTAAAAACAGGCGATGCCAGAATATCCGGTTCACTGGCTTCACTTGTTGGCCTTGAAACCGCTCAGGAATCAGCAGACCCGGCGCGCATTATCAATGCAACTCAACACATTCTGCTGTTGCACAGCCTGATCCTTTCATTCGGTGGTATACCTTTGCTGTATTATGGGGATGAAATAGGCACCCTGAATGATTGCAGCTTCCTCGAAGACGAGCACAAAGCACACGACAGTCGATGGACGCATCGCCCTAACTTTGACTGGGTAAACGCAGAACAGAGAAATCATCCGGGTACCATCCAGTATCAACTGTTTAATGCCATTAAAAAAATGATCGCCGTACGAAAAGAGATACCGGCTTTTGCCGATTTTAATAATCGCGAATTAATACACGTAGATAACCCGCACCTGTTCGTTTTCTCCCGCTTTAATCTGACACGGACAGCAGGAGGCGTATTGGTAGTCGTGAATTTTGATGCAAATCCGCAGTATCTTGATCTCAATAACCCGAATATCAAAGCAGTGCTGTCCCATGGCCATATCAGTGATCTGGTATCCGGCGACATACCGGCAATGTTTAAAGAACAGCTGGTCATACCGGCCTATCATTTTTACTGGCTGACAGATCAACAGCGAATGAGTTAATCTTGAAAGAAACCGGGCGTTTCTATCTTTAGGTAAAAAGGCGTATTCAAACATTTAACGAGCAGCAGCTCTTGATGAGCCGCAGCCGTGTTTCTATTAGGGGTAAAAAATTCAGGTGATGACATCAGGGTGTTCGCGTTTGCATCGGCTTTTTATTTCTGAGAGCGTATTGGCGATGTCTATCAGTTTAGATAAGGCGGTTTGTGTATCGTCATCATGGCCTGCTGAATCTGTTACATAGTTTTCAATATAGACACGAAGAGTAGCGCCTTCGGTGCCGGTACCTGAGAGCCTGAAAACTATCCGTGACTCATCATCAAATATAATACGTACGCCCTGGTTTGTTGTGATGCTGTTATCAACCGGATCGGTATAACTGAAATCATCTGCAAGCGTGATCGTTAAACCGGATATGCTTGTGCCGCTGAGTGTTGTGCTTTTATCTCTCAGGTTTTGCATTAAGCCATTGGCGTCATCAGTGTCAATGGCTTCATAGTCATGCCGGGTGTAATAGTGACGGCCATACTGCTTCCAGTGCGCCCGTGTTATTTCTTCAACAGACTGCTGTTTAATAGCAATTAAATTAAGCCAGAATAAAACCGCCCAGATACCGTCTTTTTCGCGGATATGATCTGAGCCACTGCCAAAGCTTTCCTCACCACACAGTGTTATGCGTTTATCATCGAGCAGGTTGCCAAAAAACTTCCAGCCGGTCGGGGTCTCATAGCAGTGAATACCAAGCTGTTCGGCGACTTTGTCGACAGCACGGCTGGTTGGTAAAGAACGGGCGACTCCGCAGATACCTGCTTTGTAGCCGGGTAGCAAATGCGCATTTGCGGTCATAATGGCCAGGCTATCGCTGGGGTTCACAAAGAAGTGCTGGCCCAGAATCATATTGCGGTCACCATCGCCGTCCGATGCGGCACCAAAACCAGGAGAGCCCTGTGCAGCATTCATTTTTGCAACCAGTTCTTTGGCATGCGAGAGGTTGGGGTCGGGGTGGCCGCCTGCAAAATCTTCGAGGGGCTGACAGTTAATTAACGCATCGGCATTGGCAGACAGTCGCCGTTCAAATATTTCTTTGGCATAGGGGCCGGTTACCGCATGCATGGCATCAAAGCACATCGTTAGTATGCCGGATTTAAAGAGCTGTTTGATTTTTTCAAAATCAAACAGCTCTTGCATTAAATCGGCATAATCTGTTACCGAGTCGATGACTTCAATTTTCATTTCGTTTATGTGATAGCTAGCCAGCTCGCTAAGAACAATATCGGCTGAATCAGCAATCTGATAGCGGCTAATGTTTTTGCTCTTTTCAAAAACTTTATCGGTGAAGGATGTTGGGGCCGGGCCGCCATTGGCAATATTGAACTTGATGCCAAAGTCGCCGTTTACGCCGCCGGGATTGTGGCTGGCTGACAATATGATGCCGCCGGCGGCTTTGTATTTGCGTATCAGGTGTGAAACGGCTGGTGTCGATAATATACCGTCCCGGCCGAGCATGACATGCGCGACACCGTTTGCGGCGGCTATTTTTAAGATAATTTGTATGGCTTGTTTATTGTAGAAGCGGCCGTCACCACCGAGAATTAAAAGGCCACCTTTGACTTCGCTGGCGACTTGAAAAATTGACTGAACGAAATTTTCAAGATAGTGAGGCTGCTGGAATGCGGCTACTTTTTTACGCAAGCCTGAGGTGCCAGGTTGCTGGTCGGTATACGCTGATGTGTTGATTGTTTTGATTTTCATATTTCGCTAAGGCTACCGGCTGAGTTTGTTTTAATTGATTTAAAGCAGAAGACGCACCTGTAATATTTTGACCTATTTGATGGTTTAATACCATTTTTTGTTTCAGTTTTATACAATAGAGGCTCCAGGATTGTGCGTCAATGCCAAATAATAGTGCGTTAATACTGTGTAATCATCAATCGTCAGTTAATGCCGTGCAAAGAGATAAAAAACAGTTGTTTATCCGTATAAAAGCCTGGAACGAATATTGCTCATATAATTTAAAGGGAAAGGTGCAAGAGATTATTCAAGGAGGTTAAGACAATGTCTAAACTGACAAAATTAACATCATGGTCTGCTTTAGAAAAACACTTTGATGATATCAAGGCGCTGCATATGCGTGATATGTTTGAAAAGGATAGCGGCCGATTTGATAAGTTTTCAATTCAGTTAAATGATATTTTATATGACTATTCTAAAAACAGAATTGATGATCAAACGATACGCTTATTGCTTGATCTGGCAGAAGAGGCGGGATTAACAGTACAGATTGAAAAAATGTTCAGCGGTGAGGCCATCAATCACACTGAGCAGCGTGCTGTATTACATACAGCGCTGAGAGACCGCTCGACAGAGCCCCTGATCGTCAATGGTCAGGATATACGAGCGGAAATAAAACAAGAGCGTCAACGCGTGATGCAGCTGGCAGAGCAGATACGAACCAGAAAATGGAGGGGGGTTACTAACCAGGCCATCACTGACGTGGTTAATATTGGCATAGGCGGTTCTCACCTTGGACCACTGATGGTGACTGAAGCGCTGAGGCCGCATTCATTGCATGATATTAATGTTCACTTTGTATCGAATATAGATGAAAACCATATCAACGATACACTTGAATATTTAAACCCTGAAACGACCTTTTTCATTATCGCCTCTAAAACCTTCACCACACAGGATACGATGGTTAACGCCGAATCAGCCCGCCAGTGGTATATCAACAAACTCGGCAGTGATGAACATATAGAGCGTCACTTTTGTGCGGTGACTTCAAATGTCGGGCTGGCAACCGAGTTTGGTGTGGCGGGACCGAACATATTCAAAATGTGGGACTGGGTCGGTGGCCGTTATTCGCTGTGGTCAGCCATCGGTCTGTCCAGTGTGATAATGATCGGCTCTGATCAGTTCGAGGAATTACTAAACGGGGCTTATGAAGTCGATCAGCATTTTAGCAGTGCGCCGCTGGCTGAAAATATACCGGTGATAATGGCGTTACTCGGGCTCTGGTATAACAATTTTTTTGACGCTCAAAGTATGGCAGTGTTGCCCTACGACCAGCACCTGCACCGGTTTCCTTCTTATTTACAGCAGGCTGATATGGAAAGTAACGGCAAGTCTGTGGACAATCAGGCTCAGCAGGTCGATTATACGACCGGGCCGGTTATTTTTGGTGAAATCGGCATTGCGGCTCAGCATGCCTTCTTCCAGCTTTTGCACCAGGGTACAAAACTGGTGCCGGCTGATATCCTTGCGCCGGTGTACAACTTTCGTTGTATCGCACGACATCACCGTGCGCTGATGTCGAATGTATTTGCACAAACAGAAGCATTAATGCGTGGCAAAACGCAGCAACAGGTTTATGATGAATTAAAACGTGAAGGCATGAGTGAAGAAAAAATAAAGCAGCTGATGCCGTATAAAGTTTTCCCGGGAAATCGTCCCACCAGCACAATTTTATTTGATACTTTGAACCCTAAAACACTGGGTTCGATCATTGCGTTATACGAACACAAGATATTTGTGCAGGGTGTCATCTGGAACATCAACTCGTTCGATCAGTGGGGAGTCGAACTTGGCAAGCAGCTGGCAAAAAACATATTGCATGAGCTGGATGACAATGAATGTGTCGCTTCTCATGACAGTTCAACAAATGGATTAATTAATCACTACAAGACGCGAAGACCAATAAAAAAAGAAGATAAAAGGATGTAACGATATGTACCGGCTGGCGGCTGATATTGGTGGTACCAATACACGACTGATATATGCTGTATTAAATGGCAGTGAGCAGACTGTGATTGCAGAGGCCGATTACATCAGCGCTGATTTTTTATCATTTGATCAGCTTTTAGAGCGGTTTATTAGCGACAAGTCAATTCATCAGCCAGTTGACACGGCCTGTTTTGCTGTTGCCGGACCTGTAAAATCTGATGTGGTTGCCGTTACTAATTTGCCCTGGACACTGTCTGCGGCACATTTGAAAGCGAAATTTTCAATAAAAAAAGTAAAACTGATCAATGATTTTGCTGCAGTTGCCTATGGCATACCGCAGTTAAAAGACAAAGAGCTAGTTATATTGCAGCAAGGCTCAGGACAGCAATTAATGCCTGGTGACAACAATGCCGTTATTATCGGTGCAGGAACTGGCTTGGGAGCGTGTTATCTTGTGCAGCAGCAAGGCAATTATATTACTTATCCCAGTGAAGCGGGGCAGGCAAGTTTCTCTCCCCAAAACCGGCAGCAAGCAGATATTTTAAACTGGTTATGGCAGCGTCAGGCTTATGTTAGCCTTGAGAGCTTGCTCTCTGGCAAGGGCATGGTGACAATCTATCGGTATCTTAAAACAGTCGAGAAGATGAAAGAAGATAGCGCTGTGCAGCAACAAATGCTTTTAAATGATGCCGCTAAGGTGATAACAGAAAATGCCATCAACAATAACTGCCGGTTGTGTCAAAAAACAGTAGAAATATTTATCCAGATTTATGGTTCTGCGGCCAGTAATATCCTGTTGCATCATTACCCGGTTTCACAATTGTACATCGCTGGCGGTATTGCCAATAAAATCAAAAGCCTAATCAGCAATGGACAGTTTATTGATGCCTTTAATCATAAAGGCATCATGCAAAAAAATATGCAGGCGGTTACGGTGAAACTGGTTTGTCAGGAAAGAATCGGCCTTTATGGTGCGTTATCTCAGTGTTAATGCAGCCGAGCCGCCTGTACTTTTTATAGCCGTAAATTGATGGCGATGGGCTGCTATGTTGTTTGCTCAGTATTCATAATGACTTTTTCACGCACATGATTAGCAAAGCCTGCACCGGCTTCTCCGTAAATATTAAAGGCGGCATCCAGTCCGGCCGCTTTTAGCATTTCAACCTGGTCATCAAATTTTGCGGTTGCTGCAACGCTGCCATTAAAGCCTGTTGTTTTGAGCAGGTTGTAGGCAAAAAGATTATCTTCTGGCTTTGGCATATCCAGCAAAATGACTTTTAACTGGCTGCAGTTAAGGTTATCCCAAAATTCCGGATCAGTGGCGTCGCCCTGTATCACATTTCTGCCTTGCTGACGGTGTTGTTCCAGTATGATCTCGTCATTATCAATGCCTAAAACAACATCGCCATAATGGAAACGCATCGTGTCATAAGCCGAGGTACCGATTCTGCCCATACCGAAGATGACAATTTCTGAGTCTCCGGTGGTTAAAAGCTGTTCACTGCTTTTGCGCTGGCTTCTCTGAAAACGGATAAGTATGTCGTCGAATCGTATATACAATTGATGCGATAGAATATTAAGCGGAGAAGAAATAATAAATGTCAGTGACATGGCAACAGCAACTACCCCCAGCCATTCACTGCTTAGCCAGCCACTGCTGTAACCAATAGCGCTGACAATTAGTCCAAATTCACTGTAGTTGGCCAGGCTTAAGCTGGTGAGGAATGAGGTTCGGGCACGAAGCCTGAACATGCTCAGTAACCAGTAAAAAAGAACAACCTTAACCGGCATGATGAGCAGTAACAGTAACGCAATCCAGATAACGTCCAGGCTGATGGTGGCTGAGAGTCCTATACTGAGAAAGAAACCGATTAAAAATAAATCTTTAAAGGCAAGTAAGGAGGCTGCCATTTCTGATGAGCGTTCTTTGCGCGCCAGAATCATGCCCATGACTAATGCACCTAAATCGGCTTTCAGGTTAACCAGTTCGAAAAGACTCGCACCGCCCATCGCCAGTATAAAACCGGCAATAACCAGCAACTCACCGCGACCAACGTGTTTCATCATTTTTAATATCACAGGCCGGCTGGCTATTAAAGCAAGCAACACGACTATGGCCCAGGGTGAAGGGATTTTACCGCTTGATACGGTTAGAAATATAACCGCAAATATATCCTGCATGATGAGTATGCCGATAGCTATGCGGCCATGGTTAGCTTTCAGTTCACCTTTTCCTTCAAGCACCTTAACGGCAAAGACGGTGCTTGAAAAACTCAATGCAAAGGCCAGCAATATGGCGGTCTCGAAATTGATATCACGCAGCATGGGTATGCTGATGAAACTGATTAGTGAAATAAAACCGCCAAATAAGACGATTATAATCAGCATGTGCAGACTCGAGGTGCCCCAGATGTCTGCTCTGGTCAGGCTACGAAGGTCGAGCTTCAGTCCTATAGTGAAAAGCAATAAGGTAATGCCTAAATCGGCAAAGGTATTGAGACCGGCTATGGTTTCGATGCCAAGAGCTTTCATGACAAAGCCGGATATCAAAAAACCAACCAGTGGTGGCAGCCCTGTAAGCTTTGCAAGAAAGCCAAAACCAAAGATCAAAGCGATCATTGCCGTTGAGGTATGATTGATGGCAAGCCAGGTAGAATCCAATGCTGTTATCTCTTGTAGCAGGCTATTAAATAATATTAAACCTGTGTTATTAAGTTATTATCCAGATTTATAATATATCCAAATACTGTCTCGACAGATAGTTTTCTTTGGATTTATAAACTGTTTTTGGCTAAAAACAGGCTGATTTGTTGTTGTCGAGATATTTTAGAAAAAATGATCTATATCATATTTGAAGTGGCTAACAATACCGTTATATAACTCTTCATCCCTGGTGCGTAGCTTGCTTTGCTTTGGCCGGGGACGCCTTAGACGCTGATATAAGGCAGTCAGTGTAAAGATATAGTGATGCACGAAATAAAGCATTGCATCTTTTGGCAAAATGGAAGCTGTATCATCTTGTTTGCTTGCCAGAGGGCGGATTATTTATGCAAAAGCGTCTGTGAAATGAAAAGAATATAAATCCTGAGCTGTTCAATCACGGCAAATATAAAGCGCAGATGATTGAGTAGTCGCCAGATGTGATAATTATCTGTAGTATTATTGCAATAAAAGAAAAAACATGTGAATGAGGGGGATACTGTGGCACTAAAATCAAAAAAAAAGGCCGCAAAGATTAGCTTGATTGAACAAGCGGTTGTAAAGAGCGTACAGCTGATACGCTATGCAGTCAAAGCTAAAATCATCAATAAAAATAAACCAGTGATGACCACCAATGGTCTGGTTGCCTTTGTTGATAAAGGCGTGACTAACTGGTCATTCGATGCTTCAAAAAAACAGGCTATCGTGCCAGTTAAAACAAAAACACCTTTTGTTAGCGTTGTCGCCGACTGGCTAACAACCCAGCAGGCAC
This sequence comes from Gammaproteobacteria bacterium, assembly GCA_029882395.1. Taxonomy (GTDB): domain Bacteria; phylum Pseudomonadota; class Gammaproteobacteria; order SZUA-229; family SZUA-229; genus JAUVDT01. Next base: position 35,249 of record JAOUKT010000013.1, read on the forward strand.
TGGAAAATAATATTGAAGTTATTCACGGTAATGCTGCCAACAGTTTCGGAGGTCTTGGCGCATTACTGCTACCTGACAATTTCAAGATACCCACGGTGTTAGCCAGCCACGAAAATGTTGAACATTACGGCCTGAGGCTGATAACCACTAACAGTGATTTTTCCATCTCATCACCTCAGTATGAAATTGCGATGATGCGTTATGAGTACTCAAAAGATTACAAAAAAGATTTTCTCATGCAACAATATGGTGGTGGCGGTATATTTGTAGAAACCCACAATTTCCCGCATATTCATATTCCGCTATCTGAACAGTGTGGGGGCTATATTGTCATTGGAAAACAGGTTGGCGTAAATACGTTTCACTTTACCGCTTTTCAGATACCCTACGGTTATGCACTTTATACACCATCAAATACCATTCATGGTGATGGCACGCTGGTCGGTGAATACGCATTAACAGTTGCCGATTCAGCCTTTTGCCACGCTGACACTGTGTTAATGTATAATCGCAATACTCATACGATGAGTAAACAGGTGGTAGCCGACTGGAAATAGTCACTAAAATAACAACAAATGATTTCAAATCATTAAATTAAATATTGGATCATTTAGTAATGAATAAACAGCCGACAAAAGATGTCTACCAGACTCTGCTGGAATCGACCAGGGCAATCCCATGGTCGATTGACTGGGAAAGCAAACAGTTTGAATATATAGGCCCGCAAATAGAAGAGCTGCTGGGATGGACAGCCGAAAGCTGGGCAACAGCTCAGGAATGGATTGACAGAATTCACCCGGATTACAAAGAAGAAATAACAAATTACTGCATTACTCAGTCTGAAAGTGGTATTGACCACGAGGCTGATTACCCGGCGCTGACAAAAGATGGTGGTTTTGTCTGGATACGCGACGTGGTGCATGTGGTCAGGCAGGATGGTGTCACTAAAAAACTGATTGGTTTTATGTTTGATATTTCTGAACGTAAGCAGCTTGAAAATGACCTGCTGGCAGCCAATAAAAAACTGCAAGCCTATTCCTATCAGGACGGTTTGACAGGGCTGGCAAACCGTCGTTTGTATGACAAAACACTGGATGCAGAATGGGCGCGCGCATTACGTCATCAACAAGCAATGTCAATGATCCTGATCGATATCGATTACTTCAAGAAATACAATGACTGTCATGGGCATTTACAGGGGGATGTTTGTCTGCAGGAAATTGCCAGGGCACTTGAAAATATCACCTCGCGATCCAGTGACTTATGCGCACGTTATGGCGGTGAAGAATTTGTCTTTCTATTGCCCGATATACAACTGGAAAACGCCAAAGCGCTCGCTGAAAAAATACGCCTGAGCATCCTGGCACTCAAGATCCCGCATGGGGATTCGAAAATAAACGAATACGTCACCATCAGTGCAGGCGTCAGCAGCATGATACCGTCAAAGAACCAGAGCTCAACGGCTTTGTTTGATGCGGCTGATAAAAAACTCTATGAGGCAAAACAAAGAAACAGAAACTGTATCGCATGTGTTTAAATACAGTACAACAAATACTACAGCAGACAGATTACTCATATAGTGACCTGAGGCAATCAGTGTAATATGTTGGTTTTGTTATCCTTACAAAACAGAGCCGTACAATTAACAGATAGCTGAGCTTATGCTTAGAATACGGCTCATGGGTGGCGAATTTCGCAGACATTACATATAAAAAAACCGCAAATTAGCGGTTTTTTTATGTGTAATGTCTGATGTCTGGTCAGGTATTGTGTGAGCAGGAAATCATTTTTCGGTTTCGGGGCCAGCAAAATATTTCAATAATAAGTTTTAGTCGATCTCCACTGTCAAACCAAGTGACTGCCAGGCCTGCATGCCGCCACGATAGTAGTATATTTTTTCTGCAGGGTAACCTAATGCTAGCAGGCCTTTAATGGCCCGTGGCGACTGACCGCACCAGAGACCATTGCACCATAGTAGAATATCTTTGGCGTTTTCAAAGTCCCATACACTGTTGGCAACATTTTTGTTAGTAAAAAAAGACAGCGCCGTGTCGAGTATAGAAGCGGAATCTGCCTGAGATTTTTTCCGTACACCCAGCTTGGACAGGGCGGAGCTGATCAGCATCGGGCTGGCATCTTCTTTAAAAGAGGTAAAAGGTATATTGATAGAGCCAGGTATTGTGCCTTTTTTATACCAGGAGGGTGTTCTGGCATCAATAATGATGCCGCTGGCATTATTGAGTTTGGTTTTGATAAAATCGAGCAGTTCAAGTTCTGCAACAGTTGTGACCCCAGGCGCTACCTGCATCGGCTGTACACAAAAAGGAGGACAGTTTCTTGATGTCTTGGTGTATGAGCCTGTGAGCACGTGGTTCTGATCCTGAATGCGCTGTATTGTAATCAACTTGTCATTATGCACCGTGTTGACGCTCGGCATACCCTTTGCAATATTAACATCCAGTGCCAAAACCTGAGTAGACAACGTAAGGCCTATTGTCGTTAAGCAAATTAAAAGGGAGAACCTGTTTTCTTTCATATGCCAATTCCTCTTGATTTTGTAATCGTTATTATTGTGTTTTCTAATGCTTGAAATGTAATTTATAAAGCCGTTTGATTGCAATCAGCAGGTTTTTCTTGCTACTAAAGTAGCTGTCAATCACATCGGCCTTGTCTTTATCATTGAGACTGGTGTAGGAGTTATAACTTCTGGGTAGTCTTTCCCTTAATGCGGTTTCAAACTCCTGTCTTTGTTGGGCGCTGATATGAACCTGGCTATCGTTATTTTGAGTGTCGACAGTAATACTGGTTTCGTTTGGCTTGTTGCTATTGAGTGTGTCAAGGTGAATCGTTTCGGCTTCAGCCTCCATAGCTTTTAAGTAATCATCATCTTCTGCTATTGCAGTATAAGAACAACACGATAGTATGAAGCTGGTGACTATAATTCGATTATATCTAGTGATTGAAGATAAACTGAAGATTTTATAAGAGACATGCTTTGCGGCTTTGTTTAAGGAAATCATGTTCTTTAGTATAAGGATTTTGCATGCTGTGAACAAGTGTTTAGATCACCACGCGCAGCGGATAATCTCCCAATGTAGCGCTCAGGATTTTTTTGCCACAATATTATATGTATTTCATGTCAATTTTATCAGATGTTTTATAAGCGAGACTATCGTTATGCAGATGTGGTCTATCCTGATGTGTAGACAATCGTATAATCACAGTCCTCATGTTTTACGATAGCAAAGCTTGCATAAGCTGTGCAGGCAAGTCATTCTAATTTCTAGCGCCTTAAAAGTGCATCGGCTGCTTGTCACAGCAAAGGACACTGCGTCTGATCACTGCTTTACTCAGTAAGCTGTGGCAGGCTGAGCTTGCTCAGAAACACGGACGATTTAATTGTCGCTGTTATTTTTTAAAAAATATGGCTTAGTTTTCTATTATAAAAAACTTAAGCCAGTGCAGACGGATTAGGCCTTGTTTTCTACCTGACTTAAAAGAGAGACGATTTTTTCAGATAACGGGCCCACTTCTTTATAAATCGCTTCAGCTTCCATAACGTTACCATTTTCTTTTAATGTAATAATTTCTTTGATAGTGGCATGCAGTTCTTCATGTGGTAATTCAATGTCCTTCATCTCTTTTAAATGACCGAACTGCTCAAGGCCTTCACCGTAATACCATTTACCAAGAACACAGTGTTTATGTGAAACGGCTTCTTTTTGGGTGAGGGCTGCTTTGCCATCAAGGAAACCTCTTAGCCGGGCTTTCCAGGCCAGATGAGCAGCCTTCGCTTTTGATAAGTCGAGCGCTTTATACGAGCTGCCAAGATTATAAGTGCCAGTGTGACTTTGCAAATGCATGGAAATACTGGCTAATTTTTCAGTAGTTTGTGCCGTTGATTGTGCATTGATGGCAGTCTCGTTTGCAATTTGCACGATGTTAATGATATTGCGATTGATTTCTTCGGCCACAGCGGCCTGTTCTTCTGAGGCCGTTGCGATTTGTAGGTTCATGCTGTTAATTGTGGCGACTGAATCGGTAATCACATCCAGTGATTGACCGGCCTGACTAGCCTGTTCAACGCTCTGGTTGGCAAGCTCGAGTCCAACTGACATGGCTTTAACGGCATCGATCGCCCCGGCCTGGAGTTTTTCAATGATCTTTTGTATTTCTTCAGTCGACTGTTTGCTGCGTTGCGCCAGTGTACGAACCTCGTCGGCAACCACAGCAAAGCCGCGACCAGTGTCGCCAGCTCTGGCGGCTTCGATGGCGGCATTCAGTGCCAGTAAATTGGTTTGTTCTGCAATGCTTTGAATGACAGCTAATACGCTGTCAATTTCACTGGTTTCTAGCTGAAGTCTGTCGAGCAGAGCAGATGTGTTTTGTACTTCATTAGCCAGGTTTTTAATGCCTGCAACTGACTGGTTAACGATGTTTTTACCGGTTTGAGCTGCTTCATCTGCTTGCTGAGATGCCTGAGCTGCATCACTGGCATTTTGTGCAATTTCTTGTACGGTAGAAGCCATTTCATTCATCGCAGTGGCGGCCTGCTCACTTTCAGATTGCTGTCTGCGTATGCCGTCATTAGTAGAGTCAATAATCACCGATAATTTTTCAGCGGATACAGAAATCTGCATGGAGCTATTAACCGTCTGTGAGATGAAATCTCTAAGATCGGCAAGCAGGTGAGACAGGCTATTGCTGATATTTGACGAGCCTGTAGCATCATCTTTCAGAAATATTGACAGGTCTTTGTTATCAGCGATTTGTTGAATGATCTTCTGGGTTTCAAGAGTAATAACAATATGCTGTTGGTAATAAAGCCAACTCAATAGGATCAATGCGAAGATGCTGATCATATTGATAACTAACATCAGTGCCGTGGATTCGGAAGTATTCAGACTGTAGAGGATATTTGTAATAACTGTCAATATACTGAGTGTGCTAATGCTTAAGAAAAGTCTGCTCGGTGACATATAGGCGCTCTAAAATGATAAATATAGCCCGCTTATATAGCCTAGTTTCCGGTATGTTGTATTGATAACAAACAAGAAAGGCAAAAAATAAAGGCTGCTCAATGTGCCTGATTAAAAAGAGCATAACAAAAACTGAGCAGACCACCCACCAAAGAGCGGTAATCGAACGGCTACATCAAGGAAGGGGGATAACAGAACGGTTTAATTTATCACCAATATATAAAAAGTTTGCATATGCGAACAGCTAATTCAGGTTGGATTCGGTAATGATTCAGACAACAACTCTCAAACAGGTATTAACTGATTTACCGGATAACATGTTGATTTGAAGCGAGTCCGGAAGTGTTCGATTTAAACACACGGTTGAGAAATTAATGCATAAAAGAGTTAAAGCAAAACCAGGGCAATGCCTAAGATGCAATCAAAGCTGTCAATAGTTATGCTTATTGCGTGTTCTTTTTTAGTGCGTTTTATGCCGTTAAATTTGCTAATTATAGTAAAAAAGCACATGCTGTTTATATTGGAACAATAAATCACGGGCTTATTTTGTGTTAAGCATTTTTCTTTAATTACGGCTTTTGTTTTTTATAAAGTGAAATTCCTCATTCTACGGTCATGGATGGCCGTAAAATCTATCGGCTGAATAATGCGTAGAATACGCACAGCCGCACTCAGATCAGGCATTAGGCTTGATATCTCAGACATTTCTACCGCGCTATCTTTGCCCAAACACAAGATACTTGTGAAAGAGCAGCACATTAAAGACACAGGCCTAATGGCGAAACTGACAATTCGTTCATGAAGTCACACCTACTGAATTTTTCATATAAGGAAAAGGCGACATGAACACATTAAGAGTAGGAGTCATTGGTACTTCTAAAAAAGAAGACGAACGACGCTTCCCAATCCATCCAGGTCATTTACAGCGCATTCCTGAATTACTTCGTCGCCAGCTTATATTTGAGCAAGGTTATGGTGAACCATTTGGTATTTCAGATTCGGAAATTGCTGCGCTCACAGGTGGTATTGCCACGCGTCACGAACTACTGGCCGACATTGGCACGGTTATTATTGCCAAGCCAGTACTGGCTGATTTACAGGAGCTTCGCGAAGGCGGCACACTCTGGGGTTATGTGCATTGCGTGCAGCAACGTGACATCACCCAGGCGGCTCTTGATCGCAAACAGACACTCATTGCCTTTGAGGATATGTTTATCAGATCGCCTAACGGCCATGTAGGCCGGCATACATTTTATAAGAATAACGAAATGGCTGGCTATTGCGGTGTCATACACGCCTTGCAACTAAAAGGTATTGATGGTCATTACGGTAACCAGCGCAAAACCATTATTTTCGGTTTTGGTGCCGTCAGCCGTGGTGCGATTTATGCGCTCAAAGCGCATGGTTTTAGAGATATCACAATTTGTATTCAGCGACCAGAACACGAGGTACGTGAAGAAGTGCTTGATTGCAACTATGTCAGAATTCGATCAGGTAACGAGCACGAGGCGCGCATGGTGGTGGTCGAGCACGACGGCTGCGCACGGCCGCTGACTGAGCTAATTAGTGAAGCAGATATTATTGTAAACGGCACCTTTCAGGATACAGGAAATCCTACCGACTTTGTTACCGAAGCAGAAAGTGCATGCCTCAAAGCCAATAGCCTGATTATTGATGTCAGTTGCGACGAGGGAATGGGATTCTTTTTTGCCAGACCAACCACATTCAAAGATCCGATGTTTAAGTATGACACTGTCGATTACTATGCCGTCGATCATACCCCTAGTTATCTCTGGGAAAGCGCAACGCGATCGATTTCTGCTGCACTGATTGTTTATTTACCGACAGTGCTGGCGGGACGTGACAGCTGGCATAAAAATGAGACGATTCGCCAGGCGATCAATATTGATGGTGGTGTGATTCGGAACACTTCAATTTTATCGTTTCAAAAGCGTGAGCCGGAGTATCCTCATGGTTACCTGAATCCGGCTGAAAATGCGGCCTGATAATTGACTCTAGCCGGTGCGCCTTTAGCGTGCGGCCGAACAGGTGTTGGTATTGCTGTTTGTGCTTATATCAAAACGGTGAGCGCTGGTTTGCAAGGCATCAATCAGTTAATAGCAGAGAATGAGTTAAAACTGTGCAAACTCAACAGGCACAGCATTAACAGGTCCGGCTTGCTATTGTATAATGCTGTTTGTCTGGCGCATGGTTATCTTTATATTGTCTTTACTGTTTACACTGAAATCAAAGCTGATGTATTTAATACAGTCAGCCGGCCAGCAAATCGCTTCGTAATTATATTGAGCTTTTAAAGCCGTTTTATCACCGGTACGGCTTACGGAATAACTCAGATTGTGTGCTTTATGGTTCGTTAAATCAATTGCTATTTCTTCCTGTTCAGATGCAAGCACAAGAAGAAAAGGTATGCTGTTGTTCAGTTTTGCTTGTGTTTTTTGCAAACCCAATAAATATAAGGCGTCTACACTGTCACCCTTGCCCAGTCGCGGGTCGTTAATCTTTTGTAATGCAGCTAAACGATGAGCGTAAGAAAGAGCCAGACACGATTTAACCGTGTTCTTGGTTTTTGTGCAGCTATTGCGTTTCTTTATCCATTGTCTTTGTGCCGTTTTCAGATCTTTCTGCTTTGGTTTTGCAAAGCTTTTCTTTGCTGCTTTATACTGCTGGTTAATCTCGATATCAGCCTGAGCCAGTCGTTTATCACTGCAAATTGTTTTTTCAATCTGGTTAGATGCCTTCGCACAGTTAAAGCCTGCCTTGTAATAGACAGGCTTAAAATAAAATACTTCCGCGTTGCTGTTCTGCGTAGTGTTTCTAATGGTGATGGATTTTTTTTCTTCTGATGGCTCGGCTAAAATAAACATTTTATTGTTTTTTGTGTCAATTGCTTTAAAGGCATTTATAAACGTTGCCGAGCCGTTCTGGTATTCCTCGTTAGGGCCATAGGGTATGTCACGGTAGACTGAATCCCAGTCAAAACCATCTTCATTTAATTTGATGTTAAGGTAATAATAGACAGTTGGATTTTCAGACGGATCTTTGGACTCATCCCAGGTGCCAGCCCATTTTTTTTCGGCAGACGATTCCAGGGCGGCCAGCGGCTGAATAAAACACAAACTTAAAAATAATGTGGCTATAAGAGAAAGCGGTGCTTTTTTTAACCGGTGTGAAAATCGCATAAAACCCTCGTTGTCTATCTAGACTCTGTCAGTGAGATGGTGTTGATGAATGAAATTAATACGCAAGATAAAGAGTAACTCTATTGTTATCAATGCTGCCTGAGTCTGCTCCATTGACCTCAGGCTAAACAGAAGCGCCTATTGAGGACCAATTCTGGACATAGTATTATCGTTAAATTTTATTCTTTAGGTAATGTGTTCAGAGCATAATATACAAAAGACCTGGAATCAATCCTCAGCGTTGCGGCATGCTGTAACGGCTGGTCAATTTTGATACATCAAGCTATGATCGTTATTCTATCGTTAGAATAAATCAGAATAATCTTTATAATATGCGCATTTCTGTAAAAGCGTGCATGTCTGATCATGCAGCGTCAGCCTTTTTGTTGGCTTGTTATTAGTCTCGTTACACGAATAAAAGAGGTTTTATGCCAACACAAATTACAAGTGACATTATCGACTCCTTCAAAAGTCAGCTTGAAAACCATGCAATATATGAAGCCGTCTCTACGATTAAAGATCTGCAGCGTTTCATGGAGCACCATATTTATTCAGTCTGGGATTTCATGTCACTTATAAAATTCCTTCAGTCTGAAGTTGCACCGACAAAATACCCCTGGACACCGCAAGGCGAGGGTGAGGTAAGACGCTTTATTAATGAACTGGTGCTTGAAGAGGAGTCCGATGAAACCAATCTGCCGGGTGAGTATTCCAGTCATTTTGAACTCTATCGCAGGGCCATGAGTGAAGTTGGCGCAGACATTACAGCGTCGACAAATTTTATTTCTGCCGTTCAGAACAAAGGCATTAACAAAGCCCTGCAGTTGCCTGATGTGCCAGAACCATCACGTGCGTTTACATCAACTACGTTTCAGTTTATCGACAATAATAAACCGCATCAGGTTGCAGCCGCTTTAGCATTAGGCAGAGAGCATATAATTCCCGGTATGTTTCGCTCAATTCTCAAAAAGACAGGTGTTACCGATAAAGAGGCGCCCATTTTTCATTATTACCTTAACCGCCATATCCATCTGGATGAAGACTTCCATGCCCCGCTATCATTGAGGCTTCTCAATGGTTTATGTGGCGGCGATGAAAGCAAAATAGAAGAAGCAATTGCGGCTGCAAAACAAGCGGTAAGTGCCCGCATTGACTTCTGGGATGGTGTGCTCGAAGCCATAAACTCGCCAGCATAAGGCGGTATCAGTAATAGAGTGCAATTTTATTGTTACTTGGTGGCAGCATTTGGCTAGATTGTTATCACATTAAAAAATGTCATCTAGTAATTCACGTGTAATCTCAGCCTTAGCCTGACAAAATATGCCGATAAAGCGTCATTCAATGCTTAGCGCATTTCCATTGCTAAATTAGATCAATATAATATAAAGAATAGTAGCGGCTCCATTTAGACGAATCTGCTGCTATAGTGGTAGAAAACGCTGAAAAAAGGACTGGTTGGGGGAGTGTTGGCGTGAAAATACAACACTATGGTCATGCAGATAAAGTGTTTTTCGTGTTCGTTCTATAGACTTAGCTTATGCAACAATATATAAACGGTGCTAGAATTTAACCTTGCTCGTATTCGAGTACTCTTTTGAGGCCAATATCCTTTTCATCTCCCTGCTATATGAGCGGGCAGCAGGAAATAATATAAAAACGGGAACCTATGAATAGCTCTACAGCGCTCTATGCGGTCGTTATATCAATAGCCATTTTACTCACAGTATTACTTTCATTTTTTGTCTCTTTTCCAGTCAGTCTTGTGATGGCTTTCATTGTCGCGATAGCCTTCTATTTCATAATGAAAAAATCTGAAGCTGAGCATGAAGACGAAGCAGAAACACCCTTGAGTGCAAATGATCTTGCCGTTGAGTCTTTATTGGCTGTTAACCTTGATTTGCGCAAAACCATTATAGCCGCAGAAATACGGGCCTCTTTTGAAGCCATTATTGACCAGCTGCTTGAAATTTTGCCCGTGGTTGCCGAGTTAGACCCGGACAGCGAGCTGGCCTGGGTGATTAACCGCATGGCAACTGAATACCTTCCTGAGAAATCAATCAGGCCTTATCTGGCTCTGGATGAGGGCAGTCGACATGATGAGAAGACCATCTCATCTGTCAGACAAGGGCTGGCAGGTATGAAAAAAGAACTCGATGATGTGGAAGAAATTCTGGCATCTCGTAAAAGCAATGAATTTAATGCAAAAGCTAAATTTCTTAAACACCGTTTTGATATTTAATTTGGGATAGTCATGACTGATAAAAAGCAGCCTAAATGGGCAAAAGAAGACGATGTAAAAGGCATGAAAGAAAAAACCATGGCTTTAGTGACTCAGGTTAAGGAAAAGTCAGGGCCTGCACTGATGCGTGCGATTGATGTGATCGGTGCTAATTCACAAAAAAGAATGGCCAAAGCCAATGACCTGATGGCCAACAGTGTTAATTCGCTGCTCAAGGGCATGGACGGTAAATCGCCGACCGGTGAGAAATTACTGGAACTGCGTTCTGCAATGGATGAGCTTAACCCGCATTCCGTGAGTAATGCCTGGTGGTTTTCATGGATGCCAAAAGCGATTAAACGCAAAGCCGTCTCCCGCTTTATACATAAATATGAGCCGATGCAAAAACATGTAAACGGCATATTATCGGGCTTGCGTGCAGGTAAAGATGACTTGCTCGAGACCAGCATCGAATTAGAAAATCAATACACTGAAATAGAAGCCGCACAAAAAGAGATCCAGGCAGAAATTTATGTTGGCGAACTGTTTTTTGATGAAGTCGAAAAACTGGAAACGTCTGTCGATACCAATGATGTTCAGGAACAGCAGAAACTGTCTTCTGCAAAAAATAAAGCCGCCCGGCGGATACGCGATTTGCGCACAATGGAACAGTCAGCTGTGCAGTTTTTTATCAGCATAGACCAGACTATTTCAACCAATGAATTATTGAGTGAGCAGATTGACAGTGCATTGACTGTCGGCCCGATGGTCATGACGAATGCACTGAGAATACAGGCAGCACTGGCAAAACAGGACAGCGTTAAAAAAGCCGTTCAGGGTTTCCAGCAAGGTCTGGGTGAAATGATGGCGCAAAATGCAGCGGCGGTAAACAAGGCGGCATCAGAAATAGGTGATATGTACAACAGCCCTGTGATTGCACTGGAAAAACTGGAAGAAGGTTTTGATCAGCTCATGCAGGCTGTTAACACCGCCAATGAAACCATGGCCAACAGTACGCTTAAAGCCCGTGAAGCCAGTGCCCGCCTGGCGGATATGACGGCTGAACTGTCTCCGGTCGCTGAGGGGCTGCACGATGCCAGAAATAATACCGATGATGCATTAGAGACGCTGACGCTTGAAGAAAAAGTGATCAATCCAGAGGCTGAAAAATAATGAACTCAGTCAGCGAGCGGCTGCAAGCTATCCGGGGCTTAAATCCTTTACCTGTTAAAGACCGAAAAAAACTCGATATTACTCATCTTAAAAAAGGGGGTTATCTGGATTTTGAAGACCAGACCTGGCAGGTTAACAATCTGTTTTTTTATCTCGATGTTAAATGGAATAACTTTGCACGTCGAAAAAAAGATTACTGGATTACCGAGCTTGAGTTGTTTTCACTGAATACAGGTAAAACAATTTATCTGGAATGGGAAATTGATGATGTACTGGAAATCAGTAAGACCTCGGCTTTGCTCAAAATGCGCGAGATCAAGTTTGAAAATAAACCTTTGAGCCGTGCTGACCTTGAATACATCGCCGATGAAGAAGCAGGGGAAGTTGTGGTTGACGGTGTTCCATTTTATTACTCTGAAGACGACACCTGGGCAGGATTGTTTTTAAAAACGCGCGATTCAAAAGACGGCGTTGCAGTGCGTTGTTATGAATTTGAATCAGATGATGAACAATGTTTAACCATTGAGGCCTGGCATGAGCAAGATGAAGACCGCCCTGACCGGGAAGCATTCCTGAGCCTTGAGGTTAATAGTCATTCGATATCGGTTCTGCAAACAGACTAGGATATTGAGTCGGTCTTCACTGAAAAAAATAACAACAAATATGAAAGTCATGTTTCAAAAACACGTTGAACAGGGGCGTCGCTTGAATTACATAAAAAACAATGTAATACGGATTGCTTATTTTTTTATTATTGGCCTTGCTTTAAGTGCCTGTAGCAGTCTTCCGGAACACCTTCTCAATCAGGTTGAACGAATGCCTGCTGTGATGTCACAACATCAGGCTTTAATCGAGCAAGAAAAAAATAAATTTGATGGCTTTAGTGCTGATAAAGAATGGGGCTATATCAGGCCATATCTTGAAAAAGAAAAATGGGCTGAATATTTTAACCGGGCAGCGAATGAACTTTCAGCAGCACGCTCATACTTTGAATCAGATGTGTTGTCATTGGCTGAAAAAAATGACCCGCAAGATGCCACCCGGCTGACAGTTAACATAGTGCTGTTTAATGAGAAAATAGCCGCATCACTGGCTTCGGCGCAACACGCGGCTAAGCGGGCTGATTTTCTGATCAGGGTCAGGGACACGGCGGCGGCGATACATAAAAACGCCTTACTTGAGTTTTCTGCACTAAAAAAAGCCAGAACTGAGTTAACCGCAAAAGCTGAAAAAGCCATTGCCAAATACGCTCATAAAAAATCTGATATTAATAAACGTCTTGATGAGCTTGAGCTGATTGTTAATAAAGGCGCTGTTTCTGTCCGCCAGCTGGTCGATGAGTTCAAGAAAAAAGATAATGTAGATTTTGCCTTGTTTGGTGATGCTTCTGTGGCATTGAGCGACACATTACAGCAAGTGCTGGAGTACCAGAATAAAACCGCTGAAAAACTCGATGAGTTATACCGCAGTTATACAAAAGTGCTGGCTGACCAGAAAATACAATACTTTATAGATATCGGCAGGGCCAGCTGGTGTGAAGGTGAATATTGCGGTAATGGCCGTACCAAAGTCTATCCATCGGTACAGGTTGATAAAAACGTCTTTAAGTATTTTGATGAGTTAAATCAGGATTTAATTGCCAGTTACCGCTGGAACCGCCTGAGCCTCAAGATACCGGGAGAAATCTGGCAAGCACTGAGAATTAATGAAAAATGGAACTGGAGCCGAGGCGATAGTCATGCCGATTACTGGGTGCAAAAAACCTATACAAAAACCTTTCACAAGTACGTTGAAATCGTCAACGATAAAATGAGTGAGGGCGAATGGCTTGCCGTTGATGAGGACAGTTTCTGGCAGCAGTTTGATAACCTCGGCATGTCGATCCTGACTAAACCTTATGGTTATTATGAAGAAGATTCTTTAAAAGATGCACAGCCAGTTGGCATGGCTGCGATTGCAAAACCAACTGTTGTCAATGGTGTGGCTACCGGCTCTAATCAATACGGTAGCTGGCAACAGGGTAACGGAGGCTCTTTTTGGCAATATTATGGCATGTATCGCATGTTTGGTGACCTGATGGGGCCTTCACGACGCTATTACTACAATGACTGGAGTGGCTACAATAACAACCGCTCTGGTTCTTATTATGGTCGTAATAATGAGTACGGTACCTGGGGGTCTGGCACCTATAATAATTCGCGTTACCGAAACAGCGGTTATGCAAGATCAAACCCTGATGATGTGGGCAGAGCCAGAAGTGGTAAGACTGCAGGTTACCGATCTGCTGCATCGGTCCGCGGTGCAGGTGCATCATCAAGAAGCCGTGGACCAGCTGGCGGCGGAAAATAATTCAAATTATATACGAGACGCTTATGAATATTGAAAATTACATGTACTACGTTATGTATGCCCTGGTTTATTTAGTGCTCGCCACGGTGATGAAATACATACTCAATTTTAAATCAGCAGACCAATACAATGCAGATGATCAGATTAGCGGCGGCAATATGGCTGTTGGTTTACGCCGGTCGGGCGCACAATTAGGTCTGGCCATTGCCATGATAGGTGTGATGTCAGGAAACACTAGCCCGGATATTCTGCAAGACCTTGTCAATACAGTGAGCTACGGCCTGGTAGCCATGGTCTTTATGCTCTTATCTTTGATATTTACCGATAAAGCATTACTGCCCGGTGTGAATAATACAGCGGAGCTAAAGAAAGGTAATCTGGCCATCGGCATGGTTGAGTTTGGCACCATGGTGATGACAGGGCTACTGGCTTACGCCAGCATTAAAGGCGATGAGGGCGGAGTGTTGTCTTCAGTCATATATTTTATCGGTGGACAGGTAACATTAGTATTATTGGTTTTGTTATACGAGAAAGTGCTTGCCCGGAAAACCAATCCTGTTGCCTGCGTAATGCAAGGCAATATATCAGCAGGCATTTACCTGTCGGGAAAAATTATTGCATACGGTTTGATTTTACAAAGTGCGATTGCCGGTAATTCCGCCGCTTTGTCTCCTGCGGATGCGCTGACCGAATTTCTAGTGGCTGCCGCAGCGGGCATGATTATGCTTTATGTTTTCGAGCTGTTAATCGATCTTGTGATTATCACTTCGACAAATGTAAACGATATTATTATAAAAAACCAGGCAGTTGCCGCAGTGCAATTGTCACTTTCTAAAATCGGCATGGCACTTATTCTGGGAATGGCAATCCTTTGATTTATTGAATAGGTTGAGCAGTGATTCAATGAAAACGCCTCGTTTCCTGCCAGTTCTGTTGGCATTCTGTATGTTTTCTACAGGTGCCAGCGGTCTGGTTAATGAATACGTTCTGGCAACACTGACGACTTATATCCTCGGCAACTCTATCGAGCAGTTTTCAATTGTTATCGCTTCGATGATGTTTATGATGGGAGTTTCAGGTCTTGTGCAAAGCAAGATGTCTGACAATAAGCTGATCCAGAAATTCATGATGGTCGAAGTTCTGATGGCTATCCTCGGCAGTTTCGCACCGCTGGTTATTTACGGTGCATATGGTTATATGCAGGACCACTTCCAGTTTGTGCATTACTTTTTTGTGCTGGCAGTGGGTTTTTTAATCGGCTTTGAAATACCGATTGTGATGCGCATCATTGAACAAAATAAAATAAGCCTTAAAACAAACCTTTCGATTGTTTATGCAATGGATTATATCGGTGCCTTTATAGGAGCGATTATCTGGGTTAAGTTTTTGTTAAAACATTACCCGCTGACAGAAATCAGTTTTATTGTTGCCGGCTTTAATTTTTTCATCGCATTAATAACGATACTTTATTTCATACAGACAAAGTTTGTCACTCAAAAACGGCTGCCGTTGATATTGATGTCGGTTACAGTTGTCATACTGCTGACAGGCTATTCGTTTAATCGTGATATAAGTTATTTATTTGAACAGCGGTTTTATGATGACCCGATAGTGCATAAAGAAACGACAAAATACCAGCACCTTGTGATTACAGAAAACAAATCAAATGGTGATGTCCGTCTTTACATTAATGGCAATACACAGTTCTCGTCGCTTGATGAACAGCGATACCATGATTTTCTGGTGCACCCGGTAATGTCACTGCTCGGTAATGCTAAAAACGTGTTGATACTCGGTGGTGGCGACGGCCTGGCATTGCGAGAGGTTCTCAAATATAAACAGGTAGACTCGATAACGCTGGTTGATCTCGACCCTAAGATGGTCGAGCTGGCTAAAAACAACCGTTACATGCGCCGGCTCAATAAAGATGCCTTTCATGATTCAAGAATACGCAGCCAGGATTCAGCGGCGATACACGACGTCAATGTTAAAGGCGTGTATTTGCCAACAGGTCAAACCGATGACAAAGGCCAGCCTGAAACCGAGTGGGTTGCCTCGGTCAGTATTTATAATCTGGATGCTGATCTCTTTATTAATCAGCTAACAAAGCAGTCATGGGATGCCGTTATAATTGATTTTCCGGATCCATCATCGGTTGAGCTCAGTAAACTTTATAGCAAACAGTTTTATAAAAAACTAAAACGGCATTTGTCTGATGATGCCTTTATCGCCGTGCAGTCAACGTCTCCCTATCATGCTAAGGAGGCTTTCCTAAGCATCGGTAATACACTCAGAGCGGCAGGTTATACGGCACTGCCATACCGGCAGAATATTCCCTCGTTTGGCGACTGGGGCTTTTATCTGGCCTGGTTTAATAAGCAGTCGGCCGACGATATCAAATTGCAGCTATCAGGCTTAGATGCTTTCCAGGTTGATACCGGCTTCATTACGCCGGAGCTAATGATGGCATCTTTTGCTTTTGGTAAAGGTGAGTTAATCTCAACATCGAAATGCATCAATACCATCATGCAGCCTTGTCTACTGACGCAGTACACTGACTATAGCTGGCAGCTTGAATAAGTAACCAGTCAGCTTTGTTAAATCTTTAGCCACTCTTTGTTTTGTATTTATTTCATCGCGAGCTGTTACGGGCTCTGATTATGGCGATCTGTCTTGAGTTTATGGCTGCTGTTAGGCATCGCTGTGGTACTAGCGATTGGCACAGGCATCATCTATCGTAATGATCTATACCGCATGGTCTGTCCCGACTATGCCTTTCGCCAGCTAAATCGAGCAGTTTATCTGCTGGCATTTTCAACTACGAGCGCCCACTTGCAATAAATTAAGCGCTTTGCGGGTTAAAAACAGCACTCTTAGTCAGCCGGTTTTAGAGGTCAGTTTTTTTCTAATCGCTCAGCAATTAGCGCTTCCTGAATCGTGCAGTGTTGGTTAATTTTTTTTCCAAAAATATTAGAGCCAGTATGTTTTTTGAATTGATATGTCATCTGATGTTGAGGAAAAACGCGTGTTTCAAGGGTTTTTTCTGTGTTTTAAATTGCAATCTGCAGCCAGCGAACGGGCATTATAAATGCCGATGTTATCAACGCTCCGGATTTAAATGTAACCGTTTTTGTGCTGTCATGGTTGTATTTGACAGTGAAAAAATGCACGGCAGAAGTCTGCTGTCATTGTATTTAATTTTATTACTAAATCACGGTTCTTTAATGTCTGGCTTTTTAGCTTAGGGCATACTCCTATATGGCCTAAGCATTTTTTATGTTATCTTTTTTTGAATTTCATCAGTGTGCGTTCGGCAGCCGCTGATAGACGGAGTTAATTGACAAGGTAGTCAGCAAACTTAAAGAACTACCTTTAAAAAATAATAAATAAAAGGCTTGTTCTATGAAATTCTGCAATCAAAACATTTCCCGCTTTAAACGCTGGTCTTTGCTGTTCTTAATGCTATCAGTGGCTGCCTGTGATCACGATAACGAAGGCGGCAGATCAGATCCGGCACCTGAATCACATGCCACGCTTGAAATACAGATTATTTCTACAGACGGTACCCCGGTGACTGCAGCAAGGGTGCTGATTGACGGTGTATCGCGCGGACAAAGTAATGCTAACGGCTTCATCGAGATAGATGACCTTGAATCAGAGTCATCGTTTACGCTGTTACTTGATAAAGAAGATTTTGCCAGCCAGATAATCAATCATGAAACCGGCAGTACTGATACTTCAGCATCGATTGAAGTCATTATGATTCCCCGGCAAGCGGCAGTTGTGTTTAATAACAATGTCGAAAAAACCCTGGTTGGCCAGTTTGGTGCATCAATCGAACTTAAAGGCGATGATTTTGTTGACGCATCGGGCACGGTTGTCAGCGGTGAGATTGAAATGCGCATGACGCCTGTCGATGTTTCAACAGCCGCAGGACTGGAAGCATTCCCTGGCACATTTAGCGCGATTGATGAAGCCGGAGATGATGTTGCGGTAATCGTGACTTATGGCACAACCGAGTTCAGTTTTACAAAAAACTCGCAGGCTGTTCAGTTGGGCAATGGAAAAACGGCCATTATCGAGCTGCCTTTATTTATCGATAAACACCCGGATGGATCAGATGTCGCACTGGGTGATCAGATTCCTTTGTGGTATTTAAACGAAGACAGTGGTATCTGGATTCAGGAAGGTAGCGGTGTTGTTGTCGACAGTGCATCTTCAAAAACCGGTTTCGCTTTACGCGGAGAAGTCAGTCATTTTACCTGGTGGAATATTGATGTGCCGGTTGATACGGCCAATATTTCTGTCAAAGTTGATTTGTCAGATCCAACAATTAATACAGCCGGTCTCACCGCTGTTGTCACGGGATCGACGACTAACTTTAATACCGGCACGGTTTCCATACCGGTAGGGCAGAGAAGTCATTACTTTAAAGTACCTGCCGGACAGGAGCTGTGTTTTAGTTCAAAAGTGGTCGTTGATTCGGGTCTGCCCAGTGCGCAGTTATTTTCATCACCGCTGCAATGTGGTGTGGTTCTGACACCAGGGGAAAATAGAGACCTGGATATAGTCGTTAATGTTACGGATTTTTCAGTCACAGCGGAGGTCGTGCCGACGGCAACAGCCGGTTCAGATATTTCAGCTTGTGGTGTCGTCTCGCGCCTGCTGCCCAATGGTTTTCTGGCACCGGTTAACTACAGTATTCTATCCGGCAGTCTGCCATCGGGAATTCAACTCGATGCACATTCTGGCATCTTGCACGGTGCTCCCCAGCTTGCTGGAAACAGCGGGCCTGTTGTGGTGCGGGCAACAGATGCTTCCGGCCGAGTTGCCGATTCAGCTGCGTTTTCCATTGATGTGTCACCGGCTCTGATATTAACCATAGCAGAAACGGTACCCATGCTGAATGTGAATCAGCCGTATAGTTCTACTAATCTGCTGGCTTCCAGTGGAGGTTATGGCTCACACGTACTGGGGCAGTACAATGACAGCAGTCTGCCACCGGGTTTAGTGTTTAATGCAGTCAGCGGTAATGTTAGCGGCACGGCCTTGCCATTAGTCGTTAATACCCAGGTTCAGGCTTATTATGCAAGAACCGGCCGCTTTGAAGTCACCGATCAAAACTGTGCCACAGCGCAAGTTGATCATGATATTCGTGTGCTCTATGCGCCGGTATTAAGCGGCGTGGCCGCGGCTGATGTGCAAGTTGGCAATGCAGTCGATTATGCCGCACTAAACACTGGTGGCCCTGTAGAAACATGGAGCCTTGCTGGCAACCCGGACTGGCTGAGTATTGATGCTTCCACTGGTGTGCTGCAAGGCGTGCCTGCTGAATCGCATATTGCATCGAACATCAGTTTTAGCATCATTGCTGAAAATAATATTGCGCATGCATTCGACCCGCCAGGACATGCAGAGCTGGCCGTTAACTTTGCTGTGACGCAAATCGACCCGGCTTTAAACACGGCCAATGATATCAATATGAGTATTGACCAGGCGCTGAGTGTCTTGCCCGTTAACAGCGGCGGTGTGGCCGCAACATGGTCGATAAATACTCAGCCGGCCTGGTCCGGTTTTAATACGGCGACGGGTGAGTTAAGTGGTATGCCTGTAGCTGGCGATGAGGGCACCAGCAGTAATATCATTATTACCGCGTCCAATGCAGCGGGCTCGAGCAGTTATGGCCCATTTAATCTTACTGTCACGGCTGGCTCGATACCGGTGCCTGTTGTTGGCGGCACGCCGCCGGCGGCTAAAGTCAATGTGGCCTATTCTTTCACGGCCGGTAATAGCGGTGGCGCTGCCGATTCATGGTCATTAGCGGGCAGTTTGCCGGCCGGCTTAACATTTAATACCGGCAGCGGTGAAATTTCAGGTTTACCGGTCACAGCCGGCAACTTCAGCGACCTGATCATTACTGCATCTAATTCATCGGGGCCGAGCAATGCTCATAACCTCAGCATATCGGTTGCAAAAGGTGACCAGTTCATCGCTTTTAACAGTAGTGATCAGGGCAGTGTTGTCCGCACCATGGGCGGTGTTCTGACTAATATTGCCAGTGGTGGTGATGGAGCGGGGGCAATTAGTTATAACAGTGATACGCCGTCAACAGCCACGGTAGATGTATCCAACGGCGTCATTTCGATTATTGCAAATGGCACAACAATCATTACAGCCACCAAAGCCGAAGATGCAAATTACCTTTCTGCCAGCAGTTTTTATACCTTGACGGTTGAAGATGAAGGCCCGGTGATTATTAGCGGGCCTTTAAGTGTGTCGAAAAATTTAGCCGCAGCGTCAGAGTTTTTTAGTTATACACCTGTGCTTGAAAGTGGCTTGAATATTCTCTGGTCGATAACGGGCCTGCCTTACTGGGCGGACTTCGACAGTGCCAGCGGTATTATTACGGCTTATGTTGATGAATATAATGCCGGTGTATATGAAAACATTATGATTACAGCCACTAATACAGTGACCGCTTCAGCGGCGGTGCTGGGCCCGGTTACAATCACGTTTTTACCGTCCAGTGCTCCTGTTATCGAGACCAGCATGAGTGATAATAGCTTAACGGTGTATCATGATGAAAGCGGTGATTTGTCACGGATTCCTCTTGCTAACAGTGGCGGTCCATCGACAAGCTGGACCATCAGCGGCGATTACCCTGACCAGGGTTCAGGCTGGTTACGAGTCGATGTTAATCCCTATCAATATCCTGATATTTATCAGTTTGAGAATGACCCAACGGTACAATATATAGGAAAATGGAATGTGTCCTTAACCGCTGAAAACCCACTGGGTACAGATACATTAAGTTTTGCCTACGAAGTTAAGTTAAAAATTCCTCGACTCAATGTTCGCGCTAATGCTGGTATGTTAGCCGTTGACTGGATAGCGGTAGATCAGTCGGCTTTAACCGTACCTGTGCCCATTAAGTATGATCTTTATGTTTCAGACCAGGCAGGTTTCACGCCAGAGAACCCGCTTTCTTTACCAGGAGACCTGCATAGTAACTACACATCGGCAACGGCAATCAGCAATGTTAATGGCAGCCCGGTATCAGTTGGCAAGACCTATTACATGATGCTGGTGGCAAGTTATACCAACAGTGAATCGCGTACCGAGGAATTTAAAATAACAGTCGAAGCACTGCCGGATACCGGCGTGCTGGAATGCACCGATGGCAGCACGATTGATACGTCCCACTGCCAGAATGCGGTGGCGAATGCCGCTTACCCGAACCAGGATGGTTTGTTAGGTCGCTCGGCAATGACTAATAGCTGGCCGGAACAATATACGGTGCCCGATTATACGTATCTCAATGATGCCGGAGATGAGGGAGTATACCCAGATCAGGTCTGTATACGCGATAACGTAACCGGTTTGTTATGGCAGCGAGCAAGCCATGCATCGGTTAACCTGGCAGCAATAACGGCTGAGATGAATGCGCTTAATGATGTCAGCAGTGTCTCTAATTGTGCAGTCACTGACTGGCGCTTACCGACATCAGCCGAGTTACTGTCTATCGTCAATTATCGACGATTTATCAGAGTCAGTTATTTCTTTAATAATATCGTTGCCGGTTCGTACTGGAGCAGTGATGTGCTGGATCCGCTGGCGGCAACGCCACTTAACTGGACGATGAGCTTTGCTGATGGTTTATTGTATAACGCCGATATCACGGCGGCGTCTAATATAAATGCCATATTGGTGTCAGGTACAAGCACTTCGCCGGATTTTGTAGATAACCTCAATGGCACGGTTACTGACAATGTAACCGGCCTGGTCTGGAAAAAATGCTCAGAGGGTTACCGCTATAATGCAACAGGCGCAAGCGCGGCTGATAAATGCCAGCTGGACGGGGGTGACAGTACTGCATTCAGCTGGCAGGATGGATTGATACGAGCGAAGGCAGTCAACGAGGGCGGTGTCGGTGAAAGCCTGATGACAACAAACTGGCGCCTGCCTAATATTAAAGAACTCAATTCTTTATTAAACCGTGCGCACGCCGCTGGTGTTGCCGGAATGTTCGATAGCTTCACTTTACCCAATACCTCGCTCAGTAATTTCTGGTCCAGTTCAATTAACTCCTATAGCCCGACTCAGGGTTTAAGCCTTAACCTGAATGATACGGGCGTGCTTGGTTCAACCGATATTACTGCATTACTGCCCGTTAGACTGGTCAGCAGCCCGCCGGCTGGTCAGCCCACAACTCGCTGGTATCGTGATTCGGATGCTGATACCTATGGCATTGAAAATGATTTTATCGATGCTGTATTACAACCATCCAATTACGTTTCGTCTTACTGGCAGGAGTGGGATTGTGATGACAGTTCAGCCGATATATATCCATATGCTTCAGAAATAATCGGTGATGGCATTGATAATAACTGCAATGGCATTATTGATGAAGGGGCGCTAGACCCCTTCTGAGTGATGCTAGCATTAACCGTTAGTGTCTAACGGCAGACAAGCACAATCTGTAACAGCTTATGCTTGTCTGCCGACATTCTATAAAAATAAATCGCTTTAATCGCCTGTGTTTATCGCTTAATTTTTTCATTTGAAAAGTTTTTTTACAAAAATCTGAATTTCATGATCTGCATCAGCATCGTGCTCGCTGTATCACTTGACATAACGGTGTAAATTAACAGATAGTATGCGTCATCCCGTGGTTGTGATCACATAAATTAAAGCATTCATGAGTACGAGGCAGCAGCATTAAACCGATATATCGCAATATTCTCTCCAGTTGTCCGCTAAGCGTTTTTTTAAGCAGTTTTTTTCTTCTGCTGATTACTCCGGCCGTGTTTGCTGATGCCGTTGATTTTTCAACAGCAGTTGATATTAGCTCAGCAAAAATAGCTTTAGTAGCAAAGTCCAAAGTCTTTGTCGATCCGCTGCATGAACTTGTTGAAGATGACCTTTTAAAGTATCCGCTTTCTGATAAAGAGCTAAGCCATAAAAATGTGGCCAGTTTTGGCTTTAGTCAGCATACGCACTGGTTTTTAGTTACATTACACAATTCTCAATCAACACAGATAAATAGACTGCTGGTTTTTGAGCCTAGCTGGCTGGATGAAATTGAAGTCATATTGGTCGCAGCAGATGGCAACAAACAAAGACATATTGGTGGCGATAATATCCGTTTTGAAAACAGATCGTTGCAGCATCAGAATATTAATTTTGAATTAACTATAGCCCCAGGTATTAATCAGTTACTTGTGCGTACCCGTACGGTCGACCCTTATCATGTGGCGATGACACTCTGGGAGCAGAAGGCATTTTTAAAAAGCAATAATACCGAAATGCTGTATTTAGGTATCTTATACGGCGCTGTCATAGCGATGCTGTTATACAACCTGATGCTGTTTATATCAGTAAGAGAAAAAGTCTATGCCGCCTATATCACTTATCTGTTCTTTTTCCTTCTCATGCACGCGGCATACAACGGTTACCTTTATCCGCTTTTGTGGCCAAACTCTCCCGTCTTGGATAGCTGGGCGCATTCGATATTTATTTATTTATTTGTAGGCTCGGGCCTGTTTTTTGCCATTAGTTTTCTTGAATTACGCGTCAAACAAATACAGGCTTACCGCTGGTCTCTGGGTCTGGGCCTTCTTATGCTGGTTTCATTTTGTTTAACCGCTTTCGGTGGTTATGCATTACATGTCAACAGTTCAATTATCTGGGTGCTGATTTATGCACCGTTTGTCTTGTGTTTGGGCTTACTTTCCCTTATCGCGGGCAACAGAGCGGCACGTTTCTTTTTAAGTGCTGCGGTAGCAGGTTTTATCGGCTCTTTTATCACAGGCCTTGCGGTGATGGGTATTATTGAATACACATACCTGACCTATCATGCCGTTGATATCGGCATGTTGATTGATGCTATTTTACTCTCTTTCGCACTGGCAGACCGGCTAAGACTGGCAAGGGCCCAGGCGGAAGAGGCTAAAGCACAGCTGTTACAAACTACCAACAAGTACGCGCAACAACTTGAAAAAACTGTCGCATTACGCACCATTGAATTAAGTAAAGCCAATGCTGCAAAAGACAAGTTCTTTTCAATCATTGCGCATGACCTGAGGGGGCCGATAGGCAGCCTGGCTTCATTGTTTAATAATGTCATTACCAGGGCTGATGAATTTACAGAAGTAGAATTAAATCTGGCCAGAACAGCGACAACAAATACTAAAAACTTTCTTGAACAGTTGCTGACATGGGCGCGCAGTCAGCAAGGCAATGTTGAAACCAATATCAGTGCAATTAATATCAAAGATACATTAATTGAAATGCAGTCATTGTTTGCTATTCAGGCCCGAAGTAAAAATATAAAACTGAGGCTGACTGATGTAGAAGCCTGTTGGGTCTTTGCCGACCCGGATATGCTGGTGACGATACTGAGAAACCTGATAAACAACGCACTTAAATTCAGCAACAGCGGGGGTACCGTTACAGCCAGTCTCACAACTGAAAAGGATCATTGTCTTATAAAAATTATCGATACAGGTGTGGGTATAAATGATAAAGATAAACTGAATCTGTTCAGGTTGGATAAAAAGTCATACTCCACTTCAGGTACGAATGAAGAAACAGGCAGTGGCCTGGGTTTGATTTTATGTGCGGAGTTTGTGGAAAGAAACAATGGCACAATAGGCGTAGATAGCGTAGCCGGTGAGGGCTCAATATTCTGGTTCACGCTGCCTAAAGTTGCACAAAACACATCAGAGCAGAGGCCTGAGCGGGATATTGTGCAGCGATAAATGATAAGCTTGCCGGGACCTGTCGTCCCGGCAGCGACCTTGTTATTTGGCTGACATATCCTGACCGCAACACATCGGCGACTTCACTTTGCCGTGTCCGTCAGGGCATTCAGAAAC
>JAOUKT010000021.1 GCA_029882395.1 Gammaproteobacteria bacterium
TATGACTTATGACTATGATTTTTTATCGTAGTTATTATTGTCCTGCTGATGATAATAAATGCCTTTGCGATAATTGATTAATGCATTGGTCGATGAGTCGTAGCTATGGGTTTCTTCTCGGTGTGATAATTCTCCCTGAATGTCGCCTGCCAGTTCTTTGCCGTATTCAACCCCCATTTGGTCAAATGAGTTAATGTTCCAGATCACGCCCTGCACAAATACTTTATGCTCATAAAGCGCGAGGATAGAACCCAGTGTTTTCGGTGTGAGTTTTTCAAATAAAAGCGTATTGCTGGGTTTATTGCCATCAAAGACTTTATGCGCAAACAGGGTATTTATTTCATCATCTGGCACACCTTCTTCACGTAGCTGATCCAGTGCTTCGCTGGTGGTTTTGCCGTGCATCAGGGCGCGGGTTTGTGCAAAGCAGTTGGCGACTAATACCCGGTGATGGTTGCCCATTGGGTTCTGGCTGATGCAGGGCACTAGAAAATCAGCCGGTACCGGTTTTGTACCCTGGTGCAACAGCTGGAAAAAAGCGTGCTGGCCATTGGTTCCCGGCTCACCCCAGATAATCGGCCCGGTCAGGTAATCGACCCGCTCGCCTTCACGATCAATGGTTTTGCCGTTACTTTCCATATCCAGCTGTTGCAGATAAGCCGGTAGGCGCCTGAGGTACTGACTATAAGGCATTACCGCATGGCTTTGGGCATCAAAAAAGTTGTTATACCAGACACCGAGCAGGGCCATGATCACCGGCATGTTTTCTTCTAATGGCGCGGTTTTAAAATGCTGGTCCATGGCATGCGCGCCTTCGAGCAGTTCTTCAAAATGATCCATGCCCAGATATAACGCAATCGGCAAGCCGATCGCTGACCACAGTGAATATCGCCCGCCAACCCAGTCCCAAATCTGGTAAATATTATCCGCCGAGATGCCGAAATCCTCGGCCGCTTCGGTATTATTGGTGACCGCGACAAAATGCCTGGCGACGGCTTTTTCACTGCCGACCAGGTCCAGGAACCAGGCTTTTGCACTGTCGGCATTGAGCATGGTTTCCTGGGTTGTAAATGACTTTGATGAAATCACAAACAACGTCGACTCCGGCTCCACCTGTTTTAAGGTTTCCTGCAAATGGGTGGCATCAGCATTGGAGACAAAATACGCATTCAAGCCGCGCTGCGCGTAGGGTTTCATCGATTCACAGACCACCATCGGGCCGAGATCAGAGCCGCCGATGCCGATATTGATAATCGACTTAATACGCCCGCCGTTATAACCACGCGCTTCACCTGAGCGCACCGCATCAGAAAAAACGCGCATTTTCTGCAGCACTTGCCGAATCTCTGGCATCACATCAAGCCCGTCAACATACATCGCCTGTTGACTGCGGTTTCTCAGGGCCACATGCATCACCGCCCGGTCTTCAGTCAGGTTGACGTGTTCGCCGGCAAACATTTTATCGCGCCAGCTTTCCACCCCGGCCGTTTTCGCCAGCTCAATCAATAAACGCCGGGTCTCATCGGTGATACGGTTTTTGGAATAATCCAGCAGGATGTCGCCCAGGCGGATATGGAACTGATGAAAGCGCTCTGGATTCGAGGCAAACAAGTCACGCATATGCAAAGTCCGGTTTTGCTGAAAATGCGCTTTTAGCTGTTGCCAGGCCTCGCTGTCGGTAATTGATGAATTGCTGGCAGATGCGTGTGCATCCGTATTCTTGGCGGCCATATGCATTCCTGAATTTGTATGCGCTTATAATCTCATATTGTATGCGCTTATAATCTCATAAAAGAACATGAGATTCATAATGTTAAAAACAAATTCCTGATCTGGCATAAAAACACTTATAATCAAATACTTACAAAACCACTACAAACACTGATGCTCTCAAATCAGGTATTTTTACTGAATCAGGCAAGCGTGGGAGCTGATTTCCACGTATAATAGCGGGCTAATTTTGCCTGATTAATGGGCTCAACTCACAATAATTGGCTTTTGCTAGAACAGAGCCCATTGAAAGCTATAGAGAACAGATACGGTATGAGTGTGATACAGACTCCCATTAATGATAAAGCTTTGCGATCACGCGTTAAATTATTCGGTACCTTGCTGGGTGATGTTTTGCGCAAACTGGCCGGACAGGAAATCTACGACGCGGTAGAAAAACTGCGGACCGGTTATATCAGCCTTAACAAAACCGACAACCCGCGTAAACGCCAGCAACTGATGACCTTCATTCAGTCACTTGATGCCGATACACTGGTGCAGGTAGTGCGCGCCTTCAGCACCTATTTCAGCCTGGTCAATATTGCAGAAGAGGCGTTTCAGCACCAGGAACGCCGTAACAAAGTGCGCCGTGACGAAACCCTATGGCACGGCTCTTTTGACGCCACCTTCATTGAATTCAAAAAACAGAATTTAAGCGTCGAGCAGGTGCAGCGACTGTTAGACCAGACAACGTATATTCCGGTTTTTACCGCCCACCCGACTGAATCCAAACGCCGCACTATCATGCTGGCGTTGCGCCGTATTTTTACCACCAATGAAAAACTCAATGAAAGCCGGCTCAGTAAAACGCAGAAAGATAATATTGCCTACGAGCTGGAAACACTGATTCAGTCTTTATGGCGCACCGATGAAGTACGCACCAACAAACCACAGGTTAAAGACGAGATTGAAAACGGCCTGTTCTATTTCCGCGAATGCCTGTTCGATGCGATACCGGATGTTTACCGCAATCTCGAAAGTAATTTAAAGAAACATTTTCCCGGTCATCAGTTCAATATTCCGACTATCCTGAAATTTGGTTCGTGGATCGGTGGTGACCGCGACGGCAACCCGTTTGTTAAACCGGAAACCACCGAAATGGCCCTGCAACTGCAGTCGAAGACGGTGTTTATCCAGTACGCGACCAAGCTGCATATCCTTTTCAAACAACTGACGCATTCCAGCCTGTTATGTCATACCACTGAGGCTTTTAATGAAAGCCTTAAAAATGACGAATCGATTCGCTTTAATGTATTTTCAGAGCGCGCCGAGGCTTATCAAAACTCACCATATCGCCGCAAAATCGCCTATATGCAGCACCGTATCAATCAAAATATCATTAATATTAAAGCCCAGCTCAGCGGCAATTATGATAAAGATACCTCTGATGCCTACACTTCTGAATCTGACTTTCTGGCTGACCTCCGCGTCATTTATGACTCATTAGTTGCCGATGGCGACGAACGCATTGCCGAGGGCGAACTAAAACGTTTAATGCGACAAGTCGAAACCTTTGGTTTTTATTTGCTAAAACTCGATATTCGTCAGGAGTCGACCCGTCATACCGACGCGGTGGCCGATGTTTTCAAACAGATTAAAAACGCCCCCGATTATCATTCACTGACAGAAGAGCAGCGCCTGCAGACATTAGCCGACTATATCGATACGCCTCCTGTATTTGAGCTGGATAAAGAAAAACTCGACAACTTAAACATTGAAACGCTCAATGTGTTTGAAACCATGTTTAAAATGCAGTCTGAAATCAGTGAAAAAGCTTTTGGCGCTTATGTTATTTCAATGACACACGCTGCCAGCCATATTATGGAAGTCATGTGGTTAGCCAGCCTCAATGGCCTGGCCGGCAAAGACGACAATAATCAATGGTTCAGCAAACTGATTATTTCACCTTTATTTGAGACCATTGAAGACCTTGAACACATCGAAATTGTGCTCAAAAAATTACTCGACAACTCAGTCTATACCGGTTTATTAAAAGCCTCCGGCAATCTGCAGGAAGTCATGCTCGGTTATTCCGATTCCTGCAAAGACGGCGGCATCATGGCCTCTTCATGGAATCTGTATGAAGCACAACAAAAAGTCATCCGCCTGACGGCAGAAAAAAGCGTGGAATGCCGTTTATTTCATGGCCGTGGCGGCACCATTGGTCGTGGCGGCGGCCCCACTCATGATGCGATTGTGGCCCAGCCTGAAGGCACGGTGCACGGACAGATTAAATTCACCGAACAGGGTGAAGTCTTGTCCAACAAATACAGCAATACCGAAACGGCTATTTATGAGCTTACCATGGGCATTACCGGCCTGATGCTGGCCAGCCGCTGCCTGGTCACGGATTACCCGAAGCCAAAAGCCGAACATATACAGATCATGCAGCAGCTGACGGCGCTGGGTGAACACGCCTATCGTGACTTTACTGATTCCGATAACGGTTTTCTGGATTATTTTTACGAGGCCACGCCGGTGTATGAAATCGGCATGCTCAATATCGGCTCTCGCCCGTCTCACCGGAAAAAAGCCGACCGCTCTAAATCATCGGTGCGTGCGATTGCCTGGGTCTTTGGCTGGGCGCAGTCTCGCCAGACCATGCCGGCCTGGTTTGGCATAGGCTCGGCATTAGAGTCATACATTCTAAATGACAGCAGTCACATCAAAAAACTGCAGGACATGTATGACAACTGGCCTTATTTCCGTGCCTTAATCAGCAACACCCAGATGGCGCTGACAAAATCAGACATGATCATTGCCGAGCAATATGCTCAGCTTTGCGTCAACCCTGAAACAGGTAAGAGCATTTTTGCTTTAATGAAAGCCGAGCATGACCGCACCGTTGATAGCATCCTGAACGTCAGTCAGTCACACAGCCTGTTAGAACATAACCCGACCCTGGCTTTATCGCTGAGCCGGCGTGATCCCTACCTTGATCCGTTGAATCATATCCAGGTCACACTGCTCAAACGTTACCGCGATGAATCGTTACCCGAAGCAGAACGTGAACAATGGTTAAGCCCGTTATTACGTTCGATTAATGCGATAGCGGCGGGAATGAGAAATACCGGCTGACGCAGTTGGCAGTTGGCAGTTGGCAGTTGGCAGTTGGCAGTTGGCAGTTGGCAGTTGGCAGTTGGCAGTTGGCAGTTGGCAGTAAATTCTAATTTTTGGAAATTCATTGTCAACTGAATCTTTAAGTCTTTTGGCTTTTACTGCAAACTGATAACAGCCCACTGAAAACACTATTTTTCTCTACAAACTTTTTCTATTCACATATCCAGAACACAACATCTTGTTCCTCGAGAAACCGTCGCGCATTTTTCCCCTGCAATAAAGCAAAGGTCGCTAACATGCCCGCCTCAATGCAGGTATTGGCCAGTACCGATACCGAGCGTGGTGCCTGCTCAACCGGCCAGCCCGTCTTCGGGTTTAAAATGTGGCTATAACGCCTGTTATCTTTCATTAAAAAGCGCCTGGCATCGCCACTGGTTGCAAATGCGCCCTTAGATAACTGCACACCCGCCACGGCTTTTTCACCGCTGCGAGAGGGGTCGTCAACACCTACTGTCCACGGCACGGCCATTAAACGTGGCCCGGTTGCGACCAGGTCACCGCCAAAATTGACCAGCACATTAACCTCGGCGGCATGCTGTTTTAAGCACTTAGCGACGTGATCGACAGCATACTCTTTGCCAATGCCGCCCAGATCAATTTGCATGCCTGGCTGCAGTGTTAACAAGGGCCTGTTCCATATCAGCTTTGGCCAGCCAATCCGTTGCAATAGCGGCTTGATGACAGCTGCCTGCGGCACACGATCACTGCCGTCAAATTGCCAGGCCTCTCTTAAAACGCCGGAGGTAATATCAAACAGTCCGTCACTGAGTTCATAACACTGGGCCGAAAAATCCAGCAGATCGGCGGTTTCCTGATCGACACGGATGGCCTCTGCTGCCGAATTATTAATCCGGTAAATAATATTATCCTGTCGATAACGGCTAAATTTCTGCTCGATTCGCCTGGCCTCAGCCATTGCCAGCTCTGCCAGTTGTCTGGCCAGGTTTTCATCGTCACAGGCGATCAGGCATTCACAGGGACTGGCCATGGCCTGGAAGCGGGCGCGCCAATAGTCATCCACTTTTTCAAAAGATTCGATAACAGCTGCCTTTATTCAAAAAGTTTTTTATAACTCAGCTGAAACACCAGCGCTTCATTGACATCAAACAGTGAGTTTTTATATTGCCAGCGGATGTGTTCAACACGCACTCTTAATTTGCCGTGAGCGGAAAACGTCTTGCCAATATTGAAGCCAAGCGTGGTGCCATCGATTTCATCCAGACGATAATCAGCACTGCCGTACTCAGGAAAGCCATTCGGACCGAACACTTCCTGCTCGATGGCGAAATAATAAAAGTTGGCGGCAGTCTGATCATAAAAACGCAGATGCGGTTCGATAAAAAAATCATTTTCGTATCGAATTTTCAAACGAAAATCGAGCGTATTTGAAACTATATCCCAGTCATCCCAGTAATAGCGATACGACATATGCAAAACGTTGTCATTGCGCGTGCTATGCGCCATCGAACCGTAAAGGCTGCTGCGCTGCCTGACGGAAGGCCGGCTTTCATAATAGGTATCTTTTTCATCAAAGCCGGCTGACGGGTCGCTAATATCCAGCAGCTGGGTACGGCTAATCAGCTTATACGGATCGGTTAAATAACCTTCATTAAAGCCGGTAGAAAAATTCAGCTGGCCCAGGGTTCGCCGGTTAAACACCCGCGTGACACCGAAAATAGTATCCAGTGTTACCCGGGTGCCATTCTCCAGCGTTTCACCGCCACCGTATAAAGCAAAGGGCTCCGGTGTGCCGCCTGTTGAGCGGCGCACATCATCGAATGCCACCGCAACACCGGCCGTATAGGTGACAATACGGCTGCTGCTATCCTGAGCATAATTGGTATTCAGGCCGAACGAGGTATAGTCTTTTTCAACCGAAATGCTGCTGCCATAATTGATGCGGTAAAGGCGTTTTTTGGTATGCTCCCAGTCCAGTGATACACCCAGGCGCGTATCACTAAATTCTGCCAGTGCAGTACTGCCGCTCGAGGCACTGAAACCACCCGCACCGGATGGCGTTGTGATTGTGGTGAAACTGCCCGCGCCTTCAAGCGCACCACTGGGTGTGGAACCGCTCATGGTATCAAACACCAGATCGACTTTGACTTTGTCGGACTCACTGATATTGGTGACCAGGGTGCCGATCATTTTATTAACCGTGATCCGCTCTTCTTCTTCGTAATGTAAAAATGACGCATCAACCGCCCAGTCTTCCGCTCCTGCCGCCATGACGCTCTGCGCATTGTGGGCTAATAAACTACAGGTCGCCAGGGCTAACTTTTTTTGAATGGATTTCATATTTAATTACAACCACAACCGCCGCCGCCCACACCTTTACCGCCGGTCGCCGCTTCTTTACTGAAATAAATATGGTCATCCGCATAGGTCATCAGGCCGTCATCAACCAGCTGCATGTCTTCCTTAGCCAGCTCACCACGTTGCCAGGGTTTGACTTTTTCATAATTGAAGAGTGAGTCCTTCACCGTATTGGAGACATCCTTCATGGTCGAACAGGCAGAGAGCCCTGACAGCACTAAAAGCACTGCGATATACTTTTTACTTTTATGCATTATTTTCCTAATAATGTGCTGATCTTGCTTTCCATATCAGCGCGCTGAGATTTTTTGAAACCCCGGTGTTTATCCACAAGCTTGCCGGAGCGGTCAATCAAATAAGAAGTGGGCATCACTTCAACCTGATATTTTCCAGGTGTCACACCGTTGGGATCATAGGCGATGGTGAATTTTGCCGGCACCTGGCGCAGAAAATCGTCAGCCGCTTGCTTGTTGTCATCAAGGTTGACACCTATCACCACCAGGCCTTTAGATTTATACTTTTCCTGCATCTCGTTCATCCACGGAAACGACTTGCGACAGGGCACACACCACGAGGCCCAGAAGTCGAGATAGACAACCTTGCCGCGATATTGCTTCAGGCTAAGCTGGCCATGATCACCTTTTAACGAAAACAAAGGTGCCTGGGCCGCCTGGCTTGTACTGCTGAATAAGAAAGTTAAAGAAATAAAAAATGCGCTCAGAACAAACGGTTTGAATGGCAATACCACTGCAAGCCTCCCGGTAATTTATGAATTGATCATAGCTTAAAAGAAATACCACTATATCGGTAGTTTTTCAGTAAAAAAACAGCTTTTGTCCTGATATCCGCTGATATACGGCAATAATAATCGTTCGCGGCCAGGCTTTGTTCTGCGCCAGTGACCGTTAGCCATGACAGGCCGGGGCTGTTATTATTTATTGTTTATTGTTTATTGCTAATGCCATTGGGCACATGCCCGGTGAGCACAAACTCACTGGCCACATCACAGTGGCCCTGCTGGTCATCGACAAACAAATCGGCACCATAAGCGGCAAGAAACGCTCCCTTGGCGCGCCCACCCAGAAACAAGGCTTCATCAATTCGAATATCCCATGCGCGCAATGTTTTAATCACGCGTTCATGGGCCGGTGCACAACGGGCGGTGACTAATGCTGTGCGTATCGGTGACATTTTGGCCGGATAATGGCTTTGAATATTATGCAATGCGGCCAGAAATTCTTTAAATGGACCGCCGGGCAGGGGTTTTTCGGCGTCGGCTTTTTCCGAGGCTTCAAACTCTGCCAGCCCGCTTTTCTGGTAGATCTGTTCTGCTTCATCAGAAAACAATACTGCATCGCCGTCAAAGGCGATGCGCAGCAGCGGCTCCTCTGAATCATTGGCCTTTGACGGCAAAATAGTGGCGGCCGCCAGACCCGAATCCAGGGCTGCTTTTACGTCTTCCGGGTCGGCCGATAAAAACAAATGAGCGCCAAAAGGGCGCACGTAACGATACGGCATATCACCGCCTGAAAATGCTGCGCGCACGATATCAAGGCCATAATGCTCTATAGAATTGAAAACCCGCAAGCCGGTATCGGCACTGTTGCGCGATAACAAAATCACCTCTACCTGAATTTTGTCGGCCGCGGCATCATTTAAGTTCAGCAGTTTTTGTACCAGCGGGAAAGCCACGCCTTTTGCCAGCACTTCCGCTTCGTGTTCAATCTGATACTGACAATAGGCATCCACACCCTCTTGTTCAAAGATGTCATGCGCTGCCTGCAAGTCAAACAAGGCCCGGGATGATATCGCTACAACGAGTTTTTTATCGCTCACACAAGACCTCTTTATTTTTTATCAGTATAATTTTTGTCATAGGTCTGCGGCCCCATTTTTTCAATTTGAAAATCAATCATTGCATCAAACAGCGCCAGCATCGGCTGATATTTAAGCGGCCGCTGCTCCAGCGCCGCCAGACTGTACGTGATGGCTTCTATTGTCGACACATAGCCGTCTTCCGGCACTTTTCTGATGCGGTAATTTGATTTGATATCAGCGCCCAGCTTAAACCGGGTCAAACGATGCAGGTTGGTTGATAAAGACCAGATTTTTTTAGCCTTTCGCCAGGTCGCATCGATGACTATTAGGTACTTTATTTTTTCCCCAGCCGGCCCGGGATCGCTCAAGGGCAAAGCCTGCGCGCCCTTATCCGGATAGAGCAGGCAAATCTCACCAGCCGCTGCGTCTAATAACTGGTTCAGCGCGGCATGATGGCTGAAATCCTCGCCTTGCCAGCACTGATAGTTTTTTAAACTCAGTTTAGCGATAACAGCCGAACCTTTATTGATACGGCTTTCATCAGCGTGCTGTAATACAATGACAGAGACCGCATTGTCAATCTGAATGACATCATGACAAAAACAGGCCTCTTTAACACGCTGACACTGATAACAATATGACCGAGCCATTAACACCTATCACTGTAACAACCGCTGAGCCGTCTATCTTACCACTGGTTAAGCGTTTTTTTCAGTCCCAGGGCATGCGCGCTCAGGCCGCCAAAATCGATGTGATCATCATCGCCAGGGCACCACAAGCTAATAACTCGGCTATTATCGGTGCCTTAAGGCTTTGCCCTGTTAAAGGCGGCTGGTTATTACGCAGCATGAGTATTCGACAGGACTACCAGCGGCAGGGCATTGGCAGTTTAATGCTCGGGCAAATAAAAGCCCAGCTGGCTGAAAAAACCTGTTATTGCTTTGCCTACCGGCACCTGCAGTCGTTTTATCAGAAAGCCGGTTTTAAGCCTGGCGATGAAACCGCCGTCAGCGAGGAAATCAGCCAGCGCTATCGTCAATACCGGCAAAAGGGCAAAGACATTGTGCTGATGCAATCGATCAGTGACTGAGCTTCTGCCAGTACCAGCTTACCGCCTCTTTAAATAAAGCCCGTGCCTGCTTTTTACCGGCCAGCTGCATTATCTCGACCGTTGTCTGCCAGCTATGTTGCCTGAACACTATGCTGTCGACGACTTTGAAATACTGATCATGCGCCTCAATACTTTTAAGACTTTCAATATGATTGTTTAACCATTTATTGACACCTGCAATACACAGTTCATAGGCTTTGCTGTAGTGAATAAACGAGCTGATATCTTCAAGCTCAAGCGGGCTTAATTGCGATGACTGCGCAGAGCCGTTGTCAGCCTGGTAACACGGCTCGACATCACGCAGAACCGTGTGGCGCAGTAACGGTAAATGAGCGCTAAAACGCTGCCGTGCCTTGGCATGGATCTGGCGCCCTTTTTCAGTCAATGGCCTGACAAAAACAGCGGCTCTCTCACCGCTGCTCTTTTCGTGTTTAAGGCCGATCCTGACCAGCTCAAACTGATTTTGCTGCCAGAAACTGGCCAGCGCCTGAGTCAGCCCAAAACTGGCACCGAGCAGGTCAACCGCATTGTTTTGCAGCCGCTCGACAAGATAGCCAAGCAACTGTCGGCCAACTCCCCTCGACTGGCAGTCCGGGTGCACCACAATGCGCATAATGCGGTGCGAGCGTGCACACGCTGCCGATTCTACCCCACAATGATAACTCAGCGTTTGCGCCAGAAGATGGCCGCGGGCACGGCGTTGGCCCTGGTAAATGGCGGCGGCCATCGACGGCTCAAAACCGCCCTCATCCGCGCTTAACAACACAGCCACCACGGTGTTGTCGATTTCTGCAACCGTAATGCTGAGATTTTGGTCCAGGATTCGCTGCAAATCAGATGGCCGGGTTCGGTAATGCGCCAGCACCAACAAGGCGAAGACCTGCCTTAACAAGGCCTCATCTGCCGATAACTGCTGCTGCTCAAGCTGCCTGATGTTAAGCCTGCCAAGCTCAATATCAGCGGCTAACTCGCTCAGCTCGACATCAAGGCACAACAGCTTAAACAGCCATTGTTCCAGGCCGTCACCGGCGGCCCAGCGCACCGGTGTTTTCATTTCAATTTTTTGCCAGCGCCAGACGCTTGCATCCAGCACCTTAGCAAAGCGCACCGAGAAGCCTCTGCCCGTGCCTTCGTAACCGTGAACGGTGGACGAAAACACCGTGCGTTGATAGCGCAGGAGCAGGCTTTTCAGTTGCGGCAACGGGATCGACGCGGCTTCATCAATTAACAAAATATCAGCTGCATAATCGCTGTGTAAGATTTCATCAGGCGCCATAAACCTGAGCTCCGATTCAGCGTAACGAAGACAGGCCTGTTTTACCCTGTCACCGGATAAAATTCTGCGCGCATGCACAAAAGCCATTTCACAGGCTTTGAAACGTGGCGCCGTGATTAGAATGCGAATCTTTTTGTTTTGTAATAGTTCAGCCGCTGCCACACCTAAAGCGCTTGACTTGCCTCGGCCACGGTCAGAGACAACAACCAGAGACTGCCTTTGTTGTGACTGACTCAGCTGTTTTATGTTTTCAATTACCGTTAGCTGGTCAGCGGTCAGGCTCATTTCTGATGTTGTTTGTACGGCCATAAGACTTTCTGTCATGGCGTTTAATTGTGCCGCGTCGGTGCTGTCGATAAATTGCAGCGCCTTATTGGCCTGCATGGCAGTGAGAAAGCGCCTGGCAAAAAAAGAATGATAAACAGTTTGCCACTGATCACGCGGCGGCAGACAAAATACCAGACAGCCGCCTCCGGGTACAATTCCCGCTACGGCAGCAATCGCATCAACGGCTATTTCATCAAACAGATCGATGATCACCAGTTTTTTTTCCTGGCCTAACAAATCCTGGGCTTGTTTGAACGAAACAGCATCAGCTGCAGCGATATCAGCGCTGTTACTGACCAGCAGCGCATCATGCTGAACAATATTAACTATTTTTTCTATAGTCTGAGCAATTTGGTGACGATGACCTATAATTGCTTTAACAGTCCGGGCTAAATGAGAGGTGTCGATAGTGATCAAAATCCGGGGTACCCAAAGTGTACCGGTAGATAAATGTTGAAGCCGCTAACAGCTGCACTATCATAACAAGTATCATAAAAAGTGACTAACAATTAACACAATAACTAGAATTTATTAACCTTGCTAGAGCACCGTGCGGGCATAAGACTACAGGCTAAACCACTGCACGTTTAGGCATAAATAACCATGAACAGTAAACACATATTTCAATTCACCACTTACATTTGCATGTCAGTTTTAAGCGGCTGTCAGTCACCTGGCTTTTTCAACAAACCGCAGAGCCATGAAATAATTTGCCTTAACACGCCGGCACTCAGACATAATGTCTTCTACGCCAGCGGCTCTGCCGCCACGCTTGAGCAGGCAAAATTAAATGCGCGACAGGATCTGGTGCAGCAGATCAGCAGTAACGTATCATCGACAATAGAAAATACTAAAACCGACCATGACGGCAAACTCAGCCAGTTGTCTTTAAACCGGGCAAAATCAGAAAGCACTGCAATTCCAGTTGACCAGCATAAACTCGTCGATAGCTGTAAATCAGCCTCAACCTACTACGTCGCCATCAGCTTAAATCATGCCGCGCTGGTTAAGTCTACAAAGCTTCGCCTGGAAAAAGAAATCCGCCAGGCAAAATCCAGTCTCGGCTTAGTAAAAGACGCCAGTCTTTATCAGCAATATATTCAGCATCAGCAATTAAGCCGGCAGCACAAAAGCATCAACGCTTTTAAAGATATATTGCTGCAATACGATAAAAAGCCGCTTAGCCGCGAAATAACGGCGTTCATTTCAACGCTGGAAACGTTTCTGTTAAGCTCCGGAAATCTTACCGTCAGCATCAGAACAGGGCCGCATCTGGGTGCACTCCGGGGCACGCTTGAGCAGGCTTTAAACAGCGCAAAGCTGGCATACAAAACAGACAGCAACGATACGGTCGCCAGCATTTCTTTACGGGCCAAACAAAACCATTATTTTAAAAACAACAGGCACTTTGTCAGGCTCAGGGCTGTCCTTGAAGTTTTTAGAAATGACACACAGCAGTTATTATCACGTCATGACTTAAAGTTTGTTGTTCATTCCTCTTCTGTATCGTCTGAACTGGCACTGGAAAACGCCCAGCAAGCACTCTCACTAAAGCTTAATAAGCTCTTAAGCAGCGAGCCAGAAAAGCTAAGAAAAATATTAGGATTAGAAAAAAATGAAGAATAATACCTGCAAAATACGGTACCCAGCACTGTCTCTGGTTTTACTGTTTGGCCTCAATGGCTGCTCAATGTTCAGCAAGATTGATACAAAAAATATTGGCCAGACGCTGCCTGACAGGCCGTCAAAATTAACGGCTGTTACAGACAGCAGTGCCCGTATCGGCCGTACTGTTATCCGCTACAAAGAACCGGTTAATCCTGAAAAAAAGTCAAAGCGCAGCATCCTGAAACGACTGCAACAGGGTTTTGACAGAGAGCTTGGAAAACAGTCCGGCCGCGTCGTCGATAGAAAGCTGAACAAATCGGTAGGTAACGAAATCGAACTGGCTGAAATTTACGGCAAACAGTCTGGCAGGCAAGACGCTGATTACATCATGATGATTGCGCTTGATGACTATCATTCCAGTAAATCCGTCGTCGATGAGAAGTCACCCTTCGATAGAAAACAATTCAGCACCTGTTATTACGAGGCCAGCTACAGGGGCTGGATAAGAATACTTTCAATTCCATCACTTGAGAAAATTGCTCAGTGGGAAATTGAAGAAGGCAACTCCGGTTCTTTCAAAGAAAATTCTGCAAAACGTTGCCGTAAAGCTTTTAAAAGTCACCTGCAAACCTCTCAAAGAAAAATGATCAGCGAGACCCTGTGCCGCAGTGAGAATGAATATTTAAATGCGCTCTCGCCCAGCGGTCATATCTTATCGATCAAACGGGACAAGGATGATATTTTGCTCGAATCCAGTCTGGGCAGCCGCCATAATGCAAAAAAGGGTGACAAGATATTTTTCTACCACGAATTAGACTCAGCGCACTACGCCGAAGGCACTATCGTCAGCTTATCTTCGAAAAACTCCTGGATAAAACTGCAAAGTCTTGATGCTAAAGAAACGCTATACCGACACGACTGGGTTCGCCCGCACTATTCAGGCATCATGGACATGATGAAATGTTTGTTCTAATGCTTGCTGTTGTGTTGCCTGTGAGTCAGCATGCTTAGAAAATATTTTTATTCACTGTGTACGGTTAGTCTTCTTTTTCTCTCGCCGCCGCTACTCGCCAGCCAGCTGGCTGCCATTACGCTCAGCTCTGGCAATGAGATCAGTTACAGCCAGCATAAAGCCGAAGGCAACACGCTGTTACTCTGGTTCTATTCTGAAGCCGGCCCGCAAGCCAGTGATCAAAAGCTTGCGCGGGAACTCGCACGTTCTGGCACCGAGGTCTGGGTTATCGACCTGTTTAGCAGCTACTTTTTACCGGTTGCACTCAGCAGCATGGATACAATTCCTGCGGCTGACATCAGTGACTTAATTGAAATGGCACATAAAAAAACGGCTAAAAACGTTATCGCCGTGACCACAGGCCGCTCAGCCATCCCGCTTTTACGCGGCGCACGGCAATGGCAAATCAGCCAGCCTGCAAGCAAAGCCTTAAGCGGGCTGATCTTAATCAGCCCAAAGTTTTATACTGAAACACCGGAACCTGGCCTGCCGGGCAAACTGATGCCTGTGGTTCACAACAGCAACCTGTTATTGTTCATTATTCAAGCTAAAGAATCGCCCTGGTTCTGGAAGCTCGAACGCACAGTCGCCGCACTGCAACAAGCTGGCAGTGACGTTTTCCTTAAACTCCTTGCCGGCGTACGTGACCGCTTTTATTTCAGAGCCGATGCAGATGCCTATGAGCAGCAGCTGACGAATCATTTCAGCTCTATACTCAATCAGGCGATCACCGCGCTCAAACAGTTTCCAGACAAAAACCGCGCGGTCAGCAGCCTGGCCCTTGCCAGCCCTGCCGTCATCAGCAGCAAGCAAGACAAATCACTTAGACCACATAAGGCCAACAGCACACCTGCCCAATTAAGATTAAAAAGTGTTACGAATCAGACTATCGATCTCCAGCAATTTAAAAACACCGTGGTCCTGGTTAACTTCTGGGCCAGCTGGTGCCCGCCTTGTGTACATGAAATGCCTTCAATGCAACGTCTGCAGAATCAGTTTACTGAAGACAAGTTTGTGATCTTAGGTGTCAATATGGCTGAAGAAAAAACGGTTATCGAAGACTTCCTGACTAACAAAGTGAATGTTAGCTTCCCGATTCTGATGGATACTGACGGTGCAGCATTAAAGCGCTGGCAGGTGTTTGCTTTTCCGACCAGCTATCTGATCGATAAAAAAGGCAAGATACGATATTCACTGTTTGGCAGCATTGAATGGGATAATCCTCATACACTGTCGATAATCCATAAGCTTGTTAACGAATAAATAATTTTAAAAAAGTATTGACAATTTTTATGCCAGGCCAGACACTCAGAGCATGAACTCAACTTTCAACAAACATCTGCCGTCTCTCATCATTTGCCGCTGGCTTGTGGTGACAATGTGCGTCTGTGCGCTGACAGGAAAGTTCATGTAAAAAGTTAATACTACAAACAAATCCCTGAAGGCCGCAGACCGAAAGATCTGCGGCCTTTTTTTTGCTTTGTTTTATTGACCATGTTTTCACGCACTGCTGTTAACTTGCTGAATTAATTTAGCATCGCTTTTAAAGGAGAAAAGCAATGTCACTACCGCTGGCTTATGTTGCGATTGTTATTATCTGGTCGACCACCCCGCTTGCTGTTAAATGGAGCGCTGTTGATGCCGGCTTTGTTTTTGCTGTGCTCAGCCGCATGATGATTGCTGCTGTGCTCTGCCAGCTATTGGCAATGGCCTTGCGCTCCGACTGGGTGTGGCATAAACGCGCATGGTGCATGTACCTGCTGAGTGGTTTTAATATTTTCTTCAGCATGATTTTAATTTACTGGGCTGCTGAAACTATTTCATCGGGCCTGATCGCTTTAATATTTGGCCTGATGCCTTTGGTAACGGGAGTTTTTGCGGCGATTATTTTGAATGAAAAGTCATTAACCATGCAGCGCATGTTTGGTATCTGCATCGCCTTTAGCGGCCTGATGATTATCTTTTATTCAAAAAGCACAGAAAGCGAGACCTATATTCTTGGCATTATCGCCGTGCTTGCAGCGGTTATCTGGCACAGTTTTGGCACCGTTGTCTTTAAACGCTTTGCATCGGATTTGCCGATTATGTCACTCACCACCGGTGGTATCTGGGTCAGTGTCATTTTTCTGATGGGCTTCTGGTTGCTCAGTGACGGCCATATACCTGAAACCATCTCGGCTACCGGCTGGAGCTCGATACTTTATCTGAGCGTGATTGGTTCAGTGCTTGGTTTTAGTTTGTACTTCTATATCTTGAAAAATATTGAAGCCAGTAAAATTGCACTGATTCCATTAATCACGCCGGTAGCGGCCCTGGTATTAGGTCAATACCTGAATGCTGAAGACGTCGACAGCCGAATATGGAGCGGCACATTTTTGATTATAGCCGGGCTCAGCTTCTACCAGCTAGGCGGCTATTTAACGCTTAAACTGAACGCATTGTTTCAGCGCATCAGCTAAACGTTATCAGCTGCCAATCACATTACCCGTGCAAGCCGGTAATGTGATTTTATTTTTCTGCACAGAGGCCTAAGACAGCAACATGCGTACACCCAGTATCAATAAAAAGCCTGCAAATATTCTTTTCAAAATCACAGCCGGGATGCGGTGAGCAACCCAGGCACCTAATGGTGCAGATAAGGTACTGGCAACTATGATACTAATAAATGCCGGTATATTGACAAAACCCAGACTCATCACCGGGCGCTCCGCCACAGCCCAGCCGGTTAATATAAAGCCGATTGTGCCTGAAACAGCAATCGGAAAACCCACTGCTGATGACGTGGCAATCGCATTTCTGATGCTCATATTGCACCAGGTTAAGAAAGGTACCGAGAGTGAACCACCGCCTATTCCCATGACTGATGCAATCATGCCGATAAGGCTACTGACAGATAACATGCCTGCTGTTTTCGGCAAAACGCGATGGGGTTTCGATGTGTTGCCAAAAAACATTTGAGCGGCGATCACGAACATAAAAACTGAAAAAATCAGCTTTAAGTCTTCGCCTGGAATCATTTTTGCGATCACAGCCCCCAGCAGTGCACCGACAAATACACCGGCACTCATGACGCGAACCACTGCCCAGTCTATGCCGCCGTGTTTATGATGTGCCCTGACAGATGAAAGAGAGGTAATAACAATGGTCGCCAGAGAGGTGCCGATGGCCACATGCATCAGCACATCAATGCTGACACCCTGAGTTTTAAACACCATCGCCAGTACCGGCACAATAATAATGCCGCCGCCAATTCCTAACAGGCCGGCAAACATGCCGGCCACCGCACCACTGGCTAACAAAATTAAAATATCCACTAACTGATTAGCCTTCTGTGTTTAATACTGCGCGGTACCCATCATGTAGTCAGGTAACCAGGTTGCAAGTCCGGGGAATATAATCAACAGGATAATGGCGAGAATCATGCATAACATGAACGGCAGTGCACCCCATAATATTGTCGGCAGTTTGACATCTGGTGCGATATTGTTAATCACATAAAGGTTCAGGCCAACTGGCGGCGTGATCAAACCTATTTCCATATTAATCGTTAACATCACGCCGAACCAGATCGGATCAAAACCGATGGTTTCAACGATAGGCACCAGTGTTGGCGCCGTCATGATAATAACGGCAACCGGTGGCAGAAATAAACCGGCAACTAAAAGGAAAATATTTATGCAGATTAAAAGCAGCCAGGGACTGACGTCAAGTGTTGCAATCCATTCGGCTAATGACTGAGTCACATACAAACTCGACATCATGTAACTGAAAAGTGCCGCTGTACCAATGATCATCATGATCATCACCGACTCACGCATGGCGCTGCGTAATATTTCCCAGTTCTCGCGCATGTTCCACATTTTATAAATGAAGATAACCAGCGCCACACAAACAAATGCACCCACACCGGCCGCCTCCGAAGGCGTTGCCACACCTCCATAGAGGGCGTAAAGAATCAGCACAATAATGACAAGGAAAGGCAGCACTTTAGGCAGAATTTCAAACTTTTCTTTCCACGAATAGCCTTTATCACCTATTTTAAAATGGAAGCCATTACGTTTGGCATAGTACAGCGACCAGGCCATAAACAGAGCGGTTAACAGTAAACCAGGAATGATGCCGGCCATGAAAAGACGGCCGATTGATGTCTCGGTTGAAATACCATAAACAATCATTGTAATACTGGGCGGAATCAAAATACCCAGGGTTCCGCCGGCTGCGATCGCACCGGTGGCCAGACTGTCCGGGTAACCGCGCTTTTGCATTTCAGGGATACCCATTTTACCAATCGCGGCACAGGTAGCCGGAGAGGAACCACTTAATGCGGCAAAGATAGAACAGGCACCCAGGTTTGAAATGATCAGGCCGCCCGGTACTCTGTAAAACCAGCGTTCCAGTGCTTCATATAAATCACTGCCCGCACGTGATGATGCGATCGCGGCTCCCATTAAAATAAACATGGGAATTGACAGCAGGGCAAACTCATTCAAGCCGGCAAACAAGGTATCCGCTATCACGCTAACACTATTGGGCCCTTCAAAGATCACCAAAAAACCTACAGCAACCATGCCAAGTGCAAATGCTACCGGCACACCGCATAACAGTATCAGTATTAAAGAAAACGCAATTAACAAACCAATAATTAGAGGGCTCATTATCTATAACTCCATCGCTTCATCATTAGCGATTCCAAAGGGCATTTCTTCACCCCGTATTAAACTCAAAATATCGGCAACATATTGCAAAGATAAAATCATAAAACCAACAGGCAAGGACAAGTATGGAATCCATAAACGCACTTCCCAGATCGAGTCTGACACCCAGCCAGCTTGCCAGGCTTCATACCAAAACTCAAAACCCATCACCATCACTAACATACAAAAAGCCAGTGATAATGTTGAAGCAAAGAGTGCCAGCCTTACACGCCACTGATGCTGCATATATAAAGGAATTAAATCGACATTGACATGGCCACGCGTTAACAAAACATAGGGGCTACCGATGAAGGTCGCCGACACCAGTAAATAGGTTACGAACTCTGTTTGCCAGATAGAGGATGCTTCCAGCACATAGCGTATCCAGACCATCTGGCAGACCACCAGAACCGATACCAGTATCATCAGCGCGGAGATCATGCCGCATAGCTTTGATGCATTAGTTATCAACTGAATGAAAGTTTTCATTTTAAAAGCACACCTTTTTGTGAGGTAAATCTGCTGCGAGTCGCCCAGACGTTCAGCGGTTAAGAAATCCCCGTAGAGAATAATTGCTGCCTTGCCAGGGCCGATCACGACGATGAAACACGGCCGTTAACTTAGCTGTCAGGACTTTATAAAAAACCATATCTGCTCAGTTGCGTTTAGACAGCTACTGCATTGATGCCAGAAATATACCGATATCTGCTTTTAGGCAAAGCCGAAGGCCGATCTGACTAACAAGGTGAACATGGTTTGCCCTAAACAAAAAAACGAACACTATAGGTAGTATAGTGTCCGTTTATAAGTATGACAGGGAAAACCCCTGTCAAAACTGATTGTTACTCAACAGATAACGCCAAATCCAGCAGTTCACGACCGCCTTCTACTTTTTCTGCGAAATCTTTGTATGAGGTTTTATCTGCAATTGCACGCCACATAGCCGCTTGCTCTGCCGTCATCGTT
The DNA here is from genome assembly GCA_029882395.1 of Gammaproteobacteria bacterium. Lineage (GTDB taxonomy): Bacteria > Pseudomonadota > Gammaproteobacteria > SZUA-229 > SZUA-229 > JAUVDT01. The sequence goes on from JAOUKT010000021.1 coordinate 20,019, forward strand.
ACGACCTTAACACCGGCTTTTTTATAGGCATCCACTAGCTTTTCATCGGCTTTCTTCGCACCTTCAAAGGCAAAGATCTCGGCTTTTTTAGCCGATGCCAGCATCACATCCTGCTGCTCTTTGGTCAGACTGTTAAAGGTTTTCTTCGAAATCAGAATTGGCTCGTACATTACCCATAACGCATTATCACCAGGTGCTGTTAAACATTTAACCTGCTCATAAATACGGTATGAAACCAGACTCGCTGAACTGGTATTGGCACCATCCAAAACACCTGTCTGCAGACCGGTATAAATTTCAGAACTTGGCATCTTGGTAATAGACGCACCGGCGCCTGCTAACATCTGGTTAAACGCTTTACCCGCGGCACGGAAAGCCTGACCTTTAACGTCATCTGGCTCCAGAATACAGTTCTTCTTCGAGACAAAACCTCCGGCTAACCAGGTATCCGCCAAAACCATTACTCCGGCTTTGTCCATCACAGCTTTAATACGGTTCATAAATTCAGACTTGTTTAAACGCTGTGCATGATCATGATTTTTAACCAGACCCGGCATTAAAGTCAGGTTTAACTCCGGATGACGTCCACCGGCATAGGCCAGAGGAAAAGCGGTCATATCCAGCTTGCCTTTCGTCATCGCCGCCCACTGCTCTTTCGGCTTGTACAGTGACTTACCGGGGTAGACTTTGATTTTCAGACCGGTGTTTGAATTATTCACATCGCGGGCGATCATTTGTACCATCTCGTCGCGGATATCACCCTTGCCACCTGGCCACTGGTGAGATGCACGTAATTCACGGTCGGCTGTGGGTGAACACGAAGCGACAACAAAAGCCGCTCCCAGTAATGTTGCTAATCGTTGTGTTTTACCTAAATTCATAAAAAAATCCTCTTAAATTGGTCGCTGCTGGTTTTAACTTAATCGTACTGTTTTAGCTTACTTTTCAGACAAATGCTTACTAACCAGTGACTGCCACTGTTGTTTTAAATGATTCTGCATACATTGGTCGGCCATTTCAGCATCATGCTGGCTAAAAGCCTGCATGATTTGACGATGCTCTTCTAACGAAGCCTCTAGTCGCCCTGGAATGGTCAGCTGCATATGCCGAGCCAGACGCAGTATTTTCCGCAAATCACCAATAATACGTTGCAAGCACTTGTTGCCTGATAAATCCTGAATGGCCTGATGAAAGACAAAGTTTTGCTCATAATAAGCATCAATATTGCCTTCTGACACATAGTTTTCTAACTTTTCATGCATATCAGTGAGCTGATTTAAATCCTGTTGCTGACAGTTTTCAACGGCTTCTCGTGCACATAAGCCCTCTAAAACCGCCATCACCGGAAATAATTCATTCAGCTCATCAATGTCCATATTGCGAACAAAGCTGCCTTTCCGTGGTATTAACTCAATCAAACCTTCACTATCGAGCACTTTTAAGGCTTCACGAAGCGGCGTGCGGCTAATGCCAAAACGTTCGCACAAGGCCATTTCATCAATGGCATCACCTGGTTTAAGCTCATGCTGATAGATTTGATCACGTAATTTATCCGCAACCTGCATGTACAATGCCTGACTTTGAATACGCTCTGTCATCTGTGTCAATTATCCCGTGACTATACTAATTGATATAATTTATAATTCATAATTATGAGATTGGGTGTAATCTAATCAGTAGCCAATTTAGTTGTCAAGCAAAGAAGCCACGATGAAAAAAAATATTTACGACGTTTTTGAAGCGCATTTCCCCGAAAATACCGACGCTACCTTCATAGAAACAGACGACGGCAGCCAATACAGCTACGCTTTTCTGGCCGAGGAAAGCGCCCGGCTGGCCCGCTTTCTGACCGATGCAGGCATCACAAAAGGCGACCGGGTAGCTGTCCAGGTTGATAAATCTGCCGAGGTCATCTTTTTATACCTGGCCTGCTTACGCGCCGGTTTTGTCTATTTACCACTTAATACCGCCTATACCGAAAGTGAATTAAGCTACTTTCTCGAAAACGCCCAACCTTCTGCGGTCATTTGCCGGCCACCGTCAGAGGCTTTTTTTCACACCCGAAAAAACACTCAGCTGATCCAGGTTTTCACATTAGCGTGCGATGGACACAGCGGCAGCCTGGTTGAAAACAGCCGCTCAAGCGAAGCCGAATTTGAAACCGTGGCATCCGATGCCGATGATCTGGCTGTTATTTTATATACCTCAGGCACCACCGGCCGGCCCAAGGGCGCAATGATCACTCATGGCAATCTGGCCGCTAACGGTCTGGCACTTCAGGCGGCGTGGCAATGGCAACAACAAGACGTATTGCTGCACGCGCTACCCATTTTTCATATTCATGGTTTATTTGTTGCCTGTCATAATGTGTTGCTGGGCGGCAGCAAAATGCTGTTTGTGAATAAATTCGATACAAAAACCATGCTGCAATTGCTGCCTAAATCAACGGTAATGATGGGCGTGCCCACTTTCTATACCCGCTTGCTGGATGATAAAGACTTTAATCAAGATGTCTGTCGCAATATTCGTTTATTCATCTCCGGCTCTGCACCCTTATTGGAGCAGACCTTTAACGATTTTAAAACACGCAGCGGTCACACCATCCTGGAACGATACGGCATGACAGAAACCGGCATGAATACATCCAACCCGGTGACCGGTGAACGCCTGGCAGGAACGGTTGGTTTACCCCTGCCCGGTGTATCGACCAGGATAGTTGACGAAAACAACCAGCCGCTAGCTGGCGGCGTCGGCGCTTTGCAAGTCAAAGGCGCAAACGTTTTTAAAGGTTACTGGAACATGCCAGAAAAGACCGCCGAAGAATTTACTGATGACGGTTATTTCATGACCGGTGACCTGGCTGAATTAACCCCGCAGGGATATATTCGCATCGTCGGCCGAAACAAAGACATGATTATAACCGGTGGTTACAATGTCTACCCGAAGGAAATCGAACTGCTGCTTGATGAGGTAAAAGGCATCAAAGAATCCGCTGTCATCGGCCTGCCTCATAAAGACTTTGGCGAAGCCGTCACCGCTGTGGTGGTGGTTGAACCGGGGCAGACTATAGCGACTGACGATGCGATCATTGCCGAACTGAAACAGCAGCTTGCCAGTTATAAAGCGCCTAAAAAGATAATTGTCGTGCCAGAGCTTGAAAGAAATGCAATGGGTAAGGTACAAAAAAATCGTTTACGTGAGCAGTATTTCAAGCTCTATAACAGCTGATAGCGCGGGCACATTCAGGCCCGGCCTTTTCAACCTTCATGTGGATTGTCCGGGCCTGAAGGCTTTCATCACGTGCTCATTGGTTTCCAGAAAAGGCCCGCCAATCAGGTCTATGCAGTATGGCACGGCGGGGAAAACCGCATCCAGGCATTCGCGTATTGATTTTGGCTTACCCGGCAGATTAATAATCAGACTTTGCTTGCGTATGCCCGCCGTTTGTCTCGATAAAATCGCCGTGGCAACGTATTGCAGGCTCACCTGACGCATTAACTCACCGAAACCTGGCATCATTTTATCGCATACGTTTTCAGTCGCTTCCGGCACCAGATCCCGGGGTGCCGGACCTGTACCACCGGTTGTTACAATCAGGCAGCAGCCTTCTTCATCGGCCATTTCTATCAGGTTTTCCTCAACCACTGACTGGTCATCAGAGATAAGCCGGTAAACAGGCTGCCACTCAGATGACAAATACTCCGCTAATGTTTCAATGATCACAGGGCCAGAAATATCCTCATAAAGACCGGCACTGGCTCTGTCTGATGCCGTTAACACACCAATTTTTGTCGCTGACATAAATGACTCTCAGTGTTAGTAAATAAACGCTAAACGCGAGTCAACAGACTATAAGACAAACGTAGCTTTGTGCTTTAACGCAGATCAATTTTTTATAAAAGATGAGCCTGATAAGCCAAATTAAAAGCCGTTACAATAATTAAGATACTTTCACCTGGTAGCATTGGCTTGAGCTTTCAAATCATTTGTCAGCCAGCGGCAAATCAAACAGGCTTTCTACCTTGGTAAAATTACCAGCCATGCGGCCCAGCGGATCCAGTGCCAGCAAATCAATACGGCCATTACTGATTAAATCATCATCGATATGAAAGCGCTGCATACGGCCTACAACCAGATAATCAGTGCCTAATTTCAGCATGTGCTCGAGTGTGCATTCCATGCTGATTCTGGCTTCTGCAACGCGAGGGGTAGCGACCACAACCGATGCGGCCGGCGTGACACCGGCACGTGCAAACTCGTTAACCTCAGGCGCATGATTAACAGCCGTTTCATGCATGGCATCTGCCAGCGATACCGAGACGATATTAATGACAAATTCCCGGGTTTCCCTGATATTCGTCAGCGTGTCTTTAGCATAAGCCTCACCGCCTGTTCGCGGACCGATAGAGATTGCCAGCATAGGGGGCTCGCGTGAGGCGACGGTAAAAAAACTGAACGGTGCCAGGTTAAGTTCAGCCTGACGACTGCTTGTAGAAACCCAGGCAATCGGCCTTGGCACCACGGAGCCGGCTAATAATTTATAGACAGAATGTGTATCCAGTTCAGCGGGGTTAATAATCATGATCGGACTTTTTTTAGTTGATGATAATGGCAATGCTAACGATCAGCGAATGATCGTTTTTCTGACTCAGTATTTAAAACAAGCTTAATAAAACTAAAAGCGGTTTAAGGCTTAACCCTTTTTTACCGCTATCGCATGCTATCAGGACTCAGCTGTAAACCATAGTCCGGGGCATAGATGCTGACTGCGGCAATAGCGGTTAATAAAAGTCAAAGCAGGTGCCGGTTAAACACCGCCAGCAGTTAGTTTCAATTTCTCAATATCAGCCACAGACCCTGTTTCTGCCTTTCTTCTTGGCTTGATACAAGGCTTTATCAGCGGCTTTAATGACTTCATGGGGCGATGCCATTTTATCGGTGCGGTTGGCCACACCAATACTGATAGTCACCTGAACCGTTTTACCGCTGTCTTTATTATTTTTTCGCTGACGACGATCCTGCTTACGCACTCTAAATTCAGTATCACCGACACTGGTGCGAACAAAGTTAAGGTTTTCTTTGGTTTCATTGCTGTTTTTACCGGGAATGACAATGGTAAATTCTTCACCGCCATAACGAAAAGCCTTGCCCCCGGAAACTGACTGTCTGATCTTTGACGCCACCATTTTTAATACCTGATCACCAACATCATGACCATAGGTATCATTAAACTTTTTAAAATGATCGATATCCACCATCGCAATCGAATAATTACCCGCTAACTTCAGCAGCTCTTCTTCCAGCGCGCGTCGTCCTGGCAAACCCGTTAACTGATCAATATAGGCCATGCTCCATGTTTCCTGAACCACGGCAATGACCAGCATCAACATACCGGCAATGGAAAAAACAGCCATCGCCGTATCCCGGTTTTTAAAATACACCATGGCAATGCCGGCAAGCAGTGTAATAAATATGGCACTATTTTGCGCGGTGGCCTGGACAAACCAGCGGCCGTTAAGAACCAGCACTGCCAGTATCATCATCACCAGCGCTAGCTGAGAAAAGACGGAGTGTTTCAAAAATGCCACATCGATGAAGCGCCATGTCAGCAGGGGCCGCAACAGATCAGGAAAGAACTTGGCCAGTGCCATGCAAACCAAAAGCGGCAAGAACAGCAGCGCAAAACGACTGCCACCCCACCAGGTCAGCATGCCGCGCTCTTTGAGCAATGAAATCAGCATCATGTTAAAGGGCAGGAAGACAGTTAATGACAGCCAGATAATTTTCGCCTCAACATAAGCGGCTAACGGCAGATACCACTGCATAACAGCATAGATAAGCAACACGGCTATCGCGCTAAAGAACAGCAGGCTGCGATTGAATTTAAAACAGAAAACCAAGACAATCGCGCCGATAATGACTGGCAGAAAATGAATCAGTACCAGCTGAGAGGCAGGAAGCTGTTCAATGATGGGGTATAAGTATAAAGCCAGCCCCAGCAGGCTAAGCGGTATAATGAGCGAGGGAAGTTTACGCAGCACAAGAAAACCAGAAGACCAATAGAAATCACATAATAGTACGATAACAGGGTCTCTGACAAATTTTAATCCGCCCGTAAGGCGGGGCCATAAGCGGCGCGGCTTTAACGCTGTACTGTTAACAAACCGCCACAGTGCCCTGCCAGCCTGCTTCTGTGAGTTTAATGCTCAGGCAAAAGCGGGCAGAGTTTAAGCACCGATTTAAATCGCAACATCAAGCTCAATCCAGAACTCGCTGCCGGCACCGTATTCACTGCTCAGACCAATCTGTCCATGCATTAACTCGACCAGCGTTTTACTGATAACCAGGCCGATGCCCGCACCTTCTATTGCAGGATCATCATTTAGCCTTTCAAAGGGCCTGAACATTTTTTTTAATTGATCAGCACGAAGACCGACTCCTGTATCTTTGACTGTAATTTTAATCTTGCTTCCGCTGACAATCGAATTTACTTCAACGCAGCCATTAATTTTATTATATTTGACCGCGTTTGAAAAAATATTCAACAAAACCTGTTTTAAACGCAACTCGTCGGCCACTACCAGCTGATATTTTGCACTGACATTATCAATCACACTGATTTTTCTATCCGCTGCCGATTTGGCTATCATCGCGAAACAGTTTTTAAAGACTTTGCTCAGGTCAACCGGCGAAAGATTGATTTCTAACTTGCCGCTTTCGATTCTCGCAAGGTCAAGAATTTCGTTTATTAAATCCAGCAGATGAATACCTGCCTTTAATATTTCATCCAGGTTCAGTCGGTTATCTTCAGAAAGCTCATACGCGTTCATTTCCATCAGCTGAGAGAATCCGATGATTGCGTTCATCGGGGTGCGCAGTTCATGGCTCATCCTTGAAAGAAAATCAGTTTTCGACTGGTTGGCTTTCTCTGCTAATATTTTTGCTTCTATCAGATCCTTTGTTCTTTCTTTGACTTTTAGCTCAAGACTGTCATTGGCTCTTATCACCGCCAGCTCAGCATTTCTGCGGTCGGTAATATCCCGGCACTCGACAAGCATCAGTTCAAGACTGCCAGTTGAATCAAGTATCGGTTTAACCGAGATATCAAAGGTAAGCTCCTGACTTAAAGCATTAGTGATCTGCAGCTCATGCCTTACAAACACGCCCTGACTTGCTTTCTCCACCATGCTTTTGATTTTTTGTTGTGATACATTGTCGTCACTCCACCAGGGCGCTTTATGTAACTCAATTCCAGCCACATCATTGAGCGCAAGCCCTTTAAAGTCCAGCGCCTGTTTATTAACCTCAAGTAAGGCTGCATTTTTATCTGTCAGCATTAACCACTGGAAAGTTTGCTCAAAGACTGCCCTGAATCTTTTTTCACTGCTATTTTTTTCCTGCAGCCAGTGCTGATGATCACTGGCACGTGAAACAGCTGAAAATAATTTCTCTGTTTGAATGGGTTTGTGCAGATAATCATTTGCGCCTTTTTTTACAGCCGTTACCGCGTAGTCTGCCTCCCGAAATGCTGTCATCATTATGCAGTATATATCACTGACTTCACTCTTCAGCCAGCTCAGCAAATCGAGGCCACTATCCTGCCCCAGCTTTATATCCAGCAGGGCTATATCCGGCTTAAACGATTCAACAAGCAGTTTTGCCTGACTGATACCTAATGCAGTTCTGATTTCAAGCTGTTCATCCTGCATCTCTAAAATAGCGACCAGTGAATCGGCTATATCCTCATCATCATCGACAATCAGAACCCTGAGCGTCTTGCTTGTATGGCCTGCGTGCCATTCCATCGAAACCGACATCAATCAGTACCTGTTCTTGTTAAACGATTCATAATAACGACCCTGTTGTCATATTCAGGCAAGACACTACGACGTACTCAGCCCTGGCAACCATAAAGTAACCAGTGTTCCATGGCCTTCTTCAGATTCTATTTCTATGCCACCATGATGCTGATCCATAATTCTTTTAACGGTCGGCATGCCCAGCCCGACACCAAAACCTTTTGTTGAAAACAGCGGTTCGAATATTTTTTTCTTAATCTCATCATTCATGCCGCTGCCATTGTCAGAAAAGATCATATTGACTCTGTTGTTAATTTTTTCGGTTCTTATTTTCAGCTTAGAGCCCTGTATCACTCTGTTGCCATCAGACTCATTCATCATTGCCTGGCAGGCGTTATCAAATACATTTATCACCGCTCTTCTGACAACCTCGACATCGATCATCGTCTGTTCGCCGTCTAGCGAGCAATCCAGTTCAAGCGCGATACCATCAAGCACTGTCTGCTCTTCTATGACTGATGTAAGCCAGCCATCAATATCAACCTTTGTCATTGTTAATTTATCGATTCTTGTAAAATCAAGCAGTTCATCGATTATCCGGTCACAGCGTTCGATATTTCTGCCGATTCTTGAAATAGCCTGCTGCAACTTCTCATTATCAGGATCACTGATTTTCTGCACCACATAAAGCGACGGTGACATTGCGCCCAGAGGGTTTCGCAATTCATGGGAAACGGTTGCTGTCAGCTGGCCGAGTGTAGCCAGCCGTTCATTTCTGATTAGCTCCTCCTGTGCGTCCTCCAGCTCTTCTGTTCTTATTTTTACCTGTTCTTCAAGGTTATCCCGGTACTGCTTGATTTCATCCAGCGCTTTGTTTTTTTCAGTGATGTCAATACCCGTTGACACCACATACTCAACATTGCCTTCGTCATCAAACAACAAACTATTCGTCCACTCTATTAAATATAAGACACCCGATTTGTCGACCCAGTTATTAATGTAGAAGCCTGTTTGCTTTTCTGGGTTGTCGACCAGCGCTTTAAATGCATCTTCATATATGGATACCGCATCTTTCTTTGGAAGCACAGTTTGCCATGGAAATTTATTTTCTATCTCTTCAAATGTATACCCACTTAGCAATTCACAGGCATTATTAAACCGGACAAACCTGCCCTCTCTGTCCAGCACCAGGACCAGTGCTCCCGCTGATTCCAGTACTGCATTGATAAAGTTTCTTTCATCGGTCAGCGCCTGCTCAATGATTTTTCTTTCAGTAACATCCAGCACTGTTCCGATCATACGAACGGGCAGCCCTTTATCATCACGATAGACCTTGCCCTGCTCCTGAACATCTCTGATAACGCCATCAGGGTGCGTTACTCTGTGCTCAATGAAATAGGCCGCATGCTGGTTTTGTACCGCATTATTGACAGCAGCCACCACAAGCTCCCGGTCATCGGCATGAATACTTTGCAAAAACGCATCGTAGGTTGCACCAAACTCCTGTGGTTTTAAGCCAAAAATCCTGTAAATCTCATCTGACCATGCAAGCTCGCCACCAACGATATCCCAGTCCCAGCTGCCTATATGCGCTATTTCCTGGGCTTTCAAAAATGTCTCTTCGCTGCGGAACACGGCCCCTAGAAGCTCATCAACCCGTGTCGCCATAGCTTCAATATTACGTGATAACAAACCTAATTCGTCACTGCCGTGTACGGGTATTTGTACTTGATAATCACCGTCTGCAATCTTTCCAGTGTGTGTACGGATGATAGAAATCCGTCTAAATACCAGAAAATGCAATAGCGCACCAAATAAAAGCAAACTCACAACCTGGAAAATAATCACACGCATAACAAGTCCATAGGCCGCTTCAACCGTTTCCTGCAACTCATGCACTACGATTAAAGTACCGGATTTTGATAAGGCCACATCATTCGAATCTAAAAAAGCGGCAACCGGGTAAATCGCAATCACGGCTTCATCATTTTTGGTCGTCCATATTTTTCCTTTTGCTTTGGTAATGGATGATTTTGTATCCGCTATAAATCGTTTTCTGTCATGGTCATCTAAAGCCAGTGACACCTCCCACAAACTTTTATCAATATGTGACAACTGAGTTGATGCAAATACTTTCTGGTTCTGATCAGTTAACAGCGCGTAACGAATGGCGGTATTAACACCTAAGCCGGTTATACTTAATGTTACCTGTTCGAAATGATTATTCCGCATCAGAAACTCGATCGAGCTCTGCAGGCCAACACTCATGTTTTTGACATCCTGATAAACAGTATTCTTGATCGCCTGTCTTTCTACATTATAAATATAGGTAACCAGATAGACCACCTGAACCAGCAGCAGCACGGCTAAGACAGTGACAATTTTATCCCTTACTGATGACAATAATTTCATCTTAGTCTTCCATTAATTTTGCACAAACTTGTTTTCATACAAAGCAAATCTCTCAATGCTTTCTTTTAACAAGTTATTAACCCGCATTTCTTCAGATATGCGCACGGCAATAGCAGACAAAGCTGATTCATTGATATCATCTGCAAAAAAATTCTGGTTTTCAGACTTGCCCGGAAAAACAATGCCATCAAATGCTGTAGCAATGCCTTTATCAGACAGTTTCAGTCTCTGGTTCATGAAAGCCAGTGATGCTTCTTTATTTCTGTCAAAGTGATTTAATGTCATGAACCAGCCATCAACCAGCCTTTGCAAACGGTCTTCCTCACTGTCAACAAGTTCTTTTCTTATAATTAATACATCTAGAATTTCATTGGGAATTTCGCGGCTGCTAAACACCTCTTTAAATCCTTTTTCAATTAATCTTGACTTTGCCGGTTCAAATGTGACAACAGCATCAACATGCTCATTTAACAGTGCTCTTTCTGTCTCATTTACATTCATAGACACCAGGTTAACCTCACCGCTTTTCATATTATGTTTGTCAAGTGCCCGGCTTAACATATAAGCACCAACAGCGGTGTTCTCGTAACCGATTTTCTTTGATTTCAGTTGTGCAAAGTGGCTGTACTTGTTATTGGCTATCACCGCATCGCCGCCATTTGATGCATCAAGCACCAGGAACACCATCAGATCGAATTTCTCTTCTGCTAAAATCAGCACTTCATCCATTGTTAGCGCAGCAATGTCGATGGTTTTATTTCTGAACGCATTCATCACCTGTGTTGCGGAAAGCAACTCAACCAGTTTAATTTCTTTTTTATCGACAAAGCCCTTTTCTCTGCCCAGGTAAAGCGGCTCATAACCAACCCAGACAGTGGTGCCTAATTTTAATGGCGCATGCCGGGTATCCGAACACGAGAGCGTATTGAGCATGACAAAAACAACTGACATAACAGCTAAGCCGAGTTTAAACCTACTCATAAGGTGTGATTTATGCATACTGTTTCCCGTTTACCTGGTTGATTAATAGCTCTTCAAGTTTGTTAATATCTAATGGTTTATGAAACAACACCACGCCGGTTTCAGCCAGCGATTGCAGCCGGCTGTTATTGGCCGGTATTGCGGTGACCACTATTACATTGCCGGGATTTTGTTCCTTATCGGCTTTTATTGCATTAATCATTTCGTAACCATCCATATTCGGCATCATCAAATCGGTCATAACAATATCAGGATGGTGTTTGCCCACCTTGATCAGCCCTTCGAAACCATTCGCTGCTGTGATGATTGTTATCGGCAAGCCTGTCATTGAAATCGACAAACAATACGCATCCCTGACTTCAATATCATCCTCGACCACCAGCATCACCAGCTCTTTGGTTTTGGTTTTGGTTTTGGTTTTGGTTTTAGATTTGGATTTATGTTCCCTGGCTATTAACTCTTTTCTCTGATTGATGATATGGCTGACTGATTGCTCGTATATGCGCCGATGGCCGCCGGCTGTCTTCCAGGCCACGAGGGTTCCATTTTCCACCCACAGTTGCACGGTGCGTAACGACACACCTAACAGCTGTGCGGCGGCCCTGGTTGACAGGTAACGGTCATCGTCAGTGTTCATAGTTAACTCTTTTCATATCGATCAATGCATACTACTCAGTATCACTTTAGTCATTTTTATCATTTTTATCACTTTTCTGCCGCTGCAAATGTTAATGCTTTGTAAAATCATAACCTTAACAGTTCAGACACAAAAAACGCCCCATATTAGGGCGTTTTTATAGCTGTTCTTTTAGCTTGTTTAAAATCAGTTAATATAGTGTTCTGGTTTCGAAATGCCAAAGCCTTGCGCAAAATCAACCCCTATGAGCTTTAATTTTTTTAGAATCTCTTCATTCTCTACAAATTCAGCGATGGTCTGAATGCCCATGACCTGGCCAATCTGGTTTATCGCTGACACCATGCTATGGCTCACAGCATCATTGACAATATCTTTGACCAGCATGCCATCAATCTTCAGAAAATCCACATCCAGGTTTTTTAAATATGCAAAAGAAGAAACACCACTGCCAAAATCGTCAAGTGCAAATAAAAAGCCCCTGGCTTTCAGTTGTTTAATCAGATTCCGGGTGGCGACCAGGTTAGCCACTGCCATCGTTTCTGTAATTTCAAAACAGATATGCTGGCACGCTACGTTATACCGATCAGCCTCGGTCAGCACATATTGCAGAAAGCGGTCATCATTGAGCGACGCACCTGACAGGTTAATATTAAAGAGCACAGCCTCTCGCATTTCTTCGGCTATAGCAGGCAACATGATTGTATTCAGGGAGGCAAAACACTGATGGATAACCCATCGGTCTATTTCAGGCATTAAACTGTATCGCTCAGCAGCCGGTAAAAACGAACCCGGGGCCATGATACAGTCATCAGCATCGAGCATACGAATCAGAATTTCTTTATGACAAAACTGTTTGTTTGTGATCGACTGTATGTCCTGTGCATAAAGCTGAAAACGGTCGTCTTTAAGCGCCTGGGTAATGCTTGCAACCTGGTGCATTTGACCATGGCGCTGGTTCATTTCAGCATCATCAACACCGTAAACATGGATCCGGTTTCGGCCCAGCTCTTTTGCCGCATAGCAGGCAATATCGGCGTAGGTTAAGACAGCACTGGCACTTTCTGAAGACTCGGTGATGGCGGCCAGCCCGACACTAACACCAATATCGAAAGTCTTTTCTTGCCATACAAAGCGGAATTTTTTTACAATTTCACGCAAATTATTCGCCACAACCATAGCCTGCTCTATTGCTGTCTGATCAAGCAGCAAGCCAAACTCATCGCCGCCCAGACGGGCCAGTGTGTCACTGCCTCGAATATTTTCCTGCAACAGAACGGCTAGCTGCTTGAGCAACTCATCACCTGCGATATGACCACAGGTATCATTAACCAGCTTAAACTGATCCAGATCCAGATATAGCAGAGCATGTTGATGCCGATGCTCGCAGGCATCAGCGTGCAGCAGAGATAGCAGCCGATCAAACTCGCGGCGATTTACCAGAGCCGTCAATGAATCATGACTGGCCTGCCATGAGAGTCGTTTTGATAACTCTCTGGTTTTGGTGACATCATGAAATACCAGCACAACACCAATGATTTCTTTATTAAGAACGATTGGCGCGGCAGAATCCTCAATCGAAATTCTGTATCCCTGCCTCGATATCAGCAGCGCCTGGCTGGCATTATCGACGATTCCAGCTGCATTGAGGCACCTTTCAAGCGGGTTGATAAGCACCTCGCCATTCAGCTCGTTGACAATATGAAACACTTCCGGCAGTTTTTTACCGACGGCCTCTTTATTCGTCCAGCCCGTTAGTTTTTCAGCAACCGGGTTAAGGTAGTCAACCCGGCCAGCGGCATCGGTGGTAATAACCGCATCGCCGATAGAATGCAGCGTCACTTCGGCCCGCTCTTTTGCTTCGGCCAGGGCCTGTTCATTCTCTTTTTGCCGGGTAATATTCTGCACCAGTGAAGTCACGCCAATGACATGACCAGATGGGTTCACAAGCGGCGTGTTATACCATTCACAATGAATCAGCCTGCCTTGCTTGGTAACATTGCTGTTGGTGCTGCGCTGACCGCCCTTTTTTTCCAGCAGCGCCTGCCATACTTGCGACACAAAAGGCCGTGCAGCTTCAGGCAAAATAATATCCGCTGCGTACTGGTTAATGGCTTCTTCATAACTGTAACCAAAGATGCGTGCAGCCGACGGGTTCCAGTCAATCACCCGGAAGTCCAGGTCCCACTCAATAACTGCGAGCGGTGTTTGCTGCACATGCAAGGCAAGACGTTGTTCTAGTGTGGTATCGCTCATTAAGATGGCAGCCCCAGAATAACCTAAACTTCATATAGAATTATTTGTATAGTTATAGCTCATAGGGATTATTTTGTAACAGGCACTCAATATTGTTGACACCTGCACATTGCCGGCGATGACAATCACACTGTTCGCTATTGCGAAGTTTGCTGTTCAGCGTGGTATGCAGCAGCCTTGCAGACGGCAATCCGTCATTTACAAATGCTTTGCAACCTTGGCGACCAGTTCCATCATGCGGTTAACATAGCCCCATTCATTATCGTACCAGGCGTATATTTTTACCTGCGTGTGATTGATCACCATGGTAGAGAGCGCATCGATGATGGCAGAACGTGCATCGTTAACGTAATCCACTGACACCAGCGGTCTTTCTTCGTAACCCAGAATACCCTGCAATTCATTTTCTGAGGCATCTCGAAAATAACCATTAATTTCTTCTGCGCTTACCGCCCGTGATGCTTCAAATACAAAATCGGTCAGCGATGCATTCAGCAACGGCACTCTGACCGCATGGCCATTGAGTTTGCCTTTGAGTTCAGGAAAGATCTCCGTAATCGCCTTTGCAGAACCGGTACTGGTAGGAATTAACGACTGGCCGCAGGCCCGCGCACGGCGCAGATCTTTGTGGCCTTTATCGACGATAGTTTGAGTATTCGTGATATCGTGAATAGTGGTCATGCTGCCATGCACAATGCCGACCTTCTCCTGCATGACTTTTACCACGGGCGCGAGGCAGTTGGTGGTACAGGAAGCGGCGGTGATTAAATGATTATTTTCAGCATCATACAAATGGTCATTAATGCCATAAACAATATTTAATGCGCCTGCCGTTGGCGCCGCTACGATGACTTTTTTAACTCCCTGATCGAAATAAGCGCTTAAGCGTTCAGGCTGCTTATGATGCACACCCGTGGCCTCGATCACGATGTCACAGCCTGACCAGTCGGTGTCTTTAATATCTGCGAGCGAGCTATAAGCTATTATTTGCTGATCGACAATCAGTTTGTCACTGTCTGCCGTTACATCACAGTGCCAGGTGCCGTGCACCGAATCAAACTTAAGCAAATGCGCGGATGTGTTGGCATCGGCTGCAATCTCGTTAACCTGAGCCAGCAAAAATCCGGGCTTATTCCAGCCCGCCCTGAAACCAAGACGCCCCATGCGACCGAAACCATTAATACCAACACGTATAGACATATTAAAACCTTCACTTATCTTTCAACAATTAAACACTGCTGTTTTCATTCAGCCACAGCCGGCAGTCTCAGCACGATCCGGCATCGTCATTAAGGCTTCTAAATCATCGGCAAAAGGCGGCTGATTTTTATTTGCTTTTGCCGTGATGACAAATATCTGTTTGACCCAGTCAGACAATGCCGCATTAATAGAATAATAAACCCAGCGTCCGGCACGCCGATCATTGACCAGTCCTGTATCGCGCAGTAGTGCCAGATGGCGAGATATCATCGGCTGCGACATATGCAAAGCATGCGTCAATTCACAAACACATAATTCACCCTGGTGATGCAACAGCATCAGGCAACGCAGGCGTATTTCATTCGACAGGGTAGAAAATAAGGTATCGGTGCTGATCTCCATGGGCGTAATATATGAAAAACCATATATGTTGTCAAGATGCGATAGTGGATAGAACATCACAGCTGTTATTGTCATGGCAACGAATACTGGCAGACACAAACGAATGAATTAATACCGATAATAAAACTATTTTATCTGGACAGTTTTTTAGCGTTAATCTGCCTGCTTTTTGTTTGAAATCAATACCCGAATAATTATTTATGTATTAATTTTAATTAAATAAAAAAGGAGGATTGATCATGACTATTTTAACAGCTGTTATGATTCTGGCGATGCTGGCAACAGTCATTGCATTGGGAATGGGCGTGGTGTCTATGGCTCATGGTGGTGAGTTCGACAAAAAACACAGTGAACAGTTTATGTTTGCCCGTATCAGCTTACAGGGTCTGACACTCGTTCTCTTGCTGATTGCTGTCATCGTCTCCGCCATGTCATAGTTTTTTTAATAAATGCTGATCAATACATTGACAGCATTTATTAAGCGATGGCATTAACCGTTGATTGCGGTTAACGCATGGCTGGGTCAGCTACATTATTTTCAAGTCACACTCAGTGTTCAGGCTGAGCTGCTGCTTGTGCACTTAAGCCGAAATACCATCGGGAGATAGAAAGCGAAAAGTTAAGTACCGGCAAACAGTCGTTAACTGACAATATAAATATTATTTTATAACAGTGTAATTTTCTTCCTGACCGGCTATCACCTGAGCGCATAATGCGTTGAGTTTTTTTAAACTTTCTTCAACGCCCTGATAATCTTTTTCAGCGAGCAGGCATTCTATTTCTTTTGACACATCGGTTAGCAGCGGATAACCAAAGCCGCCGCCCAGACCTTTTAACTGATGAATCTGTTCAGAAAAAACCTGCCAGTCTGCTTTTGAATACGCCTGATTAATGGCTTGCTGGATTTCTGGCAGCCGCCGTATAAAAGCATTGACGACGTCAATAAATTCAGGCTCTTGCACCAGCAAGCTGGAGGTGATTGCAGCGCCTTTTTCGTCTCTTGCTGCTGATGCCTCAAGATAGCGACTGATAATGGCATACAGATGTGCCTGGTCAATGGGTTTACTGACAAAGCCGGAAAAGCCGGCCGCCATGCATTGCTCTTTGTCTTTTTGCATTGCATTAGCCGTCATAGCCACCACCGGCTTATCGTAAGCCTTACGCTGAAGCGCTTGCAGGGCTTCAAAGCCTCCCATAACCGGCATTTGAATATCCAGAAAAACAAGATCAAAATGCGACTCCGAGGCCACCTCTACCGCTCTTTTTCCGTTTTCAACAACAACCAGATCAGCACCGGTTTTTTTGACAAGCATTTTAACAAGAGCCTGAATGTCTTTATTATCCTCTGCCAATAATATTCGGCCTTTAACAGCAGGACAGTGGCTCACAGTGCTTATATTTTTATCATAGCCCGCATCATAGTCCGCCTCATAGATATAGTCTTTTTCATCCACATTTCCTATTTTAATGCGAACCGAAAACCGACTGCCTTGATTCGGCACACTTTCAACTGCCAGCTCGCCACCCAGCAGCATTGTCAACTGGTTTGATAATGTCAGGCCCAGTCCGCTGCCGCCGTATTTTCGTGTCGTCGAGCTGTCAGCCTGCTGGAAGGGATTAAATATAACGGCCTGTTGTTGTTCCGTCAGGCCGATGCCGCTATCGACAACATCAAACTGTAAATAACCTGTCGCGCACTGATACGAGACGTTGATAAAAACATGACCTTTGTCTGTGAACCTGACGGCATTCGAACACAAGTTCAATAAAATCTGTTTCAGTCTCAACTGATCCGTCGTGATGATTCCCGGCAACGGAAAACGATTGTTAATACCAAAACTCAAGGCTTTTTCCTGCGCCAGCACATTCACAAATTCTTTTACTTCATGAAGCACATCAATCAGCCTGACCGGTCTTATTTCAAGAGCGACTTTACCCGCTTCGATTTTTGAAAGATCAAGAATATCGTTAATGATACGCAGCAAATGCTCGCCGCTATGAATAATCGTATTGATTGCCTGATACCTTTCATTCACAGACTGCTTTAAATCGAGACTTGCCTCGGCAAAACCGATGATGGCCGTTAAAGGTGTGCGAATCTCGTGACTCATGTTCGCAAGGAAATCGCTTTTAGCCTGATTGGCCTGCATGGCTTCGTCTCGCGCCTGATTAATATCGACCGCCTGATCTCTCAGCGTCTGTTTCTGGTTCTGCAGTTTAGTCACCAGTGATGACAATATGATCGAAGCCCAGACCATTATCCAGAGCAGCAGCACGCCAGATATTATTAACGGCACACCAAAGAATTCCTGCGTTTCTTTCAATGCAGATGTCGAAAGAGCATACACAGCAACTGTATAATAGCTATTCTTGTCCTCAGTTAAAATCGCTTGCTTTAGCCAGAAATGTATCTTGCCCTGCGCTTCATACTGGCCTTCGCTGTCATTGCGCTTTTGATTCAGGTTTTTTATCAGGCTGTCGGCTGCCAGGCTTGCATCTGGCTGATTCGTGTTGGCGCTACTGTGATAAAACTCTGGCACCTGATCCCGGTCACTGACAATCGCAAACATCAATGCAGGCTGATTTGTCTGCTTACTATTAAAACGCAGTAACTTTCGGAAATAATCCAGTCCTGATGAGTCTGAATCAGCCTGACTTACAAGCTGTTCAGACAGGCTACGAAATGCATTTTTCTGAAGAAAATGTTTATAGCTGATTGCTTTATCGTAAATCACATGCGTAAACAAAGACAAACCAATCGCTGTAATGATGACAGAGACCGTTATAAAACGAGCCCTTACTGATATGGCCAATAAAACTTACCGGTTTTCAGTTTTTGACGCGGTGCTGACATTACCTAAAGTATAAAGCGGGCAGAAGGCAATATAGGCAAAAGCGATAGAGATCACACCAAATACGCCGACGATGGACGCGATTGCCACACTGCCTATCAATGACTGATCAATAAAACCGAGATAAATCATGGCTAAGCCCATTAGAATACGGATCACCCGATCCACATTGCCCATATTACGTTTCTCAAATCGTTTAAGCACACAATACCCCTATTTAAACTAAGTCTATATTACTGTTAAAGTATAGGACTTTATCATTATTTATCCAGCTGATATTTAACCTGTGTATCAATACACACATACGAGCAAAAGCTTCGAATAGTCAGCCAGCATTTGTTGCTCACAGATGTTCCGGCATGCTTTATTTCCGGTGCCATAAACCTGATCCCGCCCACAGCAGTCTCTGCTGCATCACTTAGCTGTCGCTTAATGCTCGCTTTAGGAGTGCTGAATATCGCTGTCAGTTTTTTTGCGATAGCGCTGACTATTGGCTGGTTAATTTTTATTTTTTATCTTTGCGTTATCGCGTCTCTGCTTTTTTAGCTGCGACAAAAAAATGATTAACAATGCGCAGACCACGCCCAGTAAAATGGCGAACAGATCGGCCACATCAAATCGCCCGTATAATAAATAATCACGCGTATTCTGCAGAACAGGAATGCCTTTAAACCAGCCAGGTATATAACCTGCTATTTGAACGGCAATGAGTTGATGCTGGGCCAGTTCAAACAGGCCATCAATAAATAACCAGATAAGGCAAACGCCCACAGCCACCCTGAAGCTGCTATTGATTATGCCGACACTGATTAAACTAAAAGCGAAGGCGTGTAAAAAGGCCGGCATGTGATAACCGCTCAATCCGAAGACAAAGGGCCCGCCATTATATTGACTGAGTAACTCCGGAACAAAATAGACCTGTGACGGTGGCCGGTCCACTAGGTACACGATTACCCCCAATACAAGTGCCGCCACACCCACACCGATCAGCCAGTCGTTAAACCTTGCTTTGTTATGTTCTAACAGCATTTTTAAATAACCCTGACTTAAAGCCGTTGATGGTCTCAGCGCTACTTTGTTAGCCGCACCAACGCCGGGACGAAACACACTTTATTTTATTCCCCCCTTACTCTATGGGAGCAAGCTTTCATCATGCGCTATGGCATTAACGATAACAGCCACTGGCTTGGCCGTGGCTTTGATTACGGATTCAGCTCACAGCTATTGTCACCATCATAAAAATTGAGCACGGTTGTCACCCCCGCAGCAATGGCAATGCCGTCGCAATTGCCATTGCCTGAATCGGCACCTGTCGCATCGCGCATTTTTACCCTGTCGTAGCTAATTGCCGCCGGTAACGCGACCCTGTAACTGCCATCGCTTTTCGTACGCACCTGTAAAAACCTGTCCGCAAGCGTGGTGCCTCCATCCCGCACCTGAACGCGGAAATTGGCTATCGGTGTTGTGGTGCTGCCTGAGCTGTCTGCATATACTTTGCCCTTTAGCATGCCACCATCGGGCAATGAATACGTTGCCAGATCCACCACCTCACCTGTTGAAATAATATTAACCGGGTCACCGCTCAGCAAACGCGTTTGATTGATGTAGATAATGCCTGCCACCGTCGATTCGCGTGTGATTCGAGCTTCCAGTAAATGCGCTGCTATCAGCTCAGAATAGACAGTGAAGACACCATAGCTGTCGCTTTCACCATAGCCCAGAAACTCGCCTGCAGGATCGTATAACCTCATCGTCACATGCCCGACCGGCAACGAACTGCTGTCTGCAAGCTGACCGGTTATTGTGCTCACCGCCGCGTTAAAATCGACCGCCTGACTGCTGCTAAGGTCTACAGCCAGGCGACGTTGTCCGTAGGCATAGAGGTCATAGCTACCGGCTTTTAACCAGATATTGTAATCACCGTTTCGATCTGTACTGTCACTTAGCGAAAAAGTACCTCCGGCAATATGCACCCTGACGCGCGTGTTCACTACCGGGCTGCCATCGTTAATATTGCCACTGAGCTGGCTACCATTTTCGAGTTCAAAATCAATCGTCACTTCATCACCGGCACTCGCCGATACCGAGAGGCCAAAGTTAGGGTTTTTACTGCCTCCCAGTCCATTATAAATTTCAGAGCCATAAGGGCTCGTGGTTTTGTTGACAGCTGTCAACAGATAGTTACCAGGAATAACATTTACCTGATAGGAACCATCCGCCTCTACAACAGCTGATGCCAGTTGTCTTCCTGTATCGTAATCGCGCACATTGACCCGTGCACCTTCTACCGCCAGCAGGCTGCCACTGGATTTGACTGTACCGCGAATACGCGCACCCGGCTCAAGCGTGAAGTCGACAGCCATCACCGGGCTTGTATTGGCTACCGAGATTTTTATGGCTTCAAACTTGGTGTAACTGGTGCCACTGCCGAGCCACTCACTGGCAGAACGTTCGATATCATCGCTGTCAGTCGTGCGGTTGATGGCACCAATAATATATTCGCCACTAAAGTTGCCCCCATCAGGATCGGCCACACCCTGCACCGGCACATTGAGACAATAATCGCCACTGGCATTGGTGTAGGTTCTGGCTCTTGTAAGCCAGTCATCATAGTCCTGCACAACCATCAGAATTCCCTGCAACGACACCGCCGTCGCCGATGTTACCTTGCCACAGATCTGGCCGCTGGCTAGCTTGCTTCTGAGCACATTGTATTGCCCGACCAGACTTTCTGCTTTGCTGAACAGGCTATTGGACAGGACCGTTGCATTAAGACCAGCCGCATCAATCTGAGTCACCAGTTCGGCAATGTCTTGCTGCATTTCGCTCACTTCCTGAGTACTGATCTGGGCATAATTTGAAATCAGTGAAGTGACCATCTTGCTGGTCGCGTCGGTGGATGGATCAACATTAATATGAGTACTGACAATGCGACTGTCGATCTGCTCGGTTGCGCCTGAGGCGCGCACAATATACTGAACATGAGGCGCATCGATCGGTGCCAGCAAGGTGAAAGTACCTAAACTATCCGTCGTGCTGCTGCTGACCGGTGTTGTGCTAAGCAGATCACCGTTGCTATCTAGCGAGTAAACAGCCACCGTTGCCCCGCCAACAGGTGTTGTCAGATTACTGATCGCTGCATCCGCCTGACTGCCAAAAACTGCCGCGTAGAGCCGCTGTAACAGACCTGGCTTTTTATAAGCGAGACTACCATTGGGAGCAAACACCGTACCCGTCACCGTAATAGAATCGTTATCAATAACAGTCACCGTTGCCGTCTTGTTAGCACCTAATGTGGCGTTTACAGCATTGCTTAAGGTCACGTTAAAGGCTTCTACAAGCTCGACGGCGCTATCGTTAGCAATGCTAACCGTGAATGTTTTCGATGCCGCATCACCATCTGCCCAGCTCAGGGTTCCGCTAGTGGCGGTATAGTCAGAGGCTGCCAGTGCCGTATTGTCTGAGGTGGCATAGTCGACACTTGCCGCGCCACTGCTGCCGCCTGAGCGCTCAACAGATATGTTAACGGTGGCATCCAGCCCCTCTGTAACACTGTAGCCAGTACTGCCAAGCTGCAATGAACTGAGTGCGTCATTATCGCTAATGCTAATAGTCGCGCTGCTGTTTGCTCCCAGACTCGCTACCTGAGCGTTACTGAGAGTAAAGGTGAAATGTTCTGTTGTTTCAACGGCACTATCGTCAACGATAGCAATGCTGACAGTTTTTGCCGCGTCATCGCCATCAGCCCAGTTCAAGCTACCACTGACGGAACTGTAGTCGGCGGGAGCCGTTGCTGTACCATCCGAGCTTGTGTAGTCAACACTGACATCACCGTCTTTGCCTGCTGTTCGGGTCACGGTGACGGTAACTGAGGGATTGCTACCTTCGACAGCACTGTATGCAGTATTCTCTAATTGCAAAGTTCCGGGTTCAGAGCCGTTGCCATTGCCGCTTGAAGCAATGATGCTTAATACACCCAGCATAAAAATAAAGATAATAGCGAATGATTTTTGTAACTGTTTTGCAGCCAGACAACTTGTAAACGGGTTCATGATGTCATCCTCCTTTAGACGATCAACTGCACCTTGTTTACAATATTCTTAGCGTTCTCTTTTTCCTTCTTCTTATTTTTATTAATTTCGCAGACAACTTATTTCTTTATTTTCTCAGCCACCCTGCCTATAGCAATAGCTGCAGACAATTAATGTTGCCATATGGTTTTTAATTAGCTTTGAGGTGATATTATCAACAGCTTTAACCCTGACATAGTCAGCAACCCCAGGCTTACCAGCTAAGAACATTAAATAGTGAACAAAGCACACCATTACAACACTCCCTAAAAATCCTCTAAGCATCATTTGCAATAACAATTTTTTAGTAGTATCTGATAAAAGTATAAATAAAACATGATCAGGATTATTGATTCACATCAAGCCAGTTGAGATCAGGCAAAGACACTTATTCAAATTTTATTATGACCACCAGTAACGCGGGCTGGCGTTTATCGGGCCCGGGGTTAGCGGTGCATTACGGCCCTGGTTTCAGCTGACTTTTCAGGCCCTTATTGCGCATTAAAACCGTCAGCTATAACCAGTCAGCGAGCATCACCCCTATGCCAAAGCGCTGACGTTTAACATTAAAGTCAATTAATGTCTCGCCATAACCATTAAAGTACTGCACATATAACCTTAAATCATTCTTATCCAGTAATGTAAAAATATCTTTTATCGGACGCGACCAGTTAAACTGGAAATTCACTTTATTACTGTTGAACTCGCTGTCACGGATTTCAACACTGTAGCTGGATCGGTCTCCGGCATAAAAATATTTCAGCTCAACATTGCCCACATACTTTTCAATATGTTCATTATCATCCCCCTGGAAATCAGCCGGGTTTGCTTTTTTATGCTCAGGCCATCTGGTCCAGGCTTTAAAGCTGATGTAATGTTTGCTTTTTTCAAAAACAAAATCAATATAACTTCGATTCCAGCTTCTTGAAAAAGGCGGCACTTTACCATTTGACTGATGATTAACAGGTGCATAATTTATCTGCCTCAGTTGCCAGTCAGCTGCCGCTTTGCTTTTAAATGACTGGGCCACTATCAGTTCAGGTTCAAAATTTGTATCCCGAAACGGGGCAGAACGGTCAAAATTTGTCATCTGCCAGACCGACATCTGACTATAGGCAAAATACGTTATACAACGCGTGTTTTTTATCCACAGGCAGGAGGCGGGATCGTCGTAATCTGACAACGGCACTTTAAAACTTATCTGGAATTTAGTTTCAAAATTCTGAAACTCTTCAGCCGTACCACTTAGCCCATCAACGTAAGAGCCAATAAAATAATTCGGTTTATATGGAATCAGAACAAAAGGCAACTCACTGATATTTTTTTCAATACAATACCTTGTATCCAGTGCGCCTTCTGAGCCCTGACATTCTGCATAAATCCTGTCATTAGCCAGAGAAGAAAATCCGGAAAGTATCAAAGCCAGAAACAGCACCCCCTGCAGCAATGTTTTATTGGCTTCCCTGAAAGACAGCTTCATCACATTTCCCTTGTTTTTATAGCAAACAGTTTCTGCAAATAAAAGCGGGTAATGGCAGCGGCTTTGTGCGTGTTTGCTGAGCGCACGGACCGCCATATCCAGCTGTTTAATATTATAACGTCAGCCTCTTTGTTTACAAATAAAACAACAACCTGTTCTCAGCCACGCGGCTTTCGCAAAGCAGACTCGCCACGTCTTAAAAATTGAATACCGCAGGACGCAGGCATTAGCAACATCGTATGATGATAAAAGAGCGCGCCACGAAAAATACAAAGCATGGCGAAAACAATGCAAGCTTTAAGACTGGCATAAACCAAAAAAACACAGGCCATTTTATTCTGCCAGACAGCAAGCCTTGCTACACCGAGCGATACATGAGCATGGCTCAGCAGAAAAATACTCGTGAGCCAGTTAACCGGCAAGCAAGCATTTTTAGCCGGTGACAAGCTGCACGCAGAATACCAGCATGAAATAAATGAAAAATATCAGAAATGTGTTTTTTTTCCTGGAATCAGGACGTCTGTAATTGCGCATGTGTTCCCCCAACCGATAA
>JAOUKT010000071.1 GCA_029882395.1 Gammaproteobacteria bacterium
GCATTTTTAGCCGGTGACAAGCTGCACGCAGAATACCAGCATGAAATAAATGAAAAATATCAGAAATGTGTTTTTTTTCCTGGAATCAGGACGTCTGTAATTGCGCATGTGTTCCCCCAACCGATAATATTTAAAAAAAAATACCAGAAGAAGGTCATTGTTAAAAATGAAACTTATTCTCTGGCGGTTCCGCTGTCTTGAACCATTCTCAAGACCGGTGACTTTGCGACCTCATCTTCACAGATGAGTTAGCCTTTTTCAGAATACTTAACTTTTTTATAATACAAATAAACTGATTTATCAAGCACGGCTCTGTAAACAGCGTTAAATACACAGAAATACTTCCCGCACGGACAGATACAGGACGTATATTAGTTTTTAGCCGTTTAATAATTTACTTCTTAAACCGGCAACAGACTTAAATAGCTATAGGCTGTACTAAACGCACAAGTGCGCTATAACTTATCTGTCTCAGCTATGCGTTATTGCTTTTTGTGCAGCAGACTGACAAGTGCTTCCGTTTAAAACGCTGCTGCATATGCTGTCAACCGCACAAAAGCGGCCGGCAATCATTTAGTTACTTTAGCATCTACAATAATCAGCGGGTAAACATAACCGTAATTGTAATCCTTATCCAGCTCCAGCTTTCCTTTGACCTTAACAACATCACCTACTGCTGCTACGGCATCACTTGTCACCGTTAAATCATCAAGCGTACTGCTGTCTCTGATATGCAGCCAGTTCTTACCCATGACTTTGGCTGTAAATTTTGTAACCTGGCCACGCACCCATACTGCCTTGCCTTTGAGATCAGCCTTATTCTTATAAATTTCAGCGATGCTATTTCCGCCTTTAATTTTATCAAACACTTTGATTGGCGCGGCCAACTGTTCAGCCTTTATATTGGCATGTGCTGAAGCCTGTGCCGCATCAGTGGCGGAGACAGGTTCTTTATCGGTTATAAAACGGTTAACAAAATAGACGACTGAGAATTCCCGGTTTAAGGTCTTGCTATAATGGTTGTTCATTGGCATTTCTGTCGAAAAGGCAATCATGTCACCTACATTTAACGCGGTACTGCGCGCAGCGCCCCAGAACTTATTAGAACCTGTATCAACCTCGGCATAAGTATAACCGGCCGCATCCATTGTTTTTGTCACCTTGCCATAAATTCTGTCTGTGCTTGCCGGCGCATGCCCGCTCATACCCTGCGCTGCATATACAGAACTCATGATGCCCATATTCAGTACAGCAAGAGTCATGACTATTAAAATATTCTCAACAGCGGCACGATGTATCATTATAAAATTCCTCCATCTTTAAAAAAATATAGCCAGCAATACTCTTCCCGGCATGCGTTATAACTAATGTATTTTAAGCTACCGGCTCTGGTCAAGGACCAATATCAACAAAACCAATATAGCCGATAGTGACATTACCAGCTACATAGTGATAACTCACTTAAAATCTATAGCCCGAGACTATGCCTGAAAACAAACAGAGCCTGCTGGTCTGGCAGTTTCATTTTTTATTCGCCCGCATCAATCAATAGCCGCTTCACTATTTCGATCTTTTTTTTATCGAGCTGATAATATAAATTCATGATTAATCATTATTTATTTGACCAACATCATAGTATTGCCTGGCTGGCCAGTCTCTAATATTAACAGCATCTTCCGAACTCAGGAGAAGGCATATGGCTTCTAATATGATTGTTGTGGCAGACAGCGCGCGCGCGCGTATTTTTACAGCTGAGACATCGAAGTCACCACTGAGCGAGATTGACGTCTTAGCGCGCCCAGAAGTTCGTTTACATGACCGCGACCTGACCAGCGACCTGCCCGGTAAAGATATTGGCGGAGATGGTTCTGGCGCGCATGCCTACCAGTCAAAAACCGATCCTAAAAAACACCAGCAGATAGAATTTTCCAGACAGGTAGCCCGTTACCTGAACGATGCCGATCATCATCATAAATTATCAAAACTGCTTATTGTTGCCACACCTTCTTTTCTTGGTGATCTCAGATCACAGCTGTCGCATGAAACCAGTAAAAAGGTGGTGTTTGAACTTGATAAAGACCTTACGCAGCACAGTGTCGATGAGATTCGCAGCCATTTACCCAAAACCTGGTCGCATTAATTCAATAGCGGACGGCACTGTTATTTTTTCTCACTGGCTTGTTTCGATCACTGCATCAGCCTTTACATGCATCAGTCTGCAGCTACCTGACAGGCTGATGATTTTAATGCCTTTTTTTATCTTTTATGTGCTGACCGTTTATATTCAGAAGACAAATTTTACGGCCTTTAGCGCCATCTTACGGCGGCACAACAGCACCGCTCAAACTGGCTATTTTATTACAAGCAACAAAACCGCATATAACCGTAGCCTTATATAGTGGCAATTTCCCCATATTTATCGACAAGACTATTGGAAGATGCGCGTTTGCCATGTAACATCAGAGCCATATTAATAATTCATAATTAATAATTACGAACACTCAGCAGACAGCGTTCTGTTTGGGTATGTATACAAATAACTACCTAGGGGTAACATATAATGAAATTATTATTTCGGGCATTACTGTTAGTACCGCTGGCACTGGCTAATATGCAAGCCTTTGCTGCTGACTACACTATCAAGTTTTCTCACGTTGTCGCGCCAAAAACACCTAAAGGCCAGGCTGCTGAACTGTTTGCCAAATTAGTTGATGAACGCACAAAGGGTCGTGTAAAGGTTGAGGTTTTCCCTAACTCACAGCTTTATAATGATAAAAAAGTGCTCGAAGCAATGCGTTTAAGCAGCAGCAAAACCACCGGCATCATGGCGGCACCGAGCCTGTCCAAGTTTGTTAAGTTTTCTAAAACACTGCAGACATTTGATCTGCCGTACCTGTTTAACGACCTTAATGATGTACACAAGCTGGTTGATTCGCCGTTAATGGATCAGCTTGCAACCGGTCTGGATAAAAAAGGCCTGCGCGCACTGACTGTCTGGGATAACGGCATGAAAGTTTTCTCGATCAAAGCCGACAAGCCGCTGCGTAACACGCCTGCCGACTTTAATGGCATGAAGTTCCGCATTCAGTCTTCAAATATCGCCGCTTCAATGATCAAGAACCTGGGCGGCACACCTCAAAAACTACCTTTCAAGGAAGTCTATACTTCTCTGGGTCAGGGCGTTGTTGATGGTCAGGAAAATGCATGGTCGAATATTTATTCTAAAAAATTCCACGAAGTACAGGATTTCATCTCGGTCTCTAACCATTCATACTTAGGTTATTTAGTAGTGGTTAGTGATGAGTTCTGGAGCAACCTGCCTGCCGATATTCGTAATCAAGTTGCCTCTGCACTGAAAGATGCAACGGATGCCAATCGCCAGTACGCCGCTGCCGCTGACAAAAGCGACCGTAAGAAAATTGAAAATGACAGGTACGCTAAAGTGGTTGATCTGACCGACGCGGAGCGTGCAGCATGGCGCAAAGCCACAGCACCGGTCTGGGCCGAGTTCCGCGACGAAATCGGTGGCAAACTGATTGATGACGTAAAAAACCTTCTGGCTCACTAACCAGATCATCTGCAGTTGTATTAACCTTAAGGGCTGGCGTTATGCAGCCCTTAACTTTAAGCTGAAATCATTATGTTGACTTTAAATCGTTATATAGATCTGTTTGAAAAATACATCATCACAGTTCTTTTTGCTGTTGCCACCATGGCCTTATTCACCAATGTTGTATTGCGTTATTTCTTTGATACAGGACTGATCTGGGTCTTAGAACTGGTTCAATATTTATTTGCCTGGGTAGTGCTGATTGGTGCCGCGCACGGTGTCAAAGTTGGCATCCACCTCGGCCTTGATATTCTTCTCGAACGGTTATCGACTGCTGCACGCAAAAAAACACTGATAGTGGCCATTAGCTGCTGCATACTCTTTGTTGGCATTATTGATTACAATGCATTTGTTTATACCATTAAAATTTATCAATGGGGCGACCTGACCGAAGACTTACAAATTCCGCAATGGATACCTTATCTCTCCATCCCGATTGGATTAAGCCTGATGCTCTATCACTTCCTGACTTTAGGCTGGGAAATCATCACCGATCAACGCGACAGCATACACACTAATGAAGCTAACGCTGCTATGGAAGAATTAGAAAAATGACCATTACAATGCTTTTTATCGGTCTGTTAATCCTGCTTGTGATTGGCGTACCAATTGCGATCAGCCTGGGCCTGAGCAGTCTTTCTTTTCTGTTGTTAGCCACCGATGATTCACCTACCCTTGTTGCCCAGAAATTATTTGACACCATGGAACACACCACCTTGCTGGCGATTCCATTCTTTATCTTGTCATCACATTTTTTAACCACCGGCGGCATTTCTGCCCGCCTTGTTGAATTTGCAAAATCACTGGTGGGCTGGATGCATGGCGGACTGGCGATGGCTGGCGTTGTTTCCTGCATGCTGTTTGCCGCTATTTCAGGCTCATCACCCGCTACTGTTGTCGCAATCGGCTCCATCCTGATTCCCGGCATGATTAAAGCCGGCTACGATAAACGCTTTGCAGTCGGTGTGATCGCAACCGCAGGCAGCATGGGCATCTTAATTCCACCTTCTATACCGATGATTGTATATGCCGATGCGGTAGAAGAGTCGGTAGGTAAAATGTTTATCGCCGGCATCATTCCCGGCCTTTTGATGGGCACATTGCTGCTGATTGCAACCTGGGTTACTGCCCGTCGCTTGAAGATGCCGCGCGATGAGTGGAAGGGTTTTCGTTATATTTTCATCAGCTTCCGTCATGCCTTTTCCGGCCTGTTTCTGATCTTCATTGTTGTTGGCGGTATTTACGGCGGTATTTTCACACCCACTGAAGCGGCGGCTGTGGCCGCTGTTTATTCTGCCTTTATCGCTCTTTTCGTACACAACGACATGACGATGAAAGACGTACCCAAAGTCATGCTGGACTCTGCAAAAATGACATCGGTGATAATGTTCATCATTGCCTGCGCGATGATCTTTGCGCATGTTTTAACCGAACAGCAAGTGCCACAAAACCTGTCTCAAGCGGTGATTGATCAGGACCTGAGTCCGGGCACCTTCCTGCTGATGGTCAACGTTATATTATGGTTTGCTGGTGACTTTATGGAACCCTCGTCCATCCTCTTAATTCTGGCACCACTATTCCACCCGATTGCCATGACCCTGGGCATCGATCCTATCCATCTGGGCATTATCATGACCACCAATATGGAAGTCGGCATGATTACACCACCTGTTGGCCTCAATCTTTATGTCGCCGCCGGACTCACCGGTATGACACTGGGCCAGGTGACAAAGGCCGCATTACCGTGGATGGGTGTATTAATCTTTGCACTGATACTGATCACCTACATCCCGTGGTTCAGTCTTTATCTGGTTAATCTACTGTACTAAACATTAGCTAATAAAAAACGGCCTGCCTGCGCTGACGTATCACACCGGGCAGGCCTTTTTCACTGAGCCTTAAATAATGTTACTTGAGTTTTCTAATTTACAAATTTTCCTTATCTGTTTGATTTACATATGGTCAGGCTTCGTCCGTAGCGGGCTTGGTTTTGGCGGCGCCGCACTCGGCCTGCCATTAATGCTGCTGGTGTATGACCAGCCGGTATTCTGGCTGCCGGTGATCGGTACACACCTGTTATTTTTCTCGGCGCTTACACTGAGCAGCCGTTTAAAAAGTATTAGCTGGCATTACCTGCTACGTTCAATGATCATCATAGTACCGGCCACCATCGCCGGTGTATTTGGACTGATCAGCCTGCCGAATAAAATCATGGTGATTTTCATTTACGGCGTTACTTTATTTTATGCCGTGATGTGGTTATTCAGCGTTACGATTCACAGCTCAAACCGCTGGCTGGATCGTTTTTTACTGGCGATGGGAGGTTATATTGCCGGCACATCTTTGAGCGGCGCACCGTTAATCGTCGCCGTGTATATGCGCAACATCAAAGCCCAGCATCTGCGCAACAGTTTGCTGATGTTATGGTTTGTTCTGGTCACCATAAAAATGCTCACCTTCAGCGCCTTCAACGTCGACTTGCAGTTTGATAGCGCTGTGATGTTATTACCGGTAGCGGCTATCGGTCATGTTGTCGGCTTAAAAATGCACGATTTAATACTCGAAAAAGACCAGGCCTTTAAACGCATCATTGGCGCGGCATTATTACTGGTTTGTTTGCTGGGTTTATGGAAAGTATTCAACAGCTGATAATAAAGCGGTGCATTATTGCGCCGCTTAACTCAAAGTGTATTACCGGCGGGCGCTGTTTTAAAGCGCATCAGCTATCGCCTTGCCGACCTCTTGCGTCGTAGCCGTACCATTGATATCCGGCGTGCGCGGTCCGTCTTGTAATACTTTTTCAATTGCTGTCATCACAGCTTTGGCAGCGTTGCTTTCACCAAAATGCTCCAGCATCATAGCAGCCGACCAGATTTGGCCTATCGGGTTTGCAATGTTTTGTCCATAAATATCAGGAGCCGAACCATGAACCGGCTCAAACATTGAAGGAAAGTTTTTTTCAGGATTAATATTTGCAGAAGGCGCAATCGCAATCGTACCGGTGGTAGCCGGTCCCAGGTCAGAAAGAATATCACCAAACAGATTTGAACCCACAACCACATCAAACCAGTCGGGATGCTGAACAAAATGCGCGGTTAAAATATCAATATGATACTGGTCGGTTTTGATCTGCGGGTAGTGTTTTGCCATTTCTGCCACGCGCTGGTCCCAGTATGGCATGCTATACATAATGCCATTTGATTTTGTGGCTGAGGTCAGATGTTTCTTTGCGCGACTCTGCGCCAGTTCATAAGCATATTTGAGAATACGGTCGACACCTTTGCGGCTGAAGCTGCTTTGCTGGGTTACCACCTCGTTTTCCGTACCGGCAAATAAATGCTCGCCGACATCAGAATACTCACCTTCGTTATTTTCCCTGACCACGTAATAGTCAATATCACCGACCTGGCGCTTTGCCAGCGGCGATTCAATGCCCGGCATTAACCGCACCGGTCGTAAATTAACGTATTGCTCAAACTCACGGCGAATAGGAATTAACAGACCCCATAATGAAACATGATCGGCGACACCGGGAAAACCAACCGCGCCCAGAAATACAGCATCGTGATGTCTAATTTGCGCAATGCCATCTTCCGGCATCATGCGGCCGTGTTTTGCGTAGTACTCACAACTCCAGTCAAAATAATCATACTCAAATTCGATGCCGAATTTCCCAGCCACGGCATCCAGCACGCGCACACCTTCAGGTAACACTTCTTTGCCTATTCCATCACCAGGAATACAGGCCAAACGATAGCTCGACATAAAACAATCTCAAGATTAACAATGCCTGCATTTTGATGCCAAAGCCGGGATAACTCAAGCACACCGAGACATATTCACCGTTGTGCATTGCCACCACCTTAAGCGGCCTATAAGCTATAATCAAACCACCTTAGTCTACCGCTTTAAGATTCAAATTAAATGAGCAAGCCCAGTGCCCTGGTATAAAAACCCCTATTTTCTCCTGACCCTGACAGCGCTTTTCTGGTCCGGTAACTTTGTATTATCACGCGCTATCCATGCACAAATACCGCCACTGGCACTGTCGTTCTGGCGCTGGCTGATTGCCTTGCTGCTTTTACTGCCCTTTATACTCGGCAGTCTGAAGCAGCAATGGCCATTGCTGCGTTCACAGTGGCTGCGCACTGTGCTGTTAGCCATCACTGGCATCAGCGGCTTTAACAGTCTGGTCTATCTTGGCACGCAATATACCAGCGCCACCAATGCACTGTTGATTAACGCCTTTATCCCGGTACTCACTATTTTGTTAAGCGGCCTGTTTTTCCAGCTGCAGCTGGCTCGCAGACAGCTTGCAGGGGTCATGATCTCAGTCGCCGGGGTGATGATGATTTTAAGCCGGGGTGAGTGGCAAACGCTGATCTCACTCAGCTTTAATCGCGGCGACTTGTTCATCTTTATTGCCGCCATCTGCTGGGCCTGGTACACCGTATTGATAAAAGACCTGGATCAGCGCATCAATCGCATCAGCTTTCTGGCTGTCATCATCTTTATAGGACTTCTTGGTATTGCGCCGTTTTACCTGTGGGAATGGCTGCAGTCTCCGCCTATTGTGCTGAGCAGCGAGGTGCTCATCAGTTTTATCTACGTCGGCCTGTTTCCTTCAATACTGGCTGTATGGTTTTATAATTACGGCGTTGCTAAAGTCGGGCCCGAACGAGCCAGCCTGTTCATCCACCTCATGCCAGTCTTTGGTACGCTGATGTCGGTGGCCTTTCTCGGTGAACAGTTTTTTGTTTATCACATCGCCGGTATCAGCGCGATCTTCACTGGCATCTATTTATCAACACGAAAGCCAGCTGCCAAACAATAGTAGCCGGCGCTCAGCTTTTAAACAGTAACGCCATGCCGCTGACAACCAGGAAAACACCTATTGCCCGCTGGAAAGCACGCTGTGAAATATTGGTATGCAGATGCTCGCCAATATACATCGCCAGCATCATGACTGGCATCGCATAGAGAATATTTAACAGCACCGCCGTGGTATAAAAACCCGAGAGTGAAAACCCTGTTGCGCGTATCAAACCATCTAACAAAAATGTTGAGGCACAGGTCGCACGAAAAACGGTTTTATCCATTTTTTGCAGATGAAAATAAAACACATAAAAAGGCCCGCCAGTGCCGAACAAGGTACCGATAAAACTGCCAAAAAAACCGGCAAACACCGGCCAGATACGTGAATTACTTTTTTTCAGCTCGGGAGAGATAAGGCTGTATATTGCAAACACAATAATAAACACACCCAGCGCTTTAACCAGAATAACCGTATTGATCGACTTGATAACAAATAACGCCACGCTAACGCCGATAACAGCAAAGGGCAGCGCCCTGAATATTGTTTTCCATGCAACATGCCGGCGTGTATGCAGCGTATGCAAAACCGAGGCGGAGATATCCATAATGCTAATAAACGGCACCACAAACGTTAGCGGCAAAAACAACGCCAGCAAGGGAATTGCAATTAAACCGGAACCAAAACCGGTAACCCCTCTAAAAACATAAGCGGTAACAATAATGAGGGCGGAAAAGATATAGTGCAGCGAAGAAATGCTTTCAATCATAAAAAAATAATTCAGGACCGTTGTCAGTTATACAAAACAGCATTGCTAATGCGGCGACGCACTGTCTGGGCTGATTGTGTTTGCCGTGATTGTCACCGCTTAAGTGTTGCAGCAATGTAAATGTTTATTAATACTTACTAATACAGATAAATGACACTCTATACTTTTAGCTATAGGAGTCAAGGCAAATCTCCGGCAGCTGGCTACGGCTCAGGTTTGTTACAGATCCTGGCGTGGCTTTATCACCTCAGGCTTTCCTCATTTGAAAAGTAAGAGCGGCGTGATATCTCTGCCACAGGTTGACTGTGCTGTATATTTATAAAATAAGACAGTTTTCTCAGGGACACCGATTTAAACGATACCCGACAGGAACAGTTTAATGCAAAAAATAATAAATAACTTATTCAGCAACGAGCTCTTTAACATGCTGATCAACGCCGTCATCGCCTACACAATTCTCACCGCTACCATCATTGTTATTTTACAGGTACCACCGGACGCCATACTCGATAGCGGCTTAACCGAAGTGGTGCTGGTATTTGAAGACTACCCTGATGGCGGCATCTATGAGTGACGATACGACGTTAAATAAGCGCAGCTGGCCGTTTTTTTAGATGCTAAATCTTGAATGGATCATCACAGCCAGACCGTCACGCCATGTGCTTATGCCGCTAAGGTAATTTCAGCCTTAAAGCCGCCGAGCAGTTGTGACTGGCTGAACCGTAATGAGCCTTTGTAATCCCTGATAATATCGGATGAGATGGCCAGACCAAAGCCGTAACCGCTGACCGCTTCATCCAGTCGCACCCCCCTGTCCATGACCTCATTGAGCAACACTGCATTGTCGCCAGAACCATCGTCTTCAATACTGATGTTGAGCGTCTGTGTCATATCAGCCGTAATTATTATTTTACTCTCGGCCCATTTCCATGCGTTATCCAGCAGGTTACCTAGTATTTCAAGCATGTCTTCACGGTCAGTGTTGATCGCCAGGTTTCTATCGAGCCGCGTTTCAACCGCTATACGCTTATCAGGATACATCATGCTGATTGTTTTTATTAATGACTGAAGCTCATTGTACAGCTTGAACTCCCTGTGTTGTTTGCTATTGCCTGCGACCCGTGCTCGCTTCAAAATGCGGTCGGTTATCTGCTGCAGGCTTTCCACCTGAGAATTCAGCGTGTCTTTTGTTTCAGCATTCAGTTCAGACGATTGCTGATCACTTAAATATTTCAAAACAGTTAATGGTTTTTTTATCGCATGCGAGAGATCACTGAGCGCATCACGCGAGCGCTTTAGCCTTTTTTGCAAAGCCGATGAAAGCTGGTTGATTTGTTTAACCACCGGTGCCAGCTCATCAGCAACGTCAGATGACAGCTTTTTTATATCGCCTTTTTCCAGCCGCCTGAGATCATGCTGTATTTTTCTGAGCGGGCGCAAGCCTTTTCTAAGGATAACAAACTGAACAAGCAATAAAACGATCAGCATGCTTAAAGAAAACAGAGTGAAATATTGTTTGAAACTGTTTATTGTTTGTCTGATCGGCGTTAAATCTTCAGCGATATGTATGCTGATTTTCTGGTTTTGTTTTTCAAAGCCCGCCGATAACAATATAAGCGACTGATTTTCAGGCCCCGGCTGATAAGTTTTTATATAATCAGCGGCTATATCAGCCGGTGTTATCAGCGTCTGGTCCCATAATGAGCGCGAGCGTATTTCGTTGCTGCCGTGCACAATACTGTAATAGTGACCGGAAAAGGGTCGTTTATAGATAGTATTAATATACTTGTCGTTGACCACGATTTTATTTTCTGCATCAAAAGACAGCGCTGTTAGCAGTGTTTCAATATCGTGTTGCAGCCGGGTACTGATGTAACCTTCGGACACATTTTGTATGCCCGTGCTGACAAACAGCCACAAGACCAGAAACAGAACCAGCAAGCTCGCGGCTAACGCGCTTGCCAGCCTCGACTGGATTGAAGCCATCAGCTCATATCCTTAAAAATATACCCCTGGCCTCGCCGGGTTTCTATGTATTGTTTGCCAATCAGTTTACGCAGCCGTTTAATATAGGCTTCGATCACATTGCTGTCTTTGTCCGAGTCCAGGTTATAAATATGCTCGGTAAGCTGAGATTTAGATAATATTTTCTCAGGATTGAGAAGGAAATAACGCAGCAAGCGGAACTCAGTACCAGTAAGTGCATGCACCAGATTGTCCTGTGTTGTTATTGTCTGAGCCTGCTCATCGAGTTTCAGGCCACAGCTGTTAAACGAACCGGCCGCTGTTTGTTTGCTCCGGTGCAGCAGGGCACTTATACGCGCGAGTAACTCTTCGACATGGAAGGGTTTGCCAATATAATCATCTGCCCCGGTTTTAAAGCCATCGACACGCTCCTGCCAGCTGTCTCTTGCTGTTAACACAATCACCGGTAATTGATTATTGGCTTGTCGCCAGTTAGCCAACACCTCAATGCCGCTGCGTTTTGGCAGACCGAGATCGAGTATGGCGATGTCATAGATATTTTCATTACCCAGGTATTCAGCTTCGACACCATCCGTGGCGACATCAACAGCATAACCGGCCAGCTTAAGTGATTTTGTTAAACGACTGACAAGCAGGTGGTCATCTTCTACCAGTAACAGTCGCACCGCTAATGCTCATTTTCTGTAGAGATATGCTGCCCCGTTCTGGCATCAAATTTTAATTCCAGCACCCTGCCATCCGTTGTCAGTAATTCAATTTCATAAACCGTTTTGCCATGCTCCGATTCAAGTTCCACTTCAATGATTTTTCCCTGCTCTACTTTGCGTGCCAGCACCAGCACATTTTCCAGCGGCATGATATCACCGGAGTCAAGCAACAGCTTTGCCTCATCATGATCGCGCTGTGAAAATACCGGCATCGACAAGGCAAATAATACAGCGCCAATAATGATTTTCATCCTGTATTCTTTCATGCTTTTATTAATCATTTTTACAAACAGTTTTAGTTTCGCTTAATCATGCCAGCGACCGAAGCCCGGTATATTAATTTTGTGTTCGTCAAATATACCTTTTTCCGCCTCTAAATGACAGGCGTTGCAATTAGCAAGGCTGTTAACCTTATTGTTATATTTAACCATCTTCTCCGGCAACTCATCATGCTCTTTTACGATATAAGGTGTTTCACTGATACGCAGTGGCACCTCATTGTCTTTTAGTGATTTCATGATTTTTTGTGAGCGCCTGTATTCTGAGTATTCAGCACTGTTTGTGATTAAATACTCAGTAATCAGCTTGCGTTCTTTTTCATCAATTTCGGCGTTATCACCAAAATGCGACGACAGTCCATTCATCAGCTTTCGCCACGACGCCGAGGGTAACAGGCCGGCAGGATAAGCCATATGGCAGCTGCTACATTCTGCTTTATAAAGCGGTGATGAAACCGGTGCAACTCCCAGCGAACGCTGGCGGTAATGTCGCCTGTCATCATCGCTGAAGACAACAGGAACGCTGATAATAGTGACAATAGCTAGTACTGATAAGATGATGAATGGTTTTTTCATTTTCTATGCCTCTTTTAATTACTGCTGACTGATATACGTCAGCAAATCTGTTTTTTCCTGTGCACTACATTCCCTGCTCAGGGTCCATTTGCAGTTGCGCTTTAGCCATTTTTCAACCTGCTTTATCTTTGTCAGGCTGTTTTTATTAACCGAGGGCGCTAAGGGCTGCAATAACTTTCCGGTGCGCACGTGTTTACCCTTGTTTTTCAGCTTATCTGTGTGACAGCTGCTGCAACTACGCTCGGTATACGGCGCTTGGCCTGCAAACGTTTTGTTCCATAGCTGCTGGCCTTTTTTTGCATCAGCTGCAGTTGCTCCCTCTGCGCGATAGCCGGCTGTGAGCTGGTTAAGCACGCTGTTGTCAGCACTAACAAACGCAAACGGTGTCAACACGAGCACATAAATCAGTAGACTGTGTTTCATCATTATC
>JAOUKT010000068.1 GCA_029882395.1 Gammaproteobacteria bacterium
AAAGTTTACTGTCCCGCCCGCGATAATTAAGGCAGCCGACAGCATGGCAACAACAAAAGAGAACAAAGTGATCAGGTTCGGGGTCAACCACTTGAAATCCACGACAATATAATTTAGCGCGATGGCCAGTGGTGCGGTCACAAATGAAGACCACCACTCATCATTTTTGGTCTTGGTTGCCCATAGCCGAGTTAGTTTGTCATTCATATCTCAGCTTCCGCTACGTCGAGAACAATACCCATAATAGGTTCTCTATGGATATTGGTTGCCATGCTAAGTACGTTAGCAATAGGGGTAACAACTGGAATTATCGGAATAAAACTGGTCAAAACATCTTTGAGTGAATCGATAAAGAATTGGATATCAACATGGGTTAAATCACCAATATTACCCACCTGAAATACCTTGCCACGAAAGCTGCCCTTGCCTTCATAAATGATGATCGACTTTTCTCGTAATCGATTGCGAAATTGGGTGACATCAATGTGTGCAGGGATGTTTACGGTGGTGAGCATCGAACACATCTCTTTTTCTTTGATAAGAAAAGTGAGCCCGCATTTCAGCATCCCCCGCCTTAACAGGCTAGCCTTGTATTTTATGCTGGCATATCGATTAGAGATTCCCTCGTCTAAAATATTAATGAGTGCTTGTTCGAGGGCGAAAAAAAGGTGAGTAGCCGGTGTGTTGGGTGTCTGTGATACGGTGCTTATAAAATGGTAGAACTTGTACAGGTTAAGGTAGGTTGATTTTTTAGGATAAGATTTTAGCTTTTCAAATTCCTCTTTCCTACCAATCACGAACGACAGGCCGGAATAGGAAGCAATTGCTTTGGAGCTGGAACTGGAGAAGAAGGCAATATGATTCTGCTCCATATCAATGACCTCGGCTCCCGCACTGCTTACACCATCGACGATAAATATTGATCCGTTGGCCTTTGATAAAGTGCCGATGTCATATAACGAATTAAGCATGCCTGAGCTGGTTTCATGATGCACCATGGCAATGACGTCAATCTTGTTTTCTTTTAGGTAGGTTTCAACTTCCGAGGTGGTTATCTTGTTGCCCCAACCAAAGTCGAGCAGGAAGGTATTTTTGTTGTGTATTTTCGAGGTGTTATAGAGCCTTTCACCAAACTCTCCGTTGGTAAGAATCAGGATGTTTTGT
Organism: Gammaproteobacteria bacterium; assembly: GCA_029882395.1. Lineage (GTDB taxonomy): Bacteria > Pseudomonadota > Gammaproteobacteria > SZUA-229 > SZUA-229 > JAUVDT01. The sequence goes on from JAOUKT010000068.1 coordinate 1,165, forward strand.
TCGCCAACTACGGATGAGAGCATTGATTCATTGGCTGCTGTACCTGAACCGGTAATAACAACAGCACGGTAGTCAGCGGTATTCTTGATTTCAAACAGTTGCAGCAATTTTTGTTCGATACTCTGTAACAAATAATCAAAGTCTGCCTCGCGATGACAAATATCTTCTTTTGCAACAGCCGTTCGTACATTGCTTGCCACGTTTACTGGGCCGGGTGTAAATAACAAATACTTTTTCATCTGTTTTAGTACCTTCTGATGACTGGGGCATCACAGGCCTAAGTGTTTTATTTTGTCGCCACACTCGTTTCTTCAGTGGATGGCATTTCGGCCATAGCGTTATAATTTGAACCAGACATAAAGCGATCACGCACACAGTAGATACACTGGGCATGTGAATATCAATCGTTCATATAGCGATAACTGACTCCATAAACGTCAGTTATTTATGACACTGAATCGAGGAGTAGACCGAGCAGGCACAGTTAAGGCAGTGCATCGGCTATTCGACTTTTTAATAAAAAGGTTAGGTTCTGAGGGCCGGGTTTTAGCTTGAAAGTTTGGGCTTGTAGGCTTAAGGGCTGGAGCTTGTAGAGCTAGAGCTTGAGGGCTTGAGGGCTTGAGTCTCGCGGGCGTGCACTAGTGTAAGTGGGTTTTACTGTATTAGCAAGAAATATCGCGGCGGCCCTGGGATCAGTCATATTCGGACTATTAGCCACCAATACACTTTGGCAAATCAACTCCCATCCTAATCCCGCTGACAGCTGTGCAACAATTCGTATAAATGAATATGCTTTCTCGGGGCATATTTCCCCTGTTCTGCCTCAAGGGTTTACTGAAAGAGAAAAGAATGATGTAATCAATTGACAGGTCACAACATATCATGGGCTTGCTAGCTTATAGGTAAATAAATTATTCAGCCTTTGTGATTCTCCCGTTAGTGTAACGTTTCAACCTGAAGGCAATACTCTGTAAAAACTACACTAAATGTTACACTTTTATCAGCGACTCGATTATGCCAGACCTTTAAGTTATTGATTTAATTGCAACAGTCTCCCTCCTTATGAACAAAAAACCGCCAAACACAGGTGTGTACCGGGTAAAAAAAAACAAATATGAATCAAGAAGTTACAGAAAATAAAAATCATACGCCAATGATGCAACAGTATCTGGGTATAAAAGCACAACACCCGGATAGTCTATTATTCTATCGTATGGGCGATTTTTATGAGTTATTTTTTGACGATGCCGTGAATGCATCTAAATACCTTGATATCACCTTAACTGCTCGTGGCAAAGCCAACGGTAACCCGATTCCCATGTGTGGCATTCCCTACCATGCCGCTGACAACTACCTTGCCCGTCTGGTGAATAAAGGTCTGTCTGTCGCTATATGCGAACAAGTGGGTGATCCGGCCACCTCTAAAGGCCCGGTTAAACGTGAAGTGGCCCGAATTCTCACCCCTGGCACACTGACTGATGAAGCCCTGCTGGATGAGCGCTCTGAGAACCTGTTATTGTCACTGCATAGTTTTAACGACAAGATCGGTGTTTCATTTCTCGAGATGAGTTCCGGTCGTTTCACTGTGCTTGAGGTGAATGAGCTCAACAGCTTAATGGCGGAGCTGGAACGCCTGCAACCGGCTGAGGTTCTGATCAGCGAAAACGACCCCTTAATTTCTGTTTTAAGTAGCAACTACCCGATAAAAAGGCAGTCTCCTTGGCATTTCGATCTGGACACGGCGGTTCAACAGTTAACCGCTCAATTTAAAACCCGTGATTTGGCAGGCTACGGTTGCAATGATTTAACCGCTGCGGTGATGGCCAGCGGTTGTTTGCTGCAGTACGTCAAAGAAACACAAAAAGCCGCTTTGCCACATATCACAGGAATTCAGACAGATAGCACGGAAGATGCCATCATCATGGACGCTGCCAGCCGGCGCAATCTCGAACTTGAACTCAATATGGCCGGCGACAAAGCTAACACGCTGGCTTCTGTTCTTGACAGGACAATGACAACGATGGGTAGTCGCTGTTTACGGCGCTGGATAAAACGGCCGTTACGCGACCAAAAGGTGATTCAACATCGCCATCAGGCTGTTGGGGAACTGCTCGATAACCAGCACTTTGAGGATATTCAGCAGCAACTTAAACCGATAGGTGATATTGAACGCATATTAAGCCGTATTGCGCTTAAAACAGCACGGCCACGTGATTTGTATACGCTGGGGCTTTCGTTGCAGCAATTGCCGGCACTACAAGCACTGCTGCAACAATACAGCAGTCATAATTTAAAGCTATTGTCGGACAACATTGGTGAGCACCCTGATGTCTGCCAGTTACTCAGTGCTGCCATTATTGAAAACCCGCCGGTTCTGATACGTGATGGTGGTGTGATTGCTGCTGGTTATAACAACGAGCTGGATGAATTACGCAACCTCAGTCAGAATGCGGATCAGTTCCTGATTGATCTGGAAACCAGGGAACGTGAACGCACCGGCATCACTACTCTAAAAGTCAGTTATAACCGGGTGCATGGTTATTACATTGAAATCACCCACGCTCATGCTCACAAAATACCCGATGATTACACCCGGCGACAGACACTTAAAGCCGCCGAGCGTTATATAACGCCAGAACTGAAGTCGTTCGAAGACAAGGTACTGAGTGCCCGCGAACGGGCCATGGCCAAAGAAAAGCAGCTTTACGAGGCTTTATTAGAGCAGCTGCTTGAGTCAATACAACCTTTGCAACGGTGTGCCGCATCGCTGGCCGAGCTCGATACCTTAAGCTGTTTTGCAGAACGGGCTGATACGCTGGACTATAACCTGGCAGAATTAACAGAAAAGCCGGGGTTAAAAATCACAGCCGGACGTCATCCTGTGATTGAACGGGTACTCGATACAGTATTTGTCGCCAACGACATTCATTTAAGCAGCACCCAACGCATGCTAATGATTACCGGGCCCAATATGGGCGGTAAATCAACCTATATGCGGCAAACCGCCATAATTGTATTAATGGCGCATATTGGCTCTTATATCCCCGCTGAATCGGCGTTAATCGGGCCTATTGATCGTATTTTCACGCGTATAGGTGCCTCGGATGATTTAGCAGGAGGTCGCTCAACATTCATGGTCGAGATGACAGAAGCAGCAAATATTCTGAATAACGCCAGCAAAAACAGCCTGGTTTTGATGGATGAAATTGGTCGTGGCACCAGCACCTTCGATGGTCTGTCTCTGGCCTGGTCATGTGCTGAGTTTCTGGCCCGCAAAATAAAAGCTTATACGCTTTTCTCGACGCATTATTTTGAGCTCACTTCTCTGGCCACAGAACACAGCAGTGTACTGAATGTACACCTGGACGCTGTTGAACATGGTGACAGCATCGTCTTTATGCACCATGTTAAAAAGGGCCCGGCCAATCAGAGTTATGGTTTACAGGTGGCACAACTGGCGGGATTACCCAAGCCTGTGATTGATGCAGCACGCAACAAGCTGCATGAACTGGAAAGACAAAGCATCAGCCAAAATGAAAATAATAAAAACGATGGCCAGCTAGACATGTTTTCAGTCGCGCCGCCTAACCCAGTTATCGAGCGTTTTAATGAAATCACGCCTGATAACCTGACGCCCAAGCAGGCGCTTGATCTGCTCTACGAATTACAGGCCCTGAACGATAACTTATAAAATGTATAGACCGATAGCTTGGCCCCGCGCCCATGCCATGATAATGTTCCGCTAATGGATAAAAATATAAAAACAATCGGGCTCATTGTTAAAAATAACGAGCAGACAGTAGTCGATAATTTTCAGCGCCTGTACCGTTATCTAACCGATAAAGCCTATACCGTTCTACTGGATGAGAGTGTTGGCATACTCAACACCGATGCGCAGCTGGTGAACAGAGAAACCCTGGGCATAAAGAGCCAGCTGGTCATCGTCATTGGCGGTGACGGCACGCTGCTCAGTGCTGCACGTTCACTGTCCGACTTTAAAACCCCCATTCTTGGTATCAATCTGGGCAGGCTGGGTTTTTTAGTGGATGTTTCACCTCACGATATGCTGGATATTATTGATCAGGTACTTGCCGGTAACTATAAAGATGAACGCCGTTTTCTTTTGCAAGCCCGCGTTGAACGTGAAGGTAAAGAGTTAATATCTTCATCCGCATTTAATGACGTTGTGGTACATATACGCGATGTCGCGCGAATGATCGATTTTTCCACTTACATTGACGACGTCTTTGTTAATGAACAACGGGCTGATGGTCTGGTTATTTCAACACCTACCGGCTCAACGGCTTACGCATTATCCAGTGGTGGCCCGTTAATCCATCCCTCGCTTGAGGCCATGATGCTGGTACCAATCTGCCCGCATACACTAAGCAACCGCCCGATTGTGATAGGTGCCGACTGTAAGGTTGAGGTTGTGATTAATGAAAGCAACCGCAGTACACCGCAGATCTCCTGGGACGGACAATCAAACTTTGATCTGCAGCCAGGTGACAAAATAATAATCCAGCGTAAACCTAATGATGTTCACCTGATACATCCTCAGGTTTATGACTACTTCCAAATTCTAAGAGCGAAACTTCGCTGGAGCGAACAACTTTAATCTTATGCTGACTCATATTTTTATTCGTAATTTTGCCATCATCGATGAACTCGACCTTGATCTGGAATCAGGCATGACTACCCTCACCGGTGAGACTGGTGCCGGTAAATCTATTTTACTGGATGCCATTGGCCTGATACTTGGCGACCGCGCCGATAGCAATAATGTAAAACACGGCGCAGATAAAGCCGAAATTTGTGCCAGTTTTGATGTTTCGAATTTGAGTGAACTGCAGAACTGGTTATCAGAAAACGATCTTGATAATGATGACGAGTGCATAATACGCCGGCTTGTGAGTAAAGATGGCCGCTCAAAAGCTTACATCAACGGCAGCACAGCTACGCTCCAGCAAATCCGTCTGGCAGGCGAAATGTTAATTGATATACACGGTCAACATGAGCACCAGTCTCTTATGCGCCGGGATATACAAAGACGCTTATTAGATGATTTTTCCGGGCATAATGATTTGCTCACAAATGTTCAGTCCGCTTATAAAGCCTGGTTTGATACAGAGAACAAATTAGCAGAGCTACAATCAAAAGCCAGTGACCGCAATGAACGGGTTGCATTATTAAAATACCAGCTTGAAGAACTGCAGCAACTTGAGCCGCAAGAAAACGAATATGACGCGCTTGTGAATGAGCACAATCAGCTGGCTAATATCGATAAACACACCGCTATCAGTGCTGATATAAGCGACTCACTCTATGACAATGAAAACAGCCTTTACAGTGTGATCAGCCAGAAAATCAATGCCATCAAATCACTCAACGCTGAACACCCTGACTTGCTGAGTATTATTGAGCTGTTAACCGACGCTCAAACTCATATTAGTGAAGCCGCCAGGCTTGCAAAATCGTACCTCGATAATCTGGACAACAACCCGGAGAGGCTTGATGAAATTGATCAGCGCCTGAATAAAATTCATGACCAGGCAAGAAAGCACCATGTTGATCCCGACCAGCTTTTTTTAGCCTTCAATCAGCTCAGTGATGAATTTGACCAGCTGGTTAATGCCGATGAATCTTTAGCTACTTTGACAACACAAAGAGACAGCTTTAAGCAAAATTACCTGAAATTTGCAAAAGAGCTGAGTATAAAACGCCAAAATTCGGCAAAAATACTCAGCGAAAAGATAAGCCGTGCGATGCAAACATTAAATATGAGCGGCGGCGTTTTTGATATCAGCATCAGCCAGCATGAACCGCTTAAGTGTTCTGCAGATGGCTTTGACAGCATCGATTTTCTGGTTAGCGCAAACCCGGGGCAGCCGGCAAAATTACTGGCCAAAGTTGCATCGGGTGGTGAACTTGCCAGAATCAGTCTGGCGATACAGATGATTACCGCCCACCAGGGGCACATCCCTACTCTGATATTTGATGAAGTCGATTCAGGTGTCGGCGGTGCCACCGCAGAAATTGTCGGCCAGCATTTGCGTGCCATTGGTAATGAATGCCAGGTTTTATGTGTTACACATCTGGCACAGGTCGCCGCTCAGGCGCACCATCATCTGCAGGTCAACAAAACCACCACCGAATCAAGTACGCACACCTCAATTACCTCACTTGACGGCACTCAAAAGCAAAATGAAATTGCACGAATGTTAGGGGGTGTAGATATTACCCAGCAGACACTAGACCATGCTCAGGAAATGATAGAAAAAGCCCAGACAGCTTAAGCGATACAATCAGACAAATGATACGCATAAACGCATTATATATGCGCCATTATAATTTGACCTTGACTGAATTTTTTCCCGATTGTTTTGCTACATAAAGCGCCATCTCGGAGCGCTGCGTGAGTGATGCGATAGACTCTCCGCCATCAGAAGCCGATGCAAGACCGATACTCGCTGTTGTTGTAATTTTGCCTACGGCTGATTTGCAAGGGGTTTTGGATATTAATTCGCGTATCCTTTCTGCCTGTTTTTTCGCATCCAATAAGTCAGTATCGTTTAATAAAATGATATAGCTGTTGTTCTCGTATTGACCCAGAACATCGTTATCCCGTGTTGAATTTAATAACAGCTCAGCAATAGCCTGATAAACAGACAGACTAACCTCTTTATTGTAACGCTCTTCAAGTTTTTCAAAGTTGTCAATTTCAACAATCATTAACGAAGCATTACGCGGCTGGTTTAGTTTGCCTATATTTTTCGCTGAAGCCTGCATAAACCGTTCTCTGGTAATTAATGCTGACTGCTTGCCCTGGCTTTTTAATTTCTTAAATTCTTCATATAGCCTGGCATTACGCAGTGAAACCATGCTGTGAAATAAAATACTCGATGACAGCTTGGAAGAATAGGTATCAAATTCCAGAGTATCTCTTATTAGCGTGACGACACCGATGAATTTGTCATTGGACAATACCGGCAAAACCAGGCGATGGTAATAATTTTTTTTATCATCACTCTGCTCACAGACAAAGGTGCTTATAATCGGCTGTTTTCTTTCTGCTAATGAACGTATCAGTTCATTAGTCCAGTTAAGTGTTTCCGGCTTTAAAACATCCTCATCACCAAGCGACTGTTTGAGCTTTAATTCTCGCCCATGAAGTAAACCAATCGCGGCTGCTGTATAGGGTATAGCATCCTGCATGACCTGCAGCATTTTACTGAAAACAATATCCACATCATGAATTGAATTAAGGCTCTTGCTGAGTTTCTCCAGTACCTGTGGCCAGTCATGATCAAGATCTATCTCGTGTGTATCCTCGAACAATCTTTCAGCTTCTTCATCATAGACAATATTTGACAAGTCACCTGTTAGCATGTCACCCGGTAAATTATCCACAGCGTGTATGCGCCGGTGTACACCTGAAAAAACGCCCATCATTACCGCGCTGACTAACAGAATGCAAATTGTGATCAGATTCTGGTCAGATAGCTGGGCTTTAATCAGGCTAATAACGAGTGATGACAGCATCAAAAAGGTTACGATTGACTGCAGCAAAATATTTATGCCGGGTGCACTGGTTAACCATATCGTTATGATCATCACGGCCGCTGTTGCGTGCATGTCTAAATCAGGGGCGTTTGAGATCATCAACAGGGCCAGTGAGGTGGCGGCAATAGATGAGATCACAAGTGGCATTAAGCTTAACAGCCTGGAATGCAGACTCATTGTCCAGGTCACCAGACACATGAAAGAAGCCAGTGCAATTAAAATATTGGCTAATGATAAAACAACTGAGCCAGAAACGATTAGCTCAACAAGTGGCAGGCTTGAGAGCACAACCAGAGGCGCGAGAAAATAAAAGCGTGAAAGAAGATCCGCTAATTTATTTTCCGGGTTTATATAATGCCCGTTCATAACAGGACTTTCTTAAACTGTAAAAATTCCATCTTTGTCATCATCGATGACTCCTTGCTCATAAACTCATGATCACTTCCGGGAACAGAAGTGGCAATAGAGAGTATAAATTAGTTTTAAGTTTACAAAGTCTTAAGCGCCCAAATCCCGATAAACAATCTATTAATGCCGATAATAAGTCTTATTTATTAAAAATACCACTTAGCTGTCACAACGCTGTTTATTTAATTAATTCGCCTATCATGATTTTATGACCGTCCGGATCTGAGAAGTAGCACTGCAGCAGACCGTACTTACTCTGTTCAAGATCAGAAATAGAATATTGTTTTGCTTTCATATACTGGTGAAAACTTTTTACATCATCGCTATAAAAATACAAACTTATTGACTGATGTGTTTGCAACTGGACATCGCTATCGAGCTCCAGCATTAAGTATGTCTGGTCGGATTTGATATAGGCCCATTCAGTTTCAGAGGTGTTTTTGCGTGTTCTGATTTCAATAAAATGAAGGCTGTCTTTATAGAATTTGAGACTGCGATCGACTGATCGGCATTTAAGGATGGGAACCAAACCGGTAAGTGTCATGAGCGAATACTTACCGGCTTTGTAGATTTAAAATTTAACCAGAGCCGAGCCCCAGGTAAACCCGCCGCCAAAGGCTTCGAGCAGCAGTATCTCACCGCGTTTAATACGGCCATCACGGACAGCAGTATCCAGCGCAAGAGGCACCGACGCCGCTGATGTGTTACCGTGTTTGTTAACGGTCAAAACAACATTATCCATCGACATTTTTAGCTTCTTGGCCGTCGCATTGATAATGCGCGTATTCGCCTGATGCGGCACCAGCCAGTCAATATCGGTTTTTTCCATTTTATTGAATGCTAATGTTTCATCAACAATTCGACCTAATGTATTAACGGCCATCTTGAAGACTTCATTTCCTTTCATGCGAATATGCGCATCAAGTTCAGCGAGTTTATCAACGCCATTTGAAATACCAGCCGGTACCGTTAACAGGCTTTCGTATTGTCCGTCAGCATGGATATGTGTCGATAAGATGCCCGCTTCTTCACTGGCTTCAAGTATAACTGCGCCGGCTCCATCACCAAATAAAACGCAGGTACCTCTGTCTGTCCAGTCGACAATGCGTGACAGTGTTTCAGCACCGACTACCAATACACATTTATTACTGCCTGATTTGATAAATTTGTCGGCAACAGTTAATGCATAGACAAAGCCGGTACAGACGGCCTGCACATCGAAAGCAGCTGAACCATGGTTGTTTATGCGTTGTTGCAATAAACACGCTGTGCTGGGAAATATCCTATCCGGTGTCGTCGTTGCTACGATTATTAAATCGATATCGTCAGCCGTTTTGCCGGCCATTTCCATCGCATTACGGGCTGCTTTTTCAGCAAGGTCTACCGTAAATTCATCATCGGCTGCAATATGACGCTGTTCGATGCCGGTTCTTTCGCGAATCCACTGATCAGTGGTCTCTACGATTTTTTCCATATCCGCATTTGTTACTATATTTTCTGGCAAATAACTTCCCGTGCCAGTGATTCGTGAGTATGTCAAAATCGTTACCTATCTAAGATATGTTCTAATTGCCTGTCAATTCGCTGTGTCAGGTCTTCTTCTACCTGGTGCACAGCCGTTTCAATAGCCTTTGAAAAAGCAAAAATATCTGCCCCGCCATGACTTTTTATAACAATACCACGTAAGCCAAGCAAACTGGCACCATTATAGACACGCGGATCAATCCTTGATTTCAGTGCTTTTAAGACCGGCAAGGCAATTAACGCTGCTATTTTGTTATACCAGTTACGTTTAAACTCGTCTTTCATAAACTGGCTAACCATCTTCGCAACGCCTTCGGCCGTCTTTAAAGACACATTGCCAACAAAACCATCACAGACAACAACATCTACCGGCGAATGGTAAATATCGTCGCCTTCCACGTAGCCAATGTAATTAATCTCTTCTACCGTTGAAAGCACCTGGTCGGCTTCCTTAACCTGAGCGTTACCTTTCAGAGCCTCAGAGCCGACATTTAACAAACCAACTTTAGGTGCTGGTTTATTGTCCATTGCCTCAGCCAGTACTGAGCCCATGACTGCAAACTGCATTAGGTGTTGAGCCGTGCAGTCAACATTAGCACCCAGATCGAGCATATAGGTGTGGCCATTGACTGATGGCAGGGTTGAAACGATTGCCGGTCGGTCTATGCCTTTTAAAGTCTTCAGAACAAATTTAGCCGTCGCCATCAAGGCACCGGTATTACCGGCACTGACGATAGCATCTGCTTTTTTGTCATGAACTAAGTTAATAGCAACACGCATGGATGAGTCTTTTTTCTTACGCAGCGCCATGGCAGGCGCATCGTGCATTTCTACTTTTTCCGAAGCATGATGAATAGACAGCCGTTGAACAATAGATGAATTTAACTTAGATAAATACCCCTGAAGTAGCTCTTGATCTCCTACCAGAATGATATCTAAATTTTTGTTATTTTCTAATACAGTGACTGCGGCGGGGATGACAACATCAGGGCCAAAATCACCGCCCATTGCGTCAATTGCGATAATCGGTTTATCCGACATAAATTTTTTCCATAAAAAAACGCGGGCATAAGCCCGCGTTTTTAACGTGTGGTTTACTCTTCGCTAGCTTCAGCTTTCTTTTCGATAACCTGTTTACCGCGATAAAAACCATCAGCGCTAACGTGATGACGCAGGTGAGTTTCACCGGTAGTTGGCTCAATTGAAACTGTTTTACCAGTTAATGAATCATGAGATCGACGCATTCCACGTCTTGAACGAGTAACTCGACTCTTTTGAACAGCCATTATATGACTCCTGATTAAATAATCTAAAATTTAGGTTAATGTATGAAAACAAGACTAGCGCGCTTTCATAACAAATCTTTTAACACAGCAAACGGGTTTGGTTTTTTACCAACGGCCTCCTGCTGATACTCTTCTGGCACTACTTCATAGGCTTTAACATAGTCCGAACATTGCGAATCATGTGTTGCTACAATCGGTACAGCCAGTATTAATTCATCTTCAATAACATCGGGCAAAAAATGACGACCTTCTGTTATTAATGCCTCAAATTGCTCCGGGAGTTTTTCAATTTGAGACTCATTTTCAACTAACGCCACTAAAAATTCTGCTTTTAAGCCCACCGTCGTCGGGTTTAAGCAGCGCTGGCACTGCATCTCAACGTCAACCGAGACACTACCTTTGATAAAGCGCGTACGCCCTTTTTTACCAAACTCCAGCTCAGCTTTAGCTTCGCCTGTATCTGCCGCCAGCATCGTTAATAAACGCGGCATTTTAGCAATCGGCCAATTCCCTGACATAGTCGCTGCTTTATCAGCTAACTGATACAAATCACAATATTCTGGTAAACGGCTTTGCATAAGCAGTCAATAATATAATTATTCCGCCCCTCTGTCAAAGAAAAACGTTAATATTCAATAGCTTCCACCTAATTAAATCAATCCGTCTATCCAGATAAGGTCATTTAGCGTAATATCTGCTAACTATAAGAAAAATCGAAGGTTTTTGGTTCAGTTCATCGATGCGTTTTGTTTAAAAGAGTGTTTTTCCTATAAATTCCAGAATGTAATTATCAATTTGAGTGTGTTTATGCAATTAGTTTTAGGCTCATCCAGCCCTTTTAGAAAGCAGCTACTACAACAACTAGATATTGAGTTTATCACCGATTCACCGGATATCGACGAGACGCCACTGAAAAATGAGAGCGTTGAAGCCATGGTGCTGCGACTTTCTGTTGAAAAAGCCCGCGAAATTGCAAAAAGACATACTGACAGTCTGGTGATAGGCTCGGATCAGAGTGCACTATTGAATGGCATGATCTTACATAAACCCGGAAACCATGAAACAGCGGTTGCGCAACTTAGCAGTGCATCCGGGCAAACGGTTGTATTTCAGACAGGGCTGTGTCTCTATAACAGCAATAACGACACGTTTCAGAGCAAGTTAGTGCCCTTTAGTGTTACTTTCCGCTCGTTAACGCCGTCTATGATCGAAAATTATCTGCGCAAAGAGCAGCCTTACAATTGCGCCGGTAGTTTTAAATCAGAGGGCCTGGGTATCGCCTTGTTTGAAAAAATGCAAGGCAATGACCCGTCAGCACTGATAGGTTTGCCTTTGATTGAGTTAATTAATATGCTTAACCACGAAGGCGTTTCGGTGCTATAGATTTTTTCTCTGTTAAGCACCAATTCAGGCTGTTATAACCTACAATTATAAAAACTGAATGATATAGACATTATGGACAACAATACTAAACACCCGCTCTGGGAAAATATTTTTCGCCGTAAAGATGACAAAATCACAGCTGTCTGTCGGTTATGGTCTTCGACCCCCCTCTTTAAAGGCATTGCTCAGTCTTATATTCGACGACTGGTAAAAAACATGCACCCGCGATTTTATAAAACCAATGAAACCATCTTTACCACAGGTGATATTGGTGCCGGTGCCGTTATCATCAAATCAGGCGAGATCAATATCATGGCCGGTGACAAGATACTGGCCAATCTCAAGGCAGGTGATTTTTTTGGTGAGGTCTCCCTGGTTGTCGATGAACCAAGAACGGCAGACGCTATTGCTAAATCTGATTGCGAACTGATCTTTTTTTTAAGAACAGACCTGGAAGAATGGGTACATAGCTCACCCAGACAAGGTGCTCAGTTAATGGCAAACATATCACGCGTACTGGCAGGAAGACTACGCCACGCCAATGATATGTTAACTGAAAAAGATAATTCGTAATTAATGATCAACATAGCAGACAAGCCGATACTCAGAAGCCTGATAATATTTTCCGGGTTTTTATCACTGGGCGGGCTTTGTGCCTATTTGCTGGCGCCTTTACTAATACCTATTATCTTAT
>JAOUKT010000069.1 GCA_029882395.1 Gammaproteobacteria bacterium
GAGTTGTTAGAGGCGTCGTTTTTTTAGCTGCGATTATTAAGTCATAGGTCATAAGTCATAAGTCTTAAGTTAGAAGTCTTAAGTCAGAAGTCTTAAGTCTTAAGTCTTAAGTCTTAAGTCAGAAGTCAGAAGTCAGAAGTCAGAAGTCAGAAGTCAGAAGTCAGAAGTCAGAAGTCAACAGATTAAAAAACTCATATACGCTTTGCTGAGGCTCTTAGAGGGACTATAAAATACCACTAATTCAGGCAGAGAACGGCTTAGCTGGCCTTATAAAATGGCCTGATTCAGGCTAATTATCACAGGTTTTTCATAATTAAACGATCAAGCTTATGAATTAGCTTATTAACGCGCTAGTAGGGTGTTTTTGGCTATTTCTAGCTGTGACTATCGGTAAAAATCCGCTATCATTATGCATTCTGTAAAAATAATGGATACCTGACGTGGTAATAAAGCCTAAAGTACGCGGATTTATCTGCACGACAACACATCCCGCTGGTTGTGAAGCTAATGTTAACCAGCAAATTGACGTTATAAAAAAAGCTGGCCCGGTTGCCAATGGCCCTAAAAAAGTTCTGGTTATAGGCTCTTCTACAGGCTATGGCCTGTCAGCACGTATTGCAGCAGCCTTCGGCTCAGATGCCGCAACCATCGGCGTGTTTTTAGAGAAGGCCGCCACAGAGAAAAAAACCGCTTCTGCTGGCTGGTATAATTCGGCTGCATTTGATAAAGCGGCGAAAGCGGCCGGGTTGTATTCGAAAAGTTTCAATGGTGATGCTTTTTCTCATGAAATGAAAGCGAAGGTCGTTGAGACGATTAAAGAGGATCTGGGCGAGATTGACTTGCTGGTTTATTCACTGGCCTCTCCGGTGAGAAGACTTCCGGATAGCGGTGAATTGGTGCGTTCGGCCCTGAGGCCTATCGGCGAGGTATATCGATCGAAAGCCGTTGATACCAATAAAGACATCCTGGTTGATGTCGAAATTGAACCGGCAAATGATGAAGAAATCGCAAATACGGTAACCGTCATGGGGGGTGAAGACTGGGAACTATGGGTCAAGGCATTACGTGATGGCGGTGTGCTGGCGGATGGTGTCAAAACAGTCGCCTTTGGATATATCGGCACGGATATAACATGGCCTATCTACTGGCATGGCACTCTGGGCAAAGCAAAGGAAGATGTCGACCGTGCCGCAGCAGCTATTACTGAGTCACTGGCGGATATCAATGGTCAGGCAAATGTTGCGGTACTCAAGAGTGTTGTAACGCAGGCATCAGCGGCTATACCTGTGATGCCTATTTATATCGCCACCTCATTCAAAATCATGAAGGAGCTTGGCATTCACGAAGGCTGCATCGAGCAGTTAAGTCGTCTCTATCATACGCAGCTGTATAATTCACAGCCTGATCTGGATGAGATGCGCCGCTATCGCATGGATGACTGGGAGTTGCGTGATGATGTGCAGTCAAAGTGTATCAAGATTTTGCCAGAAGTGAACGATGATAACCTGTTCGCGCTGACCGACTTCCAGAAATACAAAGACGAGTTCCTGAGGCTGTTTGGTTTTGGACTGGATGGTGTTGACTATGATGCGGATGTTGATCCCGTCGTTAATTTCGATGTTCAGGATGTTTAATTAACGGCTGAAGCCGATACAAAAAGCCCCGTTTACGGGGCTTTTTTATTGCCCGAAGCCGGTAATAGCCACAGGCAGGTCGAGCAGTAGTCAGCTTGATAATTAACTAAGACAGCAATTTAGACTCTGTGTTTTAATTTATCGTGAACACTGTTTAAGATATGTGCAGTGCTGGCAGGTTTATTCATTAACAGAATATCGAGTGCCTTAATTTCATCGTATTGTATTTTATCACTGTGGCCCGTGGTCAGAATGACCGGCAGCTCAGTACTCACTTTTCGTATTTCTTTAACCAGCTCTATACCCGTCATATGAGGCATAGTCTGATCCGTAATAATCAGGTCATAGCGGGCCGGGTTTGATAGAAACATATGCAAGGCGTCTTCGCTGTTGTATTGGACGCTACATTGGTAGCCCTTAGATTCTAACAGCTCTTTTTGGAACTCAGCCAGAGATTCCTGGTCATCAATAATGAGAATGTGTTGGCCTGAGCCCAGTTTGTTTTCAGGTTTGCTGCGGCCTATTTGATATTTAGATTGATTTTTATCATCGATGACGGGTGGGAAAAAAAGCCGGAAGCTTGTGCCAATACCCGGAGTGGATTCCAGTATTATATGGCCGTTATGCATTTTGACAATGCCATGTAATACCGACATGCCCATTCCCGTTCCTTCACCGATGGCTTTGGTGGTAAAGAAGGGTTCGAATATTCTTTCTGCTATGTGTTTCGACATGCCACAGCCATCATCTTTAATCGAGAGCTCGATCCAGTCCCCGGTGATTGCCTGGTGGCACGTGGTACATTCACTTTTCATATCATGGCACCAGTCTAGACAGATAGTGATATTGCCAACATCATTCATGGCATCACGGGCGTTGATCACCAGGTTCATAATAACTTGCTGCAGGTTGGTGGCATCCATAACCACATTCGGTAAATCATGTTGCTTAAAGAGCTTGATCTGGATGCTGCTGGGGATGATTGAGCGCAGCATCTTAAGGTTATCATCTAACAGAGGAGCAAGCTGAATAGCACTGCTTTGAGTTTGCTCAGTACGGCTAAACGACAACATTTGCGAGACTAAAAAGGTGGCTCTTATGGACGCATTTTTAATCTGCTCAAGGTATTCATGCAGTTTAGGTTCTGCATTTTTATCATACCTGTCGCTAGCCAGGCTTGTAAAACCCAGGATGATAGCCAATATATTGTTAAAATCGTGTGCCACACCGCCGGTTAGCTGGCCTAAAGCTTCCATTTTTCTTGTCTGATTGAGTTCTCTCTGAAGCCGCTGAAATTCTTTTTCTTCTTGCTTGCGTTCAGTAATGTCATGACCGATTGCCACAATATGCGTAATGTCACCAGTCTGGTTTCTAAGCACATTGTTATGCCATTCTAACAAACGGTAGGCGCCATCTTTTGTTAGCCAGTGGTTTTCATAATTCATTGCGATGTCTATTTCATTTTTTTTAAGATGATTAAAGACATTTTCCACACCGGCTCTTTGCTCTGTTGGAATGACATAATCCCAGATTGCTTTGCCAATTAAGTCTTCACTTGTGTAGCCGCTTAGTTCCTGAGCGGCGCGGTTAAACTTTACGATATGTCCGTTTGTATCCAGTATAACAATAATATTATTTGCAGCTTCTAGCACTGTGTTGTTGAAGTCTGTTTGCTCAAACAGCTCTTTTTCTGTTTTATTGCGCTCTTCTATTTCCTTAATTAACTTCTGTTTTCCAACGGTGGTTTTTTGCAGTTGATCCGCCATATTATTAAAAGACTGTGCGAGTTCACCGATCTCATCTTTCCTGACGCCCAGTAATCTCTGGTTCAGGTTGTCAGCATGGATATGATCGATGTGATTTTTTAATACCCTGATGGGTTTAACAATCGTGTATGCAATGCTTGACCATAAAACAAGCATTGTTGTAAAGAAGATAATAAAAATTGAAATTGACAGCCATAACAATTGTTTCTTAATGCTGATTCTTTCAATATTAATGATCTTGGATAGCTGTTTAGCATGTGATGACATTATGTGAGTTGTTGTTAATAACTGTGATGCCAAAGCCTTTTTTTGAGCAGCATGTGCCTCAGATGAGGTGTCAGTGTTCTGGTTTATGGCAACAATACGCGTGAATAACCTGATCAGCTTGTTGTTAGAGCTGGAAAACGGTTCCAGATCTATCCTAGAACTGATATTTTCAGAGCGTTTTATGCTAAGAAATTCATCAAGCTCTTTATGAGTATGGAACCATTGACGCTGTGCTCGTTTCTGACGATAAAGCAGGTAGTCACTTGTTAATGAATTAAGTTGCAGTACAGATTCACTGATATGAAGAGACATGTCGGTATTTAAGTTGCTTTCTTCATAAGTATTGTAAATAGATAAAACCCAGATGCAGAGAACTGTGAGTATGATTGCTGAAGTACCGGATCCAAGTATTAGCTGTGTTTTTAATTTCATTGGCAGATATGGTTGAGATTTATTGGAAAATAAATACGTTTTGCGGTGATGCTTTTTTAAGAGGGGCTATATTGATAAATTCTGTATAGTCGGGTACATCTTTTGCAGTGGTAAAGTTTTGTTCTATTGCCCAGCGTGCTTCGGCTTCGAGACTTGTTAACAGCCATTGATCTAAACTGATGGAAAATGAATAGTCTTTCCATGTCGCAGTAATTATATGGGCTTCCTTATTCAGGTTTTTGGCAATAATATTTTGTGAAATTAGCGGGTGTTTCTTTATAAAATCGGTCGCTTTTATCAGGCTTCTGGTAACTGAGGCAAGTTTGTCAGCATTGTTTTCAGCATAATCACGCATGCTAATAGCATTAAAGGTTTCGATATAAACCCGGTCATGTTCGATAAACCGGGCTTTATTTCCAAGTTCCTTTTTTCCAAGGTAGGCATGTGGTTCCCAGGTAACAATAGCATCGAGATTTTGCTTATTGAGCATCTTGTACGAATTTTCTGGGTTCACAGAGGATATGTGCACGTCTTTTGAATTGATACCATTCATTAATAAGGTCTGGCTGAGAAAAAAGTGAGCTGATGAGCCAAGGATAGTGCCTACTTTTTTGCCTTTTAATTGCTGCAGGTTTAATATGCCGGAGTCTGTGTGGGTGAGTATTTTCACATCGTTGTCAGATGTAACGAAGGTACAAAAAAGGCTGAAGTCCTGACGTTTGAAGCTGTTGAACATCACTACCGCTTCAGATGATGTGGCAATTTCAGCGTCACCTGAAAACAGCGCTTTTATCGCTCGGTGGCCACCGTTGTAGTAGTCAAAGGCAACATTAAGACCGGCCTCATTAAAATAACCATTATGTTGTGCGATGATAAACGGTGCTGATAAAGGTGATTTTGAAACAGCTATTCTTATAGTGTTATCTGATAAATTAGCGTTGACTGATGGGCTGATAATAAGCCACAGAAATATGAAAAAAGAGGTTTTACTATTAGACAGTGAGAAATTACTTATATTCATGCGTTTCCTAGTAAAGTACAACTGAACAATGCGAAGCGGGTGTTGTACTTAAATAATGTAAAGTTCCAGCGGCAGGTCTGTTGCCTAAAATAATATTGCAATTTGTATTCTTTATAGTGCTATTGTTAATGAATTTCCAGCAGAATTTAATCACTTTACACGGCGAATTGATATTGAATGCTAACTCGAGCCTCGACAAGAAGTCATGATGCGTTTGTATGCAGGTTTCTGCTACGTTATAAATGGAATCAGCCTGCTTTAGTCTAAATACCTGAAGCCGAGTTACAAGCAGAAACATAAATAATGCATGGTACTGAAATGAATTTAAATACACGGATATTTTAACTAAGTAATGTTTTTATTCGCTGAAGCAGTGCATCGGCAGTGAATGGCTTTTGCAGGCGTTGTGTATAAAGCGCCTCATTTCCAGTACTGGTGCCAGTATTGTCTGAAAATCCGCTGGCCATTTGAATCTTTATGGCTGGATATAACTCGCTGACCTTTTTTGCCAGTTCATAGCCATTCATACCCGGCATGATGACATCGCTCAGCATCAGCTCATATTCCTGTTCTTTAAGTAGCGCTAATGCCTGGCTGGCAGACTCAGCCAAACTGACGCTGTAGCCATAAGAAGTCAGTATTTCTTTTGCCAGCATTCGCAGCCCCGGTTCATCATCTACTACAAGTATTCTTGCGTTGCCTTTCAGGTCTTTATGGGCGTTGGACTCATTTACAGTCGCTAATATTTTTTCTCTTTCATGGTAGCGGGGCATATAGATCGATATTCGTGTACCGTGTTGAGGTTCAGAATTGATATGGATGGCACCCTTACAGCGCTTTACAAAGCCATAGACCTGGCTCATTCCCAGTCCGGTACCTTTGTCTTTCTTGGTAGTAAAAAAGGGTTCGAATATATGCTGCAGGGTGTCTCTATCCATACCACTACCCGTATCAGCTATCGATAACAGCACGTAATCGCCTGCCGGAATTTCAAGATTCTGCACATCAATCTGGCTCAGGCTGATGTTCTGGGTAGAGAGCCTGAGCTCCCCTTCATTGATGATGGCATGCATTGAATTGATGGCCATGTTAATTATTGCGTCTTCCAGCTCATCTTTGTCCAGCCAGACATGCCAGAGATGATTTTCAAGATCTAATATTAACTGTATACGGACGGTGAGCGTTTTCTCAAGCATATGTCTCTCGCCGAGTAAGAGCTCATTGATATTGGCTTTACTGGCGGTTGCTGTCTCTTTGCGTGAAAAATTAAGCAGCTTTGCGGTGAGTTTTGTGGCGCGCTCAGTTGCCTGGAGTATTTCATGAGTATAAAGATTACGTTTCAAATCATTTTCTTGCAGAGAATTCTCAAGTAATTCGGTAAAACCCATGATGATGCCAAGCATATTATTGAAATCATGTGCAACACCGCCAGTGAGTTTGCCCAGCGCATCCATCTTTTGAGTTCGGCGTAGTTGTTCATCTTTCGTTACCTGTTCAGTAATATCCTGCATGGTGCCGATTGAGCGAACGGCATTACCCGCATCATCAAACAAATGCTCACCATAAACATTGACATATTTGATCTCTTTTTCTTTGTTTATGATGCGGTGAGTAAAATTAAAAGACTGCCTGTTTTCTAACGAAACTTGGTAGGCTTGCAGAGCATTATTTTTGTCATCAGGGTGCATCACAGCTATGATAGCGTCAAGAGTAGGCGTGCAACCTCCGGCAGTGTATCCAAAGATATTATAAGCTTCATTTGACCACTGCATCGATTCAGTCTTAGTATCCAGTTCCCAGTCTCCTACTTTCGCCAGATGCTGGGCATCATTAAGGCGTTGAGTTCGCTCTATCAAATCCTTTTCCCTTGCTTCAATCAGCTTAACCATTTTGTTCAGAACCAGGCCAAGCTGGCTTATCTCATCATCTCCTTTTTTGACCGTAAAGACTGGATAGCCATCACGGTTACTAAGTTTTGTTTGCTCGACTAGCTCATTAAGCGGTCTGGAGATAAGCCTGTTGAGCCAGTAGACACCGCTCAGAATAATGAAAACGGCGATAATAGAAAAAATAATGAGTAGATAAACGCGTGTCTGATTAAGGGCGGAAACAAGACCTGATTTAGGTAAACTAATTAAAAGGTAATTGTTTCCCTGGGCAGTGGGCCAGACATAAGACTGAAGGTAGTATTTTTTGTTATCAAGTAATGCTTTAGTGGCGGGGTAGGTGTCACCATGTAATAAAGATGAAGAGGGTAAATTCTTTACAGGTAAAAGCTGTTGTCTTGCATTAAGCTGGCTTCCGTTATGCAGTAATAATGATATTTTAATATTGGCATTATCAGTTATGCCCTTGAAAAAGTGTGCATCAAGTGATTTAGATGTGCGAATTACACCGAGTAGCTGCACACTGCCATCAGCTGAATAGCGTGTTATGACTCGGCTGTTCTCGACTGTAAACGTATCCTTTGCTGAAAAATATTTAATTTCACCGCTATGCGATAAAAATGAAGTCAGCTTGCCGAGTTCAGGGATTGAAGCGGCAATAGACGTCGGCAAGCCGCTTTCCATCCAGTTATCTGATTGATTATGGTTATTGATATAAACAGCTATGCCTTTTTTATAGGATACGATGCCGGCAGTCCTGGATAGCTTATCCTGTATGGCATAGGCTATCAAACTGCCGTCATTTGCATACATCATAACCCGGTCTGATTCAGATAATGCGATTTGTTTTTGAAGGTAGACTGCTATTTTCTTTTTCTCATTATCAAAGATTAAAGGCTGGTAATTGATTGTGTCCTGATAGCGCTGAACCAGGTTTGTCACGGCTATCACGGATTGGTCTGCCGAAATCTGTGTGCTTTGATCAAGTATATCGCTGTGAATTGAAGCCAGTCTGTTCTTTAATTGTGTGTATGAATAATCGAGTTCTGTGCGTGCATTGTTGTTGTACAAATCTGTTAAAATGAGGTCAATAGCAAAGCCTGTCAGCAGAAGTGTAATGACAATAGTGCCGATCGTATATAAGACAAGTTTGTTGCGTATAGTCATTGAAGAGCTAGTTTTCGCTTGCTATGAATTTATTGCTGATCTGTAGTTTTTCTTTGTCATAATGGCTGAATATTTTATGGCTAACTGAAAAGTGGTGTATTTCACCGATTGTTTTAAGAAGACTATTATCACCCTGGCCGAGTAACTGACGGTTCTCGTTTTTATCTGGAATACGAATTCCATCTAACAGCTTGTTATACTCATCAGCCATAAGGCCTTCATAGTCTGCCATTTCTGCAATGCTGTCAGTCGGCCTGTTTTTAATTACTTCGAGGGCTGAAAAGTAACCGTTTAATAGCTCGGTAAGCGCCGTTGGGTTTTGTGAGGCAAATGACTTTTTAGTTATCAGTACGTCAACAATTTCGTTAGGAGTCTGCCGGCTGTCAAAAATAATGTGCCCGCCATTTTTTATCATACTGGATGTGACAGGGCCATAGCTGACAACGGCATCGACTTTTTTAGTAAGAAACAAATCCTCGTGCTGATCAACAGCAGCAGGCACAATATGCAGCTGATTTAGTGAAACATCAGCAGAAGAGTCGACTGCCTTTGAAATGAAATAGGCTCCCAGGCCGGTAGGCTCCATTGCCACGCGTTTTCCCTTCAGGTCTTTCATGGTTTTAATGTCTTTGCTGGCAATGATGACATCACCGCCATCAGAGATATCCAGCACGGCAAAAATAAGCAAGGCTTCTTTTTGCCGGCTTTGAATCAAAAGGGCATCATTTAATGCGACCGCAAGCACATCAACGATATTGTTTTCGAAGGCAAGCATCGCTGCCGGGATATTTGGGGGTCTGAAAATTCTGACTTTAATATTTTTATATAAGTCTTTGCTATGTGCCAGCGAAAGGGCTTCATACCCGGGCCAGCTGATATGAGCAATGCGTAACGGCGGCTCATCGTTTCGATCGCAAGCGGTGAATGGCAAAATAAGCAGTAATAACATCAATAGAGCGGGATTCTTTCTGTTCATAATTCCATTTCATCGAAAGCAGCTTATGCAATCAATTAATAATAGCATCTCTGGTGATTTCTGCTATTGATAGTATGACGTCAATTATCATGAATGAACCGGCTCAATGCCCATTTATTATAATATTCTGATATTTATGTTTTTGTATGGAATCAATATTTAAGGAAAATCGATGCGCCGTCACACCCATATAAAGAAAATAAAACGCTTGTTTATGTCACTCTGTCTGACCGGTCTGTCACATCTGGCGCTGGCTTCTGAAGCGCAGTTTGTGATCGGGTTTCCTGAAGATAATATGTCAAACGACTGGCGTGCTGCTCAGATGAAGGAAATTCAACAGGCCTTAAAAAAGCATCAGAATGTCAGGTTTTTAATGGCCGATGCAGCGGGCAGTGTGGCACGCAATATTCTCGATATTGAAAATATGGTCAGTCAGGGGGTGCAGCTGTTATTCCTCGGGCCTAAAACCCCGCAAGCCCTGACGCCTGTTGTTGCCGGGCTGAGAAAGAAAGGCATTAAAATAGTTTTGTTAACACGCAAACTAAATAGCGAAGACTATGATGTGTATATTGGTCCCGATGATTTTAAAATTGCTTATGAGGCCGCCACTTTTTTAGCTAATCGTCTGCACGGAAAGGGCACTATCCTGATGCTCTCCGGTATAGCCACAACAACGACAGCAATTGACCGAAAAAAAGGTTTTCTTGCTGGGCTGAGAAATTTTGCAGGTATTAAGGTCATCACAAAAGTGGCCAATTACTCTCGTAGTGAAGCCGTTATGGTTGTTGAAAACCAGCTAAATCAAAATCATACGTTCGATGCCATTTATGCACATAATGATGCCATGGCATCCGGTGCCCGTTATGCCTTGAAACAGGCGGGCATTAATCCGGCAACTAAAAATATTGTCGGTATCGATTTTTTGCCCGAAGCACGTGAGGCTATTTTAAAGGGTGAGCAGCTTGCCAGTTTTACTTACCCAACGTGTGGAAAAGTTGGCGTAGAAGCCGCGTTAAACTTGTTAAAAGGCAATAAGGTAAAACGTTATATTACGGTCCCGTCAGTGCTTGTTACTAAAAAGAATGTCAATGCTATTTCCACTGTTTATTGATCGGCAAGCAAAATAATTTAATTCAGTTTATATTGCGTTAAGGAAGAATGTATATGGCTAAGTTAATTACGTTTTTAACCCTTATATTGCTTTCTTGCCAGGCACTGGCAGTTGATATCGTCACCGGGCAGCACAGTCTGCAATTTCATGGTTACTTTCGTAGCAGTCTGGGCTTGAGTGAAGCGGCAGAAAATCAGCCATTGTTCCAGTTGCCAGGAGCACGTTCAAAATACCGGCTTGGCAATGAGCCTGAAACAAATATGGAACTCCAGTTTGATTATAGGCATGAGCTGAAACAACCGGATAATAGCAATGCCAATATTATGAGCGTTATCATGCTCGATGGGTTTAAGCGGCAAGGTGAAAGCAACGATTTTGAGGTCGGCCATCTTTCTCAGGCTTATATCAGTTTTAATAAACTGTTTAACAATGACGTTGATATCTGGTTCGGGCGTCGTTATTACCAGCGAAAATCAATCCATATTATGAATCATTTCTGGTTGAACCCGGGGCAGAACTCACATGCCGGGTTTGGCTTTGAGCATATGCCGTTAGCCTCAGGCAGGCTCGACCTGGCATTGTTTCGCAACGAGGATGATTTCACGCTTGTGGATGTGCAATATCTTATTAACAGCACAGTCGTCGATGCCAGATGGCAGTTAGCCGTTGCGGAAAACGCCAGCATCACTCTCTGGCTTCAGCAGGCGCAGCGTAATGCCGAAGCGACATTAAATTATGATGTAAAGTCGGGTTACAGTGCCGGTGGCTGGTATGATCATAAATCCAGCAATGCAACAAACACCACGGCCTTGCTGTATATGACTGGCGCGGCCATCACCCAGTCTGGTACCAGCCCCTGGGCTATCCGTGAGGACCAGGGCTGGGTTCTGGATGAGGCAAAAGTGATCGAGATCAGTAATGTACTGAGCTATGAAATCTTGCCGCATTATTCACTGCAGTGGTCGTTGTTGTATCGCGAAGATGATAGAGGCAGCGCCGGTAACTCACTCATTAAATGGTCGAGCACTGGTATCAGGCCGGTTTTTTACCTTTCTAAACATACCAGCGTGGCACTGGAAGCGGGCGTCGATTATGTTGATGATGAAGTGAATAACCGCTCAGGCAGACTCAATAAGTTTACCGCCGCATTACAAATCGCGGCTGACCGTGGTTTTAAAAGCCGCCCTGTATTGCGTTTTTTTGTGACTCAGGCTGACTGGAGTGATGACTTTATCGGCCTGGTAGGCCATGAGCCGGGCAATGCGCCCTATGCTGATGTTACATCAGGCTGGGTGATTGGGGCTCAGGTCGAGGCCTGGTGGTAAAGAGTCAGCTCGTGCTGACTGCCGCTAATATAGCGGCGGGCAATCGCTCAGGCGGCGGTATCAAAACGCTGACTATTGCGTTTGTTCCACATCTCTTCTGCCAGCTTAAGCCCCGCGTCTGGTGAATCCACCTTGCCCATTAAGCGTAAAGCAATTGCCGTGGTACCAATAACAGCTGCTTCGGCGTATTCATTTTCTGCCGAACCGTTCCAGACGCTGATTAAATTATCGGCATCCAGTTCTTTTTCTTTAACGTGACGACGTTCGAACATGGCCGGCAACTCTTCTTCTGACATTACTTTATTATGAACATAAGATACCAGGCATTTGGTATCGGGATTGCGTTCAACTTCACCGGCTTCACCCTTGAAAACAGCCATGTGCTTTTGATCAAGAATTTGTGAGGCCTGCTGATGCACCGTCTGATAACCGGGGTGGAAAATCGCCTGAATAGAATAGTCACTGCTGAAAGGGTTGATCATGCGGCCCACAGTGTGCAGTGGCGAACGCAGACCCAGTAAAGGCCGCAGCTCTAAAATGTCTTTTAAAATGTCGCTCATGGCCTGTAATGGCATATAAGCAAAGTTGCTTTCGTTAAGCGCTGCTTCGGCTTCTTTTAATGAATGGCTCATATTGATACCCAGAGCCGCTAGTGCCTCGCTGGTGTACATACGACCGGGAGTATGGCCTTCTGCACCGTGCATACAGACTTTATAACCGTTTTCAGCCAGCAACAGAGCACTGAGAATATACCAGGGTGAATGACGGCGTTTACCGGCATAAGATGACCAGTCCAGATCAACATGAACGCCGGCGGGTAAATTCAGGTTGGCGCGGATAGCCCGTACAAAACCAGCCACTTCTTCAGCGGTTTCTTCTTTAACACGCAGCAGCATTAAAAATGCCCCCAGCTGTTCCGGCTCAACCTCACCTTTAACAATCATGCTCATTGACTCAAAAGCCTCTGCTTCGGTTAAAGAGCGAGAGCCGTTTTTACCTTTACCCAGAATACGGATAAAAGGTGCGAATAAGTGTTCTTCTTGCATGGTTATTCACCTTCAAAAGTGAAAAAGCCCCGTCAAATAACAGGGCTTTAATGATAGCGTTTAATGAATTGCTAATATTGTACTTAAATTAACACTAATGGCCAACTTTACTGCTAAATTTATTGCACCATCATGATCAGCAGAATGACAAACCCTATCACCGCGGCGATAGGAATAATGAAAGACATCCAGTCACCTTTCTCAGCTTTAGGGCTGTTAGCGACAGCCTGTTTAATACGTGGAAAAAGAAAAACGATCATTGCGCCAAGAAACAGCGCGCTAGTGATTTGTATCCAGTCCATAATAACCTCAAAAACGACAGCTACCGCACATCCCGTACCTCACTGTACATAAAAAAAGCCCCGCCAGTTGAATAAATAGCGGGGCTTTTCATCAATTTAAGCAGATGATTTATTAATCATCATTACCAAAAGCACCCAGCAGGTGTAATAACGCCTGGAACAGGTTCAGAATTGACAGGAACAGGCTGGCCGTGGCCATAATATAGTTAGTCTCACCGCCGTTAATGATGCTAGACGTCTCATATAAAATGAGACCACTCATGATCAGTACGATGGCAGCGTTAATGACCAGAAACATAACCGGCATCTGCAGGAAGATATTAGCAACAGCTGCCAGCAGCACAACCAGCATTCCAACCATCAGGAAGCCGCCCATGAAACTGAAATCTTTCTTAGTCGTTAATACATAGCCAGACAGGCCGAGGAAAATAACACCCGTACCACCTAAAGCCGTCATAACAATATTGCCGTTCATCGCCAGGTAGTGGTTGATAATAGGGCCCAGACCGAAGCCCAAGAGGCCTGTAATAGCAAAGATAACCGGAATACCGGCACCAGAGTTAGCCGTACGCGGTAAAACAAACCACAACATAACAATGGCGACAATATCAGCCACCAGAGCCATACCGTGGCCAATACCACTCATAATACCGACGAAAGCCATGAAACCAGCAAAGATCAGCGTCATAGAGAGCAGTGCGTAGGTATTACGTAACACCTTATTTGTAGCCAGATCAGAAGTATGAACTGAAGTACGAGAAATGTTCATTTGATTCATTTTAGTAGTCCATAGGTTGTTGATTTACAATAATATAACTCTAACATACCTGATAAGACAAACCAATTTATAAAAGGTTGCAAATAACACTGGCGTAAGCGCTTGTTTATAGGTATTATTGCGGCCTTCGAAAATCTGCCAAGGTAAATTCTTTGCCAGATCGCAGTGAACACTGCCTACAATTCGAAGCTGGAGAGGTGACAGAGCTGGCCGAATGTACCGGTCTTGAAAACCGGCGAAGGGAAACCTTCCGAGGGTTCGAATCCCTCCCTCTCCGCCATAT
>JAOUKT010000070.1 GCA_029882395.1 Gammaproteobacteria bacterium
CAAAGCATATTTATATGAATAAATACTTCACTATAAATACTAGGTTGTCCTATAGAATTGCATGTAAATAGACCAGCTGACTTCTGCTGAAGTATTCCTGTCTTAGCCTTTGTATAAACTCGAAACAACACCGTGCTTTCAGTTGCTACAGCACGGAGTTGGTTATAACCGTAATTATCACCCTAAGCCTGCTGTTCTTAGTCATCAGCATCGATAGCTGCCGACAGGTTCATTCTGTCTTCGCTTCAAGAAACGCACTGTAATAACGCGACAGCAATAAAAAGCCGGAGTATTCAAGCCGGCTTGTTATTGTATTTTTTTTAATCCTTATCTTCGCTGATTTTACTGGCCATCGGCCCACTTTGATCTTTGTATTTGGCATTTTCTCGTTTGCGATATGGCCGCTCTGCACTGGACGTCATGCTCTCAAAGCTTATAGCACCGATGGCCATGCCCGCGCGCAATGCCAGCGGTAATTTTCCGGCGTTATAAAATTCCAGCACGATATTACCGCTCCAGCCGGGATCAATGCGGTGCGCGGTAACGTGTACCAGCAGGCCTAATCGAGCCAGGCTTGAACGGCCATCTAACCAGCCAACAATATCATCCGGCAAGGTCACAGATTCATGCGTAATGCCCAGAGCTAACTCACCGGGGTGCAGAAAAAAAGCATCCTCGCCCTCTATTACCACCTCGTCACTCATGACTTTGTCAATGGCGCTGTTCATTTCCTCGCGTGAACCGCTGAGGTCTATATAGGGTGTGGTATGAGAACTAAAAACCCGAAACCGATTGCCTAAACGCAAATCAGCACTGACACCACTGATCGCTTCATCAGCAGGCCGCGGCTCAATTGAAATCGAGCCATCATTAAGGGCCTCAATAATACTTTTATCGCTAAGTCTCATATCTTTTTTTCTCTGCTTTACTTTAAATTAGAACATCGAAGCTGGCGGCTAATGCCCCGAGCAAAGGCATTCTAGCATGAGCTTGTTGATAAATATTCTATGCATACGAAACCAAATGAGAATCATTTGTATTGCAAACAAAATCAGCTTAAACTCATTCACAAATGAGAAGCATGACTATTAACATCTTTGTCTTTCGACCCAATATCTAATGAACAAAACTGTTTTTACCAAGTTCATCAGCATAGCCGTATTGGCAGCGGGCTCATTCATTATCGCGGCCTGCAGCCCTAATCAATCACCTTTAAAGCCGCAATCTGTTGCCTTAAACGCCAGCGAAACGTTGGGTAAGAGCCTGTTTTTTGATGCTCGATTATCCTCACCAGCAGGGCAGTCCTGCGCCTCATGCCACAGCCCGGCACATGGCTTCAGTCATCCCAAGCGTGAACAGGCAACAGCAGAAGGTGCCGTTAAGGGACTTTTTGGTAACCGTAATGTACCCACAATCAGCTATATTGGTTTCACGCCTGACTTGCATAAAATCACTGAAGATGGTGAAACGCTATACATCGGCGGGTTCTTTCTCGATGGCAGAGAGAAAACACTTCAGGACCAGGCTATCCAGCCTATTCTCAACCCGCTTGAAATGGGCGTTAAAGACGAAGCCAGTCTGGTTAAAAAAATTAAAGCCGCGGGTTATGAGCCTGAGTTTAAAAAAGTTTATGGCCCCGACTCTTTAGACAATACAAGGCTAGCAATACAAAACATTACTAACGCGATTGCCTCCTATCAGCGCAGTAAAGAGTTATCCCCCTTTAACTCCAAGTATGATGCTTATCTTGCCGGTAAAACTCAGTTAACAAAAAAAGAACAGCTAGGCCTGCAACTGTTTGAAGCTGAGGACAAAGGCAACTGCGCGGCCTGCCATCCAAGCAAAATCGATAAAGCTTCTGGCTTTCCACCGTTGTTTACCGATTACAGCTACGACAACCTCGGGCTTCCTGCCAATAGAAAAAACCCCTTTTTCAATAATCCAACACAATACAACCCTCTTTCTTCTGGCTATAAAGATCAGGGCATGGGCCAGGTGATAGAAGGTGAAAATGGAAAGTTTAAAGTACCCACTTTAAGGAACATTGCGCTGACTGCCCCGTATATGCATAACGGCATTTTTAACACGCTGGAAGAAGCGGTCAGCTTTTACAATACCCGGGATACAGATGCGAAATGGGGCCAGGCTGAAATTGAAAAAAACGTTAACAAGCATGAACTCGGCGATTTAAAACTGACAGACAGTGAAATCGATGCCATCGTCTCTTTTCTAAAAACATTAAGCGACGGTTATCAAATACCTGCAATAAATTGAGCTGATGCTAGCCCGCTCATTGTTGAGCTATTATCATAATCTTTTAAACACAGCCACCACTGCCGAAAGAGTTATATTCAACTGCGCTCATAGTCAGGACAACATAAGCTCAGCCTTCACAGTGCAGTTAGCCATAGCTTTTTAAACAAAAGGTCACTATCAGGAAAAGCTGCGCTTTTTGTATTAAAAACATTAACTCACTCACAAAGAGTCAACAGTGATTCGAAAACTGAATGCTTAATTTTTACAAACTTGATATGCTTTATTCAGGGCAGATTAATAGCCGGGCTTTTAGGATCATTCATCCATGAAAAAGGATTTACAAAATGAGACTCAAGAAAAGTATATTTCTCACCTTGATGATAATGCTTTTATGGAGCTGTGAGCCTGTAGAAGAATTCACCAGCGCCTCCAATGCCGATATTAACGGCCAGTGGTCTGTTACTCAAACCCTCACATCCAATACCTGTCCCAATCAACTTGGCATTTCTGCAAGCTATTCAGTTGTTTTTTATGAAGCCGGCGGGCTGGTGTATGTTGATGGTGCAACCGAGCCCTCTTTTTTCTATCTAAATGGCGAAATTGATATTTATTTCGAAATCGATTTTTTCGGCTCGGTAATAACCACATCCGGTTTAATTACTTTCACCGATAACAATAATGCCTCGGGAACGGTAACGATAAGTTATTCCAGCAATGATATCAGCTGCGCCTCTGAGTACTTATATAACTACAGCCGAATTTAACTTTAAACAGACAACAGCCATAAAAAAAGCAGCGTCAGCTGCTTTTTTTATGGCCTGAGATTTACTCCTGCCCGATTTTAAAAACAGACAATTTTTTCATTATAAAAAAACCATTACCCGCAGATAAATTAATGTTTTTTTCTGCCAGCAAGCGTATCATTATCAATAGATGCTTCAATAGCTCTGCTGTTAATTTGTGATAGATATTACTTATTAAATAGAAAGGAGTCTTATTATGAACATTCAAAAAATCCTGCTCATATTTATCTTAAGCACTTCTCTTTGGGGCTGCTTTCACGATGACGATGACAATGGCAACAACGCCAGTGGTTTTAACGCCGACATCAACGGTCACTGGACCTTAACCACTACTATAACCTCCAGCCCCTGCTACCCTTCAGAGGTAGGTATCTCTTTTACAGACACCATCGTTATTTCTGAAGTAGCGGGTGCTATTTATGTCGATGGTATATTAGACCCGGATGCCAGCTATTCTAATGGTGTTCTACACGTTGATTTCGTCGAATCAATCACGGGTTATAATTATCAGTATACGATGAATTTAACTTTTTCAGATAACAACCATGCCTCCGGTTCGTCCAGTTCAACAGAGACTTACTTCGGTGTGACATGCAGCTGGACGGAGTCGATAACCTTAACCAGGCTATGACTAAAGCACAGTCGATTGATCCGTCATGGCAAGCATAAAAAAGGGGCCTAAAGCCCCTTTTTTATTTTCCTGAATATTGCCAGAACATTTAAGTATTCTGAATCACAATATTCGGGAACTTGGCGGTAAAGTCTTTACTTTGCAGTGCAATCTTTGCTGCGGTACGACGAGCAATTTCACGATAGATCATGCTCACCTTTGAATCAGGATCAATCGCCACATCGGGTTTACCGTCATCAACATTTTTACGAATATTAATATCCAGCGGCAATGAACCCAGGAAATCAACATCATAGTCTTCAGACATTTTTGCACCACCGCCGGCACCAAAGATATGCTCGGCATGTCCACATTCAGAACAGATATGAATACTCATGTTCTCAACAATACCCAAAACAGGTACTTCCACCTTTTCAAACATTTTCAGGCCTTTACGGGCGTCTAATAATGCAATGTCCTGCGGAGTCGTCACGATTACCGCACCGGTCAAAGGCACTTTTTGCGCCAGCGTTAACTGGATGTCACCGGTACCCGGTGGCAAATCGATGATTAAATAATCAAGGTCTTTCCACTGCGTATCCGTTAACAGTTGCTCTAATGCCTGAGTCACCATCGGCCCGCGCCAGATCATCGGGGTTTCATCATCGATCATAAAACCGATCGACATGGCCTGAATACCGTGACCAACTAATGGCTCCAGTGTTTTACCGTCTGCTGATTCTGGCTTGCCACCGGCAATTCCCAGCATACGTGGCTGTGAGGGACCGTAGATGTCGGCATCCAAAATACCAACTGTCGCGCCTTCGGCCTGCAATGCCAGCGCCAGGTTAACAGACGTCGTTGATTTACCAACACCACCCTTGCCAGAGGCCACCGCGATGATGTTTTTAATGCCCTGCAGAGGCTTTAAGCTACCCTGTACAGAGTGGCTGACCACTTCAAAGCTGACATCAACATCAGCCGATGCAATACCGTCAACGGCTTCCACTCTCTTTTTAATATCAGCGGCCACATTATCTTTATGCCCGGCAGCCGGATAACCCAGCACAATTTTGATACGGGCTTTATCACCATCTACAGCAATATCTTTTACCGCCATGGCTGTAACTAAATCTTTTTCCAGATAGGGATCGATATAATCTTTAATGGCAGTTTCTACCGCCGCCTGAGTAGCACTCATGGAACCTTCCTCAATTTTGAAACAGGAATGAAATTTGCGCGTATTGTACACCACGCACCCAACTAATTAACCCTACACGTTATATTAAATAACGCTAATACGCACGAATAGCAGTCGTTTTGTATAGTAAGTGTCAAATTAAACACCATTCTGCGCCTGCCGGACTAGCCGCAAAGCCCTGAAAATGCTACCTTAAGCGGCTTTCAACCGCACAGAGCTTAGCCTTTCTATGTCCAGTACACAGACACGTCGACTATTAGTCACCAGCGCATTGCCTTATGCCAATGGCCCGATTCACCTTGGCCATCTGGTGGAATATATCCAGACCGATATCTGGGTACGATTTCAAAAAATGCAAGGTCATGAATGCTATTACGTCTGTGCGGATGACGCTCACGGCACGCCTATTATGCTGCGAGCCAAACAGGAGGGCATTGAGCCAGAACAACTGATTGCCCGAATCAGTGAAGAACATCAGGCCGATTTTAGTGAGTTTTTAATTGATTTTGATAATTACTACAGCACCCACTCTGAAGAGAACAAAACGCTGTCCAGCGCAATCTACACCACATTGCGTGATGCCGGGCATATTCACAAACGCTCAATCCATCAGGCCTATGATCCGAAAGAGAACATGTTTCTGCCGGACCGTTTTGTTAAAGGAACCTGCCCAAAATGCGGCACCGATGACCAGTACGGTGACAACTGTGAAGCCTGTGGCACCACTTACGATGCAACTGAATTAAAAAATGCTGTGTCTGTTATCTCTGGCGCCACACCGATTGAAAAAGCCTCTGATCATTATTTCTTCAAACTGGCTGACTTCACCGAGATGCTTAACGACTGGCTCAGTGAAGGCCATTTGCAGGAAGAAACCACCAACAAAGTGAAAGAATGGATGCAGGATGAATTACGTGAATGGGATATTTCACGTGATGCACCCTACTGGGGATTTGAAATACCCGATGCACCGGGCAAATATTTCTATGTCTGGTTAGATGCGCCAATCGGTTACATGGCCAGCTTTAAAAACCTCTGTGACCGTAACGACATTCAATTTGATGACTTCTGGAAACCCGGCAACAATACCGAGCTTTATCATTTTATCGGCAAAGACATCGTGCGCTTCCATGCCTTATTCTGGCCTGCCGTTTTGGCTGGCGCCGGTTACCGCACACCGAATAATATTTTTGTACACGGTTTTCTCACGGTTGATGGTCAGAAAATGTCAAAGTCTCGCGGCACCTTTATTATGGCGCGAACATACCTGGAACAGTTACAGCCGGAATACCTGCGTTATTATTTTGCCGCAAAATTATCAAACGGCGTCGATGACATTGATTTAAACCTTGAAGATTTCATGCAACGCGTTAACTCCGACATCGTTGGCAAGGTGGTTAACATCGCCAGTCGTTGTGCCGGTTTCATCAAGAAAAATTTCAATGGCCAGTTAAGTGCAGAATTACCCGCGCCGGCGTTGTTCAAAGAGCTGACGGCTGCCAGCGATAACATTGCGAAGCTGTTCGAGTCTCGCAAATACAACCAGGCGATTCGTGAAATCATGGCACTGGCTGACAAAGCCAACCAATACATTGATGATGAAGCACCGTGGCTCAAAATAAAGAACGAAGACACCGCTGACCAGGTTCAGGGTGTTTGCACTCAGGGCATCAATATGTTCCGCGTGCTGGTGGCTTATTTAAAACCGGTGATGCCGGCCTTAGCACAAGGCTCAGAAGCCTTTTTAAATTGCGCCCCGATCAACTGGCATGATATTCAAACACCATTACTTGATCACCAGATCAACAAATTCAAACCGTTAATGACGCGTATCGAAAAAGATAAAATCGATGCCATCATCGAGGCATCAAAACAAAACATGGCAACACAAGCCGCAGCTGCCAGCGGACCGTTAGCGGATGAGCCGATTGCAGATGAAATTGAATTTGATGATTTTGCAAAAGTCGATTTACGTATAGCAAAGATAGTTAAAGCCGAACACGTCAAAGGCGCAGACAAGTTATTACAGCTAACCCTGGATATCGGCGGTGAGACTCGTAATGTTTTCGCCGGTATCAAGTCCGCCTACGCACCGGAAGACCTGGAAGGCAAACTCACCGTCATGGTGGCCAACTTAAAACCCAGAAAAATGCGTTTTGGCATGAGTGAAGGCATGGTTCTGGCTGCAGGACCCGGCGGAAAAGATTTATGGATCTTAAACCCTGATGACGGTGCACAGCCGGGCATGAAAGTTAAATAAAACGGCTAAAGCTGTCACCGCGGCACACGGATGTGGCCGCAAACACCTTCAGTCATTAACCCGCACAGCCAGCACATCACAACTGGCGCCATGCAAAACAGCGTTTGCGGTCGAACCCAATAACAAAGCAAAGCCATGGCGACCATGGCTGCCCACCACCAGCAAATCGGCAGCAAGACTTTCAATCTGTTTAAAAATTTCTGCTTTTACTGAGCCCACTTCAATATAACAGTCCGCACTGTCAACACCGTATTTCTCTGCCAGCGTCTGCATTTGCTGGCGGGCCGTTTTTAAAAGCACTTCATCCAGGTTCATATTAACCAGCATCGTCTGATCCAGAAAATCGACAGGTGCCGGCTCGACAACATGCACCAGCGAGAGTTTTGCAGCGCCAAATCCGGCTATAAATTGAGCCCGTTGTATCACCGTAGCGATCGAGCTATTAAAATCCACGGCCACCAGTATTTGCTGATACGCTTCCATTTTATCTCCTTGTGATAAAAAGGTCTTTCGATCTTAATCCACAATTACATCTTCGCTATACATATTCTGATACAATCACTTCCATATATACATGATAGAAATCAATGATATGACTGAATTTGCCCTCATTCTGCTAAGCACCATACTGGTTAACAACTTCGTATTGGTCAAATTTCTCGGACTCTGCCCTTTTATGGGCGTTTCGCGCAAGCTAGAAACCGCGATTGGCATGGGTATGGCGACCGCCTTTGTACTGACCTTATCATCTGTTTGCAGTTACCTGGTGAATGAATATTTATTAGCCCCTTTTGGTCTGGAATACCTGCGTACCATTATGTTTATCCTGGTGATTGCTGTGGTCGTGCAATTTACTGAAATGGTGGTACATAAAACCAGCCCGGTTTTATACAATCTGCTAGGCATTTTCCTGCCCCTGATCACAACTAACTGTGCCGTACTCGGCGTGGCACTGCTGAACGTGCAGGAACAACACGGTTTTCTGCAATCGGCTTTTTATGGTTTCGGCGCATCCGTTGGCTTCTCATTAGTACTGATATTATTTGCCGCCATGCGCGAACGACTTGAAGTCGCGGATGTGCCGGTTATTTTCAAAGGCAATGCCATTGCTTTAATCACAGCCGGTATTATGTCACTGGCCTTTATGGGCTTTTCCGGTCTGATTAAGTTATAACCATGATTACTGCACTCATTATCTTAAGCGTACTGGCGGCTATTTTTGGCCTTATCCTCGGCTACTCCGCGATTCGATTTAAAGTCGAAGGAGACCCGATTGTTGATCAGATTGATGCTATCTTGCCACAAACGCAATGTGGCCAATGCACCTACCCTGGCTGCCGCCCCTATGCTATGGCAATTGCCAAAGGAGAGGCGCCAATTAACCAGTGCCCTCCCGGCGGTGAAACCACGATACTGCAGCTGGCTGATTTATTAGGCGTCGAACCTTTGGAGCTAAACCCGGAGCACGGTGAACCTAGCGGGCCGACTGTCGCTTTGATTGATGAAGAAAACTGCATAGGCTGCACATTATGTATTCAAGCCTGTCCGGTCGATGCTATTTTCGGTGCCGCTAAACAGATGCACACGGTTATCGCAGCGGAATGCACTGGCTGTGATTTATGCCTGCCACCTTGCCCTGTCGACTGTATCGACATGGTGCCGGTAAAAGCTGAAACCACTAACTGGAAATGGTCAATCCCAAAAAATAATAACACGGCACCGAAGGCTTAAGCAGTATGTTGCAACTTTCAAAATTCAAAGGCGGCTTAAAACTCGATGGTCATAAACACGTGTCTACCATGCATGCCATCAAGCAGGCCCGGTTGCCTGAAAAACTGGTCATACCCGTGCAGCAGCACATCGGTCTTGCGCCCGAGATATTAGTCAGTGTCGGAGAGCAAGTCTTAAAGGGTCAGTGCATCGCCAGGGCATCGGACGGCATCAGTGCCAGCATACACGCCCCCAGTTCCGGACATATCAGCGCGATTGACGAGCAGCCCGTGGCGCACCCATCAGGGCTGGCTGCGCTTTGCATCACTATTCAAACCGATGGCAAAGAACAATGGTGTGAACCTTCGCCACTGGCAGAAAGTTACCGCGAAAGAAGCAACAAACAATTACTTAACATTATTCGCGATGCCGGCATTGTCGGTCTCGGCGGCGCCACCTTTCCAACTGCTGCCAAGTTGCAAAGCTGTGAGCCAGAAAAAATACAGATGCTGATAATCAACGGCGCAGAATGTGAACCCTATATAACCTGCGATGATATGCTAATGCGTGAACGCGCAAAAGATATTGTGCTGGGTGTACAGGTGCTGCAGCAACTGTTGACCGCTGACCAGACTATCATCGCGATCGAAGATAACAAACCGGAAGCCATTCTCAGCCTGCAACAAGCATTACAAAAACAGGCGATTGACAATATTCAGGTCATCAGCATACCCACGCGTTACCCCACCGGCGGTGAAAAGCAGTTAATCAAAGTCATAACCGGCAAAGAAGTACCCGCCAATGGCCGCCCGGCTGACATAGGCATTCTTTGCCAGAATGTGGCCACCGCCTATAGCGTCTACCGCGCGGTTTTTCTCGATGAGCCGCTAATCTCACGCATCGTCACGGTTACTGGTGATGCGATTAACCAGCCCGGCAATTTTGAAGTGCTGATTGGCACGCCGATGAGCGAACTCATCGAACAGTCCGGTGGTTATACTGACAATATTGCAGGCCTGGTGATGGGCGGCCCGATGATGGGTTTCTCCTTACCCAGTGACAACTTGCCGGTTACCAAGGCCTGTAATTGCATACTCACACAAATAGCTGAAGATACCCAGTCGCCTCCGGCACAGGCCTGTATTCGCTGTGGCGAATGCACTGATGTTTGCCCGGCAAACTTACTGCCTCAGCAACTCTACTGGTATTGCAGTAGCAAAAATTTTGACCGGGCTCAGGATTTACATTTATTCGATTGCATAGAATGTGGCTGCTGCAGCGCAGTCTGCCCCAGCCACATTCCGCTGGTACACTATTACCGCTTTGCAAAAACTGAAATATGGGCACAGGAAAAAGAACGTCAAAAGTCCGATAACGCTCGCCAGCGCCATGAATTTCGCGAAGCCCGAATCGCCCATGAAAAAGCCGAACGCGAAGAAAAACTGCGCCTTAAAAAAGAAATGCTGGCAAAGAAAAAAGCTGAAGAAGCTGGCCAGCCCGGTGACAGCGATCCTAAAAAAGCCGCTATCGAAGCGGCGCTTGCCCGTGTTAAAGCAAAAAAAGACGCGGCAACCGAAAAACCCAAAAACACTGACAACCTGACCGAGCAGCAACAGCAAAAAATCAATGAAGCCGATCAGCGCCGCCAGCGAACCATTTCTAAAGATGAGGCAAAATAATGCATTTTAACAACGCCACATCATCACCCCACATGATGCGTGATGACGGCATCAGCCAGTTAATGTTACAGGTCTTGATCGCATTAATTCCCGGCACACTGGCCATGTTTTACTTCTTTGGCTGGGGTCTTGTGTTTAACCTGATAATCGCCATCAGTGTTGCCATCGCCACCGAAGCGGCTGTACTCAAGCTCAGAAAACGCGCGTTAAAGTCCACGCTACTGGATTTAAGCGCGCTGGTCACCGCCTGTTTGCTGGCACTGGCATTACCGCCTCTTGCCCCCTGGTGGCTGACGGTGATTGCCACCCTGTTTGCCATTTTGCTGGGTAAACATTTATACGGCGGCCTGGGTTTTAATCCCTTTAATCCTGCGATGGTAGGTTACGTGGTTGTGATGATTTCATTTCCAAGAGAAATGACGTTCTGGCTGCTGCCGAGCACCATCAACCCGGCCGCTTTAAATATCGGCGAAACCTTTAACCTGATGTTTTTGTCTCAGCTGCCCGCCACAATGAGCTGGGACAGCATCAGTTCAGCCACTTTACTCGATGGCATTAAAAACCACCTGTCTCAGGACCATTTATTATCATCGCTTGCATCTAACCAACAGCTCAGTGCCTTAGTTGGCAAGCTCTCTGGCACCGGCTGGGAATGGATCAACCTGTTCTTTATGGCAGGGGGCTTATGGTTATTTAAAAAACGTATTATTGACTGGCGCATTCCCTTTGGTTTACTCACCAGCTTAAGTCTTGTTTCACTGGTTTTTTATCTTATCAATAATGAACAGTATCTTTCTCCGCTGACCCACCTTTTCAGTGGCGGCATCATGCTGGCTGCTTTTTTTATTGCCACCGACCCTGTTTCGGCCAGCACCACTCCCCGCGGCAGAATCATTTTTGGTGCCGGCATTGGTGTGTTTATTTTCATTATCCGGCAGTGGGGCGGCTACCCGGATGGTATCGCTTTTGCGGTATTATTAATGAACATGGCAGCGCCACTGATTGACTATTACACAGTACCTGCCGCCTTCGGAAAGCGAGATGAGCCATGAATAGACAAGTATTAATAACCGCTCTTATACTTACCCTGTTTGCAGTCATCGGTGGCGGTCTGGTTTCATACACCCAGCAAAGCACCGCCGCACAAATTCAGGCCAATGACAAAATGTCACTCATGCTGAGCTTAAACAGCCTGCTGCCTGCCGACCGTTACGATAATGACCTGACAAACTCGACACTGTCTTTACCCGCTCATCCGTTACTGGGCAGTAAAAAACCCAGTACCGCTTTCTTCGCTACAAAAAACAAGCAGCCTGTGGCTTTTATATTTAACGCCATCGCCCCCAATGGCTACAACGGTAAAATTTATTTGCTGGTTGGCGTTTATGCCGATGGCCAGATAGCGGGTGTACGGGTAGTTAAGCATAAAGAAACGCCGGGGCTGGGTGATGGCATTGACGAAAAACGCAGCCAATGGATTTTAAAATTCGACAGGCATTCACTCACCAGCCTGAGCGAAAGCCAGTGGAAAGTAAAAAGAGACGGTGGCTATTTTGACCAGTTCACAGGTGCCACAATTACCCCACGTGCTGTAGTAAAAGCCGTGCATAATACACTGTTATATTATCAGCAACACAAAGCAGAACTTATACAGGCTGCCACCAACCCAACCGTCACCAAGGAATAAACATGTCTGCCGATTACAAAAAAATCAGCCAGGATGGTTTATGGACCAATAACGTTGCATTAATGCAGTTACTGGGCTTGTGCCCCCTGCTG
This sequence comes from Gammaproteobacteria bacterium, assembly GCA_029882395.1. GTDB lineage: Bacteria > Pseudomonadota > Gammaproteobacteria > SZUA-229 > SZUA-229 > JAUVDT01. The sequence goes on from JAOUKT010000070.1 coordinate 12,299, forward strand.
GCGGTCACCGGCACTTTTATTAACGGCCTGGGTTTAGGTCTTGCAACCTTGCTGACCTTAGTACTTTCAAACGCCAGTGTTTCGGCTATTCGCCACTGGGTGCGCCCTGAAATACGCATCCCTGTTTTTGTGCTGATCATCGCTTCTATCGTCACCATCATCGAAATGATGATGCATGCCTGGTTTGCCGGTCTTTATAATATTCTCGGCATTTTCATTCCTTTAATCGTCACCAACTGTTCCATCATTGCACGCGCGGAATCCTTCGCTGCAAAAAATCCGATACTGCCCTCCATCATTGATGGTTTTATGATGGGTGCAGGTTTTCTTCTGGTCCTGATCCTTCTGGGTGGCCTGCGGGAGTTAATCGGCTTTGGTACATTGTTTGACTATTCTCATCTCATGTTTGGTGAAAGCGCCAGAGACTGGACCCTGTCCTTCGCTGATGGCTACCGAGGCTTTCTTCTCGCCGTTTTACCACCCGGTGCGTTTATTGGTCTGGGTTTATTAATTGCCGGCAAAAACTATATCGAACTCAGAAAAACAAAAACGCAGGCCGTCAAACTTCAGCCGGTTAGCGACAACGTCTCTGCTGCATGAATGCCAACAAGCGTCATCAGATATTCACGCGGCTGCGCGATGACAACCCACACCCGGAAACCGAGTTACATTACAGTTCGACGTTTGAATTATTAATCGCCGTACTGTTATCGGCGCAGTCGACCGACAGAGGCGTTAACAAAGCCACCGACATCATGTTTCCCGTTGCCAACACGCCTGAAAAAATTCTGGCGTTAGGCCTTGACGGTTTAAAACAATACATCAAAACCATCGGCCTGTATAACAGCAAAGCTGAGAACATTATAAAAACCTGCCGCATCTTGATCGAGCAGCACGCAGGCGAAGTACCCGACGACCAGCAAATGCTCGAAGCCTTACCCGGCGTCGGCAGAAAAACCGCCAATGTGGTTCGCAACACCGCTTTCGGTCACCCGGTCATGGCCGTCGACACGCACATATTCCGAGTCTCCAACCGCACCAAAATCGCACCCGGAAAAAATGTTTTAGAAGTCGAAAAAAAACTGCTCAAATTTATTCCCAGAGAATTCATGGTCGACGCCCACCACTGGCTGATCTTATTAGGCAGATACACCTGTGTTGCACGAAAACCACGCTGTGGTTCATGTTTGATTGAAGATCTTTGTGAGTTTAAAAAGAAGACTCTGGATTAATAACTCTTTAACTTAATCTTAGTGCATGGTGTAAGCCTTTACATTGTACACACAGCAATCACCTGCACCTTGCTCTAAAAAACATCATCAAAATATTATTGCCGCTCAAGTTTTTTTGTTTTTCATATCCAGTTGTAATACGGCTTTCACAAAAGCAAACAGGCAAGCCGATACTGCGTCACTACTGCAAGCAAAATTAACGAGTTTCGATTGTGCAACTTGTCAGTTTTTATTTATATTAAAAAACATGAAAGTTTCATCAAAGTATTTGCCAAAGAAAAATGCTTTCAGAACCATTATAATAATATTAATTTTTTCTTTGACATCGCTAACTTGTTTTGATGCAATAAATTCCAGAGGATTCATTCACGGCGGGCTGAAACCACTCGCCATGGCATCAGTAAAATAATGACGATC
>JAOUKT010000117.1 GCA_029882395.1 Gammaproteobacteria bacterium
CATACCTACAACCGGCATTTAATTAACCCTATTTTCGAGCGTGATGGTGAAAGTACAGATCATGGCATTGTGTTAGCGACATTAACCTTAAGATCATGACGGCATAAATTAATTAGGGCTAAAGAAAATGCTTTATACGCCTTATCCTGTGAATCACTGGTGACGATGGGGAGCCGACCGGTATCACCATTCTCAACAAAATCGAAATAAACCTCATTACGCCTCTGATATTTAGTGTGGAGAGACACTGAAGTGGTCTGGCTCTTATAAAGCGCTGCAGGCGAGGCTATAATAACCCGTGTATACATATTATAAAGTTCATTCCGCCCATGCCGATTATATTGCTTATATTATTTATTTTAATGATTGCTGCCGTTGTATGGGCTTTTAAACTTAAGCGCAAACGATTTAATGAAAAACTGAAAAGCGCCGCTTTCAACCCGGCCTGGATTTTGATCTTGCAGAAAAATATGGCTTTATATAATAAGTTACCGGACACGCTCAGGCATAAACTGCATGGTTTAATTAATGTGTTTCTGCATGAAAAAAACTTTAGTGGTTATAATGGCCTGAAAATCAGCGATGAGATTAAAGTCACTATCGCCGGTCAGGCTTGTTTGTTAATGCTTAACCGTGATGAGGCTCTGTATCCCACTCTTCATAATATCCTGGTTTATCCTGCTGCATTTAAATCGATGCAAACTACATCGGATGGTACGGTTCAGACTATTCAGGAATCAGTACGACTGGGCGAGTCATGGCACCGGGGGCATGTGGTTTTATCCTGGCAGCACGCAAAGCAGGGAGGCGTTGTAGATGGCGATGGTCATAATGTGGTTTATCATGAGTTTGCTCATCAGCTGGATAATCTGGACGGTGCGATTGATGGTACGCCTGAACTGGATTCAGCAGCGAATTATACGACATGGGTAAAAGTGTTCGGCCATGAGTTTGGTCAGCTTAGGGAGTTGGTAGCCGCAAATAAATCAACCCTGATCGACGCTTATGGCGCTGAATCAGAGGGGGAGTTTTTTGCTGTGGTTACCGAGTTGTTTTTTGAACAGCCCGAAAAATTTGAAAAAAAACACCCCGGGCTGTTTAAAGAGTTAATTAAGTTTTATCACCTGAACCCGCTTGAATGGATTCATTAACAGGTGCGGACAATTGACGGAAGTTAGCCCCGGCTTAATTGACAATGATAAAAAAAGTCGGCAGAGTCAAAGTATTTTGATTACTGCCCGGCGCTTATCACTATTACTTTATTGTACTTGCAGACTCACCGGTATGGATTTGAAGGCAGGGGTGCGGCTGCGCTCATCCACATTCAGACCCATCAACACGTTGGCTTCCGGATAGTAGGTCATGAGATTGCCCGGTGGCAGGTCGTATGCATAAACACTGAGTGACTGCATGACGCCGGTAGCAGAACGTAAGGTGATTTTATCTTGCTCTTTTAAGCCTTTATCTGTCATGTCCTGTTGATTCATGAGTACACACTGGCGATGGGGTGTTTTACGGTATGAATCATTCTCTTCATAAATGATGCTGTTAAACTGCCCTTCGCTGCGTACGCTGGTCAGCATATATTCATGACCGGCAGTTGCCGGCTGTGCCGGCTTGAGCGGATTGACGACAAACACCGCGCGGCCGTCAGTGGTATTAAATTTTGCTGCATGTTTGATACGGTCACGTATGTAAAATTCTTTTTTATCGCCTTCTATTTCGGCAATATCCTGCATGCCGGGAATGGTTTTTGCAATGGCCTCACGAATAGTGTGATGAGACTTGAACAGATTAAAATCGAATGTTTGTTGCGGGACAAGGCCCAGACCTATATCTGACAATATATCAACTTCAGGGCGCACGTTATCGAGTCGTTCTATTTTGCCATCACTTAAGCGTACATAATTAAACATGGATTCCTGACTGGTGGGTTGCCATTCTTCATCACGTGCGGTGACCGGCAGAATAAGACTTTCACTGTGCTCGCAGCCATGAATATGTCCCTGATTAAGCGTAGTGGTTAAAAATAATTTGAAGCCAATTTTATCCAGCGCCTGTTCAACCCATTGACTATCCGGTGATGCGGCATAGAGATTGCCGCCTAGCATCAGGGCATTATCTATCTGGCCTTTGTCTGCTGCCTGCAAGCAGGCCAGAGTGTCCATGCCTTGACTGGTGGGAAGTTTTACACCGAGGTTTTCTTCAATTTGCTGAATCATCTCTTTGGCAAGATCAGGTTTGACGCCAACAGTACCCACACCCTGTATATTACTGTGTCCACGTAAGGGCAAAAGGCCTGCGCCGGTTTTTCCTACCATGCCGCGTAACATGGCCAGGTTGGCAATGGCCTCGACATTGTTAACACCGTTAAGGTGATGAGTGATTCCCATACCCCAGGCGAACACGGTACGCTTTGAACTGGCATAACGTTGAGCCACATTTTCAATAGCCTGCTGGCTTAGACCGCTAAGCGATTCGATATGTTGCCATGAGGTCTGTTCAATATCTTCAAGATAAGCATCAAAGCCGTGTGTGTGGTTGTTAATAAAATCAAGATCTTGCTGCTGGTTAGCGATGATAGATTTTGCAATGCCTTTAAAGACTGCAAGGTCGCTAGCAATATTGGGTTGTAAGTAGGCTGAGGCAATTTCATGGCCGCCCATCAGCAGCGACTTAGGACTTTTAGGCACAGCAAACTTGACTAAGCCGGGCTCTTTGGCAGGATTAATCACCACCACTTCACCGCCGCGTTCTCTGCAGTTTTTTAACTGATGAATAAAGCGCGGATGATTAGATGCGGGGTTGGCACCGAGTACAAAAATGAGATCGCATTGTGCAAGGTCAGCCAGTTCAATTGTGGCGGTGCCTGTGCCGATGGTCGGGGCGAGTCCGTCGCCGCTGGCCTGATGACAGTAATAAGAGCAGTTGTTTATATTATTGCTGCCGTAGAGCCGTGCCATTATTTGTAAAACATAAGCGGCTTCATTAGATGAACGACCCGATGCGTAGAAGAAACTGCGCTCAGGCAGAGATGATTTAAACCGTTGTATCGCGATCTGAATCGCTTCATGCCATTTTAGCGGAGTGAATTGCTGACTGTTTTTTGCCTTGTATAAAGGGGTACCCAAACGTCCAAGGCGTTCTATTTCATAGGCGCTGAGTTCTTTGAGTTCTGCCAGGCTGTGTTTGAAAATTTCCAGCGGGATAGGGCCCTGAATATCGGTTGATTGTGCCTGAATACTTTTATTGCAGACAGAAGGAAATTCATCGAGTTCATTTACCATGCCGCCGCGTTGTCCACCCATGCCAAGGCCACAGGCCTTGCAGGCATTTTTAGCCGTCAGGGCTTTGGCTGCATCTTTGACACCGATACGACGAACTGTGTTGAGAGTGTAAAGGACTTTTTTAAAGCCTCCACCGATTACTTTTTTGTCTGTGTTCATAGTCGTATTGCTTGCAAATTCCCGGTTACAATTGTGATTGTGTGGATGATATTTAACGTAGAGACTAGCATTTTG
>JAOUKT010000118.1 GCA_029882395.1 Gammaproteobacteria bacterium
AAGAAGATCAGTTATCCGTCATTGAACATCTGAAACAGCATGGAAAAAACGGATTGGCCAAGGAAATGACTCGGGTAAAAAATCTTCCAACGTAACACCTAGCGCGATGTCTCTGACCGGCACACTGGTTAAAGATTAGGTCTTAAAATGTATCTACTTTGTACTGAACCTGTACGACCGATGCTACATCGGGATGCTTTATGGCTTAAAATAAAAGAATTCTGATCAGGTATCAGCCCTAAAAACCCCACATCTACCTTACGAAAGATCATAAATAGTTTTGGCTGAAATTAGGGATTAGTTGCCAGCTACGTTGAATGGCTAAGTGGCTGCTTATTCGGTTAAAAATTACAGAAACTACACCCCTCATTAGTTTGGGGTGATTTTTTATGGTTTAAAGTTGACTAAACGCCTAATGAGTGGCCCCTATAACCAGATAATAAATGCTTGAGCAAAAAAAGGCTTGCCGTATCGCAAGCCTTTTTTATATTGAGGTTTGTTACAGCTTAAACTGTGACACTTCCTGACTGAGCCGGGTTGCCAGCCTCGATAACTCTTCGGTTGAATCGGCAATCTGCTGCGCACCTTGGCCTGTCTGATCAGACAATGCTTTAATGCTTTCTGTGCGTTGGCTCAAGTCAGCCGATGTAGCACTCTGCTCTTCAGCCGCACTGGCGATCTGGCTAGTCATATCAGTAATATTATCCACCGAGGCTTTAATTTCCTCCAGAGCATTTTGAACATCCATGGTTTGACCTACGATATTCTCTGCCTGTTCCTTGCCGCCGTGCATCGCCTGTACCGAAGCCTTGGCTTTATCCTGCACCTTAATGATCATAGCTTCAATTTCGGAAGTCGAGTTCTGGGTACTCTGCGCCAGTGACCGCACCTCATCGGCTACAACGGCAAAGCCTCGCCCCTGCTCTCCGGCTCGGGCCGCTTCAATTGCTGCATTCAGGGCCAGCAGGTTGGTCTGGTCGGCAATACTTTTTATCACATTGAGAATATTGGAAATATTATCTGCGCTTTCAGCCAGCTCTTCGATCACGGTAGAGGTGTCATCCAGTGTTGAAGATAATTTCTGTACACCCTGCGCCGTTTCCTGAGCCTTTTTGTTACCGGTACTTACCAGATCTCTGGCCTGATTTGCTGACTCTGCCGTAGCGTTGGTGCTGTTGGCCACTTCTCTGGACGTTGCCTGCATTTCATCAATTGCAACCGCTACCTGACTGGTAGCCGAACTTTGTTCATCAACGTTCTGACTGGTCTGCTCTGCAATGGCAGCCAGCTCTGTTGCCGCCGTAGTTTGAGACTCTGCAGCCTCAGCGATTTTTTCCAGCATGGTTTTCAGACGCTCGGTCATGTCGCGGGTGGCGGCATAGATTCCGGTTTCTGAGCCGGTATTATTCAGGGTCATGGTAAGATCACCATCGGCCACCAAACGGGTGATTCGCTCCAGTTCACCGGGCTCACCACCCACCTGCTGCTGAACACTACGAACAATAAAGAAGCTCATAACACCCACAATCAATAAAGAAGCCGCCGTCAGCGCAATGACAATAAAGGTGGTACTGGATGCAATGGTTTCAGCTTCCTGAGTTCTAACCTCAATCAGCTTTTCTTCTTCACCAACAAACGCCTGAATCAGCTGACGAATGGCATCCATATTGCGTTTACCGGCACCGTTTTCTATCAATGCCGTAACATCATCCAGTGTTGCAGTCACCCGGTTCATATCCCGCCGGGCTTCAATTTCCGGGGTAGCTGCTAAGGCAGCCCATTCACTGGCCAGCTGAGCAGCTGCGTTCAGGTTGGCTTTAATGGCTGCTGTATTATAGGAGACGCGGTTCAAATGATTATTTAGCAACTCAACGTTACGCTTAAAATCCTTTTCGCCCTGAATAAAGGGCTCCAGTGAGGCTTCCTGGCCTGACAACAAAAAGCCTCTCTGACCCGTTTCCTTGTTAATCATGGCCATTAATATAGATTGCAGAATATAACGGGCATCACTGTCATTCACTCGGGTTAAACTGGCATCAATTTCAGCCAGTTCAACTCTTAATGCATCAAACTTCTCTTTACCCACAGTACGAGCGGACACTTCACGGAAATGCTTCTGAGCCGCCTCCCCTTTCAAAACCTGCCGGCGCATATCGATCTGTGGCTGAGCAGCTTCCGAGATCCACAGTTGCTTCATGGTTTCGATTTCTTCCAGCCGTTGTACCTGGGTGGGATTATCACTCACCGTTTGTTTTAATTGAGTTACTACTGTTTCAAAGGTTTGCTGACCGGCCAAATAGGGTTCCAGAAACTCTTCTCTTCCGGCCACCAGGTAGCCTCGCATTCCGGTTTCCATATCGACCATACTGCCCAGAATAGCTTTGCCTTCAGCAATAACCTTGTGGGTGTGATTCACCCATTTATTTGCAGTCAGTAACGACTGTAAATTGCCGAACACAACCAGCGCAATGACGATAATTGCAGCGATGGGCACTGAAAAACCCGCCAGCAGTTTGGTTCGTAGCTTTATGTTATTTAACATATTCTTTCCTTCCTGAATTATATGCTGATTATTTAGCAGGTTCTGGTTTGAAATAACAGATGTGACCGTCTCCCATACAAAACATCCCTTTATTGAATTAGATGCCCAACAAGATTTGCATTTGATTAAATTCTTTACTGATTGAACGATAAAGCTCGTCGATGTTTCTAAACTTTATGTTTTGTTAATAGTTAAAATTTAAAAAAATGTCAACCGGGAACCTAGGAAACAAAGGATTCTGAAGGATATATCGGCAATAAAAGTGAATGCATTAATTTTTTGCATTGTGATTGGCGAACCCTTTTTTTATAAGATTTGAGTGCAGTGCTCAAACTATTGAACACTGCGATTCTAAAGAAAGCGCTACATGGACATTGATATTAAAATTTAATCTTTCTGCTTTGACACGAGGTTGTGTGAAAACTACTACATTTGCCACTTCAGCGTTAAACATGAACTCAAAATGTGCATAAATTCTTCTGGAAAGAATGTAAACCGCTTTTGCTGGCCCGAAAGGGAGGCGCACAGGACGTGCGGAGTCTTTACCCGGTTAAACTCCGCTTGTTCTTTCATTTTTTTGCATTGATTAGCCTCGACAACTGCTCCATGTATGATCCTTTCTACTAATCATTTATAGTAAATATCAGTTTCCGGGGAAGCCGAATGCTTCTGGTTCTTATATGCTACGTACCCAAAGCACTCGCGAAGCTCTCGGGGCAAGCATTCCATGTAGCTATGCATTATTCTAATACACCACGGCCATGTGGTTATGCATTCGTAACGTTTTCGCACAGCTGTGGAAACTCAAATGAGCAATATCGACCTACCGCCTCTCGTTACTCGCTGCCCCTGGCCCAACCTAAAGAATCAGAATACCGAAATGAGCCTATTTTCTGACTATCGAATAATTTGCTTCAATTCCAGTTTACCGTCGGATAATTTGACAGCC
>JAOUKT010000119.1 GCA_029882395.1 Gammaproteobacteria bacterium
CTGTAAACAAGCCGGCTGCCCGCAATAAACAACACACTCAACAGCCAAAAAATAACAAAGACTGATCGCGGTACATTTTGAGCCTGAGTCATAACCACTAGCGCAAGTAAAATGGCCGTTGTCATCGTGATCGCTTTAACAATAGTCAGCAGGGCCTTGCTACCGACATAGCGTAACACAGCCCGATACAAACCCATGCGTATGAATATCGGTATCGCAACCAATGGTGTCGCTATAAACAACCACTCATTTGTTATAATCTCTGGCCACCACTCACCCAGCCTTAACGCATAGCCGGCCCATAAGGCAATGGGAAGAACAATAAAGTCGATCGCCACCAGCAATGACTTTTTAGTATTTCGTGAATAACCACTTAACAGCTTATACATTTGTTAAACCTTGTTTTGATGGTCATATATTTTCTTTCCAGCTATCAAATGCATTCATAACACCAACATAGCGGATACGAATAGATGATAGCAGAATTACAGCAAACTTGCTCATCGGCTAGCTCGTATCATCACCTGACTGATCACTTCTGTTGTTCTGCTAATTTCATCTTCGCTCAGAGATGGGTGAACAAGAAACATCAGGCTCGTCTCACCTAATGCCCTGGCAACAGGCAAACGTTCTTTTGGTCTCCATGCCGTATTATCAAACGCTTTTTCTAAATAAACTTCGGAACAGGAGCCTGAAAAACAAGGCACACCTAACGCTACAATTTCGTTTACAATGCGGTCTCGATCCCACCCATTATTTAATTTTTCTGGCCGCACAAAAACATAACATTTATACGCAGCATGATCGATAAAAGCAGGAAGCTGCGGAACACGTATCGAATCAAACCGACGGAAACAGTCCCAAATTTTTGCTGCATTAGTTTGACGTTTTTCTGTCCAGCCCTGTAAACGTGATAACTGAATGCGGCCGATGGCTGCCTGCATTTCAGTCATGCGATAATTGCTGCCAAGTGAGTCATGTAACCACCTGAAACCCGGCGCATGTTGTTTCTCAAAAACAGCCTGCCATGATTTACCATGATCTTTGTAAGACCACATCTTTGACCAAAGCATCTTATCATTTGTCGTCACCATGCCGCCTTCACCGCCTGTGGTCATGATCTTGTCCTGACAAAAAGACCAGCAACCAATATGCCCGATACTGCCAACTGAGCGGTCTTTATATTTAGCGCCATGGGCCTGTGCACAATCTTCAATAACATATAAATCATGTTCATCAGCCAGCGCCATGATCGGGCCCATATCACATGGCCAGCCCGCCAAATGCACACAGATAATCGCTTTGGTTCGCTTTGACAACACAGCAGCAATTGACTCGGCTGTTATATTCTGACTGTCAGCATCAACATCAGCAAAAACCGGCACTGCACCGGCTGTGACTATTGCCGAGACAGACGCGATAAACGTGCGAGACGTTACCACCACCTCGTCACCCTCTTGCAATTCTAAAACTTTTAACGCTAATTCTAATGCAACGGTTCCACTAGCTAAGGCAACCGCATATTCAGTTCCAGCCCATGCAGCAAACTCAGATTCAAAATCATGGCATTCAGAACCCGTCCAGTAGTTTACTTTGTTGGATAGCAGCACTTTAGAAACTGCATCAGCTTCTTGCTGTGTATAATCCGGCCAGCTTGAAAAAGTGGTTTTTAACATTTCAGTCTCTTAAATATAACTTATTTATTTCAGCGTATTATTTTGCAGGGATACCAACCACTGTACGATGAGCATCAATATCAGTTACAACCGTAGCACCAGCACCTATTACAGCTGAATCACCGATTGTGACAAGCTGACGCACACTTGCTCCAATACCAATCCATGAGCAGTTGCCAACAACGACACCTCCAGCAATGTTAGCGCCTGGGCTCACGTGCACACCATCACCAAGTCTGCAGTCATGATCAATAGTTGCGGCCGTATTAATAATACAACAGCGCCCCAACTCTGAATCAATATTTATAACAGCCATTGGCATCACCACGCTGCCTAAACCCATCGAAACAGACTGGCTAATCACCGCAGAGGGATGAATCACACTCACCAGGAGCGCACCTTTGTTTGACAGTTCATTCTGTTTTTCAAGTCGAGCAATATTATTCCCTATGCCAACGATCACGCCATCATAATCTGAGATCTCATTGAACAATGTATCTGTATTGCCGACCACATTCCAAATACCATTAAGCTTGCATTCAGGCCATGCGTCATCATAAAACACAATCTCGTTCCAGCCGGCTGCTTGCGCGCACTCAGCAACTACCTTACCATGCCCACTCGCACCCAGTATTGCCAATCGTTTCATTACTCATTGCCTTTAAATTTTTGTGCCGTTGCCTGACCCTGTTCAGATATACCATCACGAACCAGCACCTTAATAACCGTCATCAATAAAATTTTTATATCAAGCCAGAATGACTGGTGATCAACATACCAGACATCCAGTTTAAATTTGTCGTGCCAGCAAAGTTCGTTACGGCCGTTAACCTGTGCCCATCCAGTTATGCCCGGCTTAACATCATGGCGATGTTTTTGTTCATCATTATACAAAGCTAAATATTCCACCAATAGTGGGCGGGGGCCAACAATGCTCATATCACCTTTTAAAACATTCCATAACTCTGGCAGTTCATCCAGGCTTGTGGCCCGCAAAATCTTGCCAAAGCGGGAGAGCCTATGTTCATCTGTATCATCACATCCGCTAATCTCACAGGAGTTTTTCATTGTACGGAATTTAATAATTTTGAAGACCCGCTCATCTAACCCCGGTCTTGCCTGTAAAAAAAATATAGGCCAACCAAGTTTAAAAAAAACAAGAACTGACAGAAATATCATAACGGGAGAGAGCAGTGTCAAGCCAACAGCAGATATTAATATATCAAAAAATCGCTTGAGCATTAGATATTCATCTCTTTTAAAATAGCGGCATTGACCTTGTGCACGTCATATTTGTCTACTGCTATCTGGCGAGATACAGCCCCCATTTTTGCAACAAGTGACTCATCATCAATAAACTTTTTCATCGCAATAACCAGACTTTTAACTGACTTAACTGGAGTCAGAAAACCATTTCTTCCATCAATAACTGTTTCACGGCAACCCGGAGCATCTGTTGTAATAATAGCTCGCCCCATCGCCATCGCCTCAAGCACTGTTCTTGGTATACCTTCACGATAGGAAGGAAGCACATAGACACTGCAAGCAGCAATAGCCGGCTGAACATCATCCAGCCGCCCCAGGTAATCTATTACACCACTGTTAGTCCACTCATCAAGTTCATTTTGAGAGATTGCATTCGGGTTACTATCGATCCATCCAGCAAGTTTAAAAACAATATCAGGGCGTTTTTCCT
>JAOUKT010000072.1 GCA_029882395.1 Gammaproteobacteria bacterium
AAATCACACATCATTAGTGAAAGGAGAACATCATGAAAACAGACTCAACAAGCCCAAAAATTGCAGGAGCTCTCTTTCTGCTGGCTATGGTTAGCAGTTTAGTCGGTGGTGGCATCATCGAATCGGTTATCGGTGCAGCGGATTACCTGATCAGCATTGCCAGCTCTGCAACTCAACTATTTATCGGCAGCTCTTTTGAAATGATTAATGCGATTGCTATTATCGCCATCTCAGTTATTCTTTTCCCAATCTTAAAACAGCACAATGAACAGTTAGCGATTGGTTATGTTAGCTTCAGAATAATCGAATCCATTTTCTGCATTATCAGTGCAATCGTGCCGCTTTTGTTACTGGCACTGAATCAGCAATACCTCGCGTCCAAAGAATTTCTAGGCGAGCCCGCCTATTTTAATAGCTTAGCAACGCTAATGATTAACGCACGTATGCAATGCACGGGTTTATTAATCCCGTTGTTTTTCAGTTCAGGTGCGCTGTTGTTCTATTATATGCTCTATGCTTCACGGCTAGTTCCTCGGTTTATTTCAATCTGGGGCATCATTGGCGTCATATTAATTCTAATATTAAACTTTTTAATTAACGACACCCATTCACTTGCAATGGCCTTAGCCTTGCCAATAATACTCAATGAAATATTTTTAGGATTTTGGATGATAATAAAAGGCTTCAGCTATAGCGCCGGTATGAAAAATATTACCGAGCATTAATGAATGATGGGCTTCAAATACCTGAAGCAGGAACAGCTATAAGCGGAGCATTTGACATCCCGGCTATATTATATTTATTTGTTACGGCTTAAAAATCGTATGAGACACCTATCAAAAATATTAATTCATTAAAATCAATATCATTATGACCGGCAACATTTTTTTCTGCGTATAAGTATTTTATCAAACCAAAAAAGCCAAACGGCTGATACGGTCGTAAATACAACCCTGCTTCAAGGCTAAGTAAATCACTGGAAATGTATGAGCCGGGGTTGGTTTCAGTTTCCGGTACCGACAGCCTGCCCACACCACCACCCATAAAAATCGAGGCATTATTTATAAGCAAGGTATCAGCATGATAAAGCAGGTTAATGGAATACATGCGGGATATTTCATAAGCATGAGTTGGATCAGGGCTGTTGGTATAATATTCGCTGGCTAAAAGCAGGCTTAATGCTGAGTCTTTAATACGGATATCAAGGCCAAGCTGGTCGCCACCTAATTTGTTTAGCGGAGAACGAGCATCATTGAAACCACCTGTGCCATAGCGAAGGGTATAACGATACTCAGTCGGACTGGCTGCCTGCACATTGACAATGGTTACTATCATGACGATTATAATCGTCATAAGCTTATGTGAATTTAGATTCATTTCTTCAGCACAATTAACTAACACTTTAAAATATGACAGATACCCGTGGACATGCAGTGACTTAAGTCAAATACCCGCTGGATTGTAGCGAATGATCATCAGCATTCATTATATGATTGACATCTTTATATAGCGCCTTTATTGTTCTTATTTATAAATTTAATGGACCTGTTAGAAATTTATCTCAAGCTTGTGTTTATAACAGCTCTTTGACATATAAGCGTTAATGCACAGCGGCTTTAATCATTAAAAAATGGCCAGCCGACTTTCAAATAATTTAAGGGAAATAAAGCATGATAAAAGCCAGCTTACTGATTTGTCTTTTTGTATTAACCAGTGCCTGCAGCATAAAGTCTTCATTTACTGAAAAACCAGCTGCCTGGAACCCGCCTGGTTTAGCTGCCGGGCCTCTTGCCGAAGAAGCGAGCGAAGAAAGCGCTGAAGAAGAAATAAGCAGCCTGACTACAGCCAGCGCTTTCACAGGTATTGCTCGCGCTAACTTGCTCTCAAATATTGAACCAGCCGGCAATGATAATTTAAAAGAAAACGTCAGGCTGGTGATCGCGGGAGACAGCTGGTCTTTTTTTGACATTATTTATAAAGCGACAGAAAAAAAACTTAAAGCCGTTAATAAAGATTACAATGTAGAGTACATTAACTACACCACTGATTCAGCAGACACCGCTTTTCCGCAGCTGCTTGGCATTCCCGGTGCAAAAGTGATTCAATGGAAAGACAAAAATAACAGCCAGATGATTATTGATGCGCTGATTGCAAATAAAGAGGCCACCGTACTGGTTATCTACCTTACCGGCAACGACTGGTTCAGCGCCTATAAATGTGATGACAGTGCTGGCAATATTACACGCTACAGGCAAATCAGCAAGAACATGAACAAATTTATATCCGATATTTACTCAGCGGTAAGCCGGGGCCGCGGCAAACAGGATTTGAACATTGTGATACCCGGTTACTCAAAACTGAATTTTGAAAAATCGTTAGCGTTTTCCGGTAACAAACGGCGATACCTGAGATTTGGCTTTGATAATACACGCTGCCCGGTTAATGGCTCGACGCTAACTATAAACCAGGCCCTGTCAGAATTTTTAAACATCATTGAAAAAAATCTCATGCTGTTAAATCCAGACAATGACCAAAAACGAATACACTTTATTGATAACTTCAATCTGTTTAATGCCAATAATGCTGAACCAACCCCGGTTAAAAACATGTTAAATACATCCGTGATATACCTGGGTGGTTTAATCACCAACTATCTCTTCATTGACAGCATTCACCTTGGTAAAAAATCACAACACAAAGTCGCTGAAAAGACGATGGAATATATACTAGACAAAAAACTGTTAAACAAATAAAAACTAGCTAGCGATCAATATCGGGTTTTCATGATCCAGCTCAAAATTCAAGCCCGTACAGCTGAACTTAAGGTTCGGGGAAGACTGCCAGCTGCATGGCTTTTTGCAACATCGATAAAGCGGCTCATGATATAACTTAAAAATTGATTCCCAGCCTTATTCCCGTCATTGTGACACTAGTGCGCGGCAGGTAATAACCATCAAACACATGGTATCGAACATAGGTTTTCAAATAAAATAATTGCTTAAAATAAACAACCACACCGGCGGAAACATTTGAATCTATCTGATTTGACCTTCTGGGGTCAACTGACGGTATATTGCTTTCGTCATCACCCAGTAAACTTTCACCGATATCCAGCCCTGCCTCGAGATTGAAGCCCAGAAAACGGCTCAGATTAAGATTGACACCGGCAAATGCATGTAACCCCGGGAAGGACTCATTTTGTTCAGGCAAATCAACATAAACAAGACCTCCTCCAAAATAAAGTGAGTAAGCTGCCTTGGGTGTAAACGACAAAAGCAGATGCAAGCCTTTCAATTCTGCACTACCGTCTGTTTCCGTTACCACTTCTAAATAGCGTGAGTTGCTTTTGTTGGCATCTGCCGTGGCGGGTACAAACAGGCATTGTAATACAATAAAAATAATCGCTGATTGAGTTACGCTAGGTGTCATTCCATCACCCCTGGTACTTCAAGCCTGTTTATACAGTGGTTAACAGTAATTAATGTTTACCGATTCATGCTAATTAATTAAAAAATGCCAGACTGCATCAGCTTAGTGCTCACCACTGCGACACCAGCAGCCCCGTTACTTACTGTTAATATCCCTTGTTAGCTTCTAATAACACAGCGCTGCGATGGTATTTAAAGCCGACACAGTTATGATAAGTTAGTATTTTATTCATCAATTTCGAGGCCGCCGGGCTTTAACAAAGCAGGCATATAAAATGTCTTATATTTTTCAATCATCCCTACGGCACCGACAGTCGTTAGTTCTCTGATTCTTGTTGGCGGATATCCCAGTTCGGCAAAGGGAACATAAGGTTTCTTCTCCTGGTGGCACTGCTTGCACTGAACCGGTTTTTTACTCACCTTCCGGTGAATAATACGTTTCATTTGAGATTTTTTCTCGGGCGTAAGCAGCTCCTGTTCCGTCTTGTAACGCTCGGTAAATGCCATTTCGTTATTGCCATGCAAGAATTTTATTTCACCTGACTGTTCATAACCCGGTGCTATTTTTGCTCCGTAATTACCGTATACAGGGTACTGCCTTTTAGTCTCTTTAGAGGCATAAAGGTCTTCGATTTTTATCAGGTCTTTGGGGTTGTTGGCAATTTCCCCGGTTTCTTTGTCATACCACCTGAAACTCCAGGCTTGTGAATCTTTTTCTGGCAGGGAATGGCATGTTTCACAGGCAAGATAAAATGTATGCATATTTAAAAAGCTACGTATATCTTTTGACTGATCATGTGGCACGTTACCATGACACTGCACACAAATACTGGCATTGTCTTTTTGAATATTAAATCCAATATGGTGAAAGCGACCTTCCATATAGGGCTGATCAATTAAGCGATAACCCAGGTCAGTTTGTTTACGCTGTGTCTGCTCGGATATAAGTTTCGCAAACATCTGTGCTTCTTTGGTATTTTCTTTATCGCCCTTTTTAAATGAAGCAGCAGCTTCCTCTTTGCCTTCAAAACCAAAAATAAGCGGGAACATGAAGTAGCCATACCAGACTGTAAAAGCCATCAGTCCTATAACGTATAACTTGAAGACCAACTTTTTAAGCCGCTTTACCATCCGTATCGCTCCCCGGCAAAATGCTGCGGTTTGATTTCTTCCTCAAGTCCTGCCGCAATCATAACCTTTACATAATCAGCATAATGCTCATGAATCATTTCATCTTCAGTTAAATAGCCTGTCAGCCAGACTTTTGCTGCGGGAAATTTTTCCGGTGCATAATGCACGTTATACCAGTGCACAAAAAACAAAAACAATACGGCGAGAAGCGCCTCATCGGTATGCATGATATAGGCTGCGTTGAGCACAATGCCCGGCATAATGTGCGACAGCTCATCACGCCACCACAACGCGACGCCGGCAGGACCCAGTATCGGGATACCCCAGTAAGGCGCAAAATAATCGAACTTTTCACGCCATGACATGCGCTCATGCCGTGGCGGCCTGTTGGTAAAATAAAGCAGGTATTTCCATAAATGAACAATGTCAACAAGGTCCTTTTTATTTGGAACCATTTCCTGTGAAAAAAACTCTTTTACGATATTCCATGGCGTCAGGCGATTTTCCCGCTTCAGTTTACAGATTTGATTTTGATAGAATTTAACCATCCAGTAAATCGTATGATAGACAAAAAGCCCGAGCAGCACTGTACCCGCCGCACGGTGTATCAGCGGTGCGTATTCTGTTCCACCCATCATATTGTAAAGCGGTTTTGCCCATGCCTCTTCAGCATGACGCAATGGAAAACCGGTTATTGCCAGCAATAATACAGAACTGAACAAGACCACATGCTGCACCCGCTGATGTGCCGAAAAACGATAGAATAAGCGTTTGCCATCTTTGTAAACTATCGGGTCATACTTTGACATGTCAATAACCCCCTATTGGTCCTTTGGCCTGGTATTTTTATGATGCGGCTGATTATCTTTGAAAAAGGCAAATCTTGGAAAAAGCCTTCGTAATAATTCTAAAAATATCAGCGTAAGAAAGAAATAAAGAACAATCGCCATCAGCGCCTTGAAACCGACTAGCATGTAAAACTGCAAGGGGTATTTCTCGCGGTCGTAGGTGACGTGGGTCTGAAAACTTGCCAGCTCTGCGCTCGCATTTTTATGGCAGTCAGACGCTCTGCAGGTATTGCCAACATTTGATGGATGTGTCGATGACGTGGCTACCGTTTTGGCTTCAATCAAATGATTATTTTCTCCCTCAACCACATGGCAATCGAGGCAGTCCGGTGTTCTCTCTGAACCCAGCTCTACCATTTTGCCATGAAATGTCTGTTTATAACTGGTGATAACATCATCCAGGTCGTGACGTTTCCTGAATTCGCTGTCCTGGTGGCATTTTGCACAGACCTCTATAATCTCTTTTGAAAAACGCGTTTTATGTAATCGTGATGTAACGTGTTCATAGAAATCTTCTGCAAAGTTACCGCTGGTATGACAACTTTTGCAGCGACTAATGCTGCGGGCAGAAACACCGTGTTTTGCGACCCCCTTAAAAACAGATATCGGCCGGTATAAGGGCTGATCATGGCAATCCTTACAGCCTGGAAAATCACTCTGATGTGGTTTTTCCTTGCCCTCGTCATCAAGTTTTCCGTGCACACTACTGGCGAGTGTTTTGGCAATATTTTTATGTGAAAACTTTTTTTTACCCGAAGGTTCGATAACATGACATTGCTGTGTACAGTCAACTTTTTTGGCGGGTTCATGAGGAATCCTGTCTATATCTTTATGACAATCACTGCATTTATTACGACGGTGCGGGCCGCTGTCGAACAGTTCATTATTGATATAGAACAGCCTAAATTCACCTTTCTCATCTATCCGACTGAGCCCGCGGTGTTTATGACACATCATGCAATTCAGTTCATTAGCCATCACAGGATTGACATTTACACCTGTTAAAGTGATTACCCCAGCAAGGTAGAAGAAAAGTCCGGGCAAATACATATAATGCATAATGCTAGCCCCGTAACATTATGTAGATGTAATGGAAGTGAAAAACGGGTTTGTGTTTTGCTGACAAGCAGGCGCCTGTTATTCTTATACTGAAATGTTTTAACAGGCCTGAGACAATACACCAGAAGCAAACTATTTCATCAATCCATGAACCACAACCAGTCTTTCTTAACTGCATCGCGCACATCCTTTTTTTATTATTTTCTTTACAACCTAAGCTTATTTTTATACTGTTAAAAACATTAGCATTTAATTACATATCTATGTTTTGATACATATCAAAACATTGCTAAGAAGCAGCTAACCGACAAAAAATCACACGGGTTATTTTATACCCCATAAAATACGAAATAAAAAACCGGCCCATCGTGTTATTAGATTAACACTTTATTATAAAAAGCCGGATCAGGGTGCAATAATTAGCAGGCTCAATGATGATAACATCATAAAAACAATACCCAGATCAAAATCCCTATTGGAATTAACGCAATAAAAGCACAGAGCCACCATACACATCTTTCACGATACCTGTCAATGAGCTTAACCACCACCACTCTCCTATCTGCAATAATGTAAGCAGCATCTAATGTCGCTACTCAACTCATGTAATGTCTGACGTTGTTTATAAGAAAATCATACTCCTGTTTCAACACAGTTATAGCGCCTTTAATATAAAACACTGATTATTTTAAATTTTGTTGATTGATATCATGACTTTATTTCTTCTCTATCATCCAGTCCATAACAGTATAACCAATACCGCAGACCGCAGACCAGAAGCTGGTAAGAAGAAACCAGCCCATAAACGAATCAGTAGCGTCATCCAGTTTTGAAAAGCTAAAAAAAACAGTACCGATGAAAAATATAACGATCCAGGCCAGGCGGTTGCGATCCATGATTATTAAACCTCTATCAATTAACTAACGCTTATATTGTCATATCTGGCCACGCACTCGGAACACTGTAATAATGACAAGACAGCCATTAGATTATCAGCTTTAAAAAAATGCTGCATGACATGTGCATTACCTGCAAACACGGTATGAGTCAGGCTCTTTGCAGCATAAAGCATAGGGCTTATTATTGTCTGCAATATATTTGAGATTATACACATGCCGGCACAAACAACTGAAATTGAAGAAGCTAATACGGCGTAGTGATATGTATGAGCAATCAGATCGCCAGCTAGAATTAAGTCCGTAAAACGACAACGGCATACCGTAATTTATGACACAAGATATAACATTGAGCTGATTATTCGGTGACTCAGGCAGGCTAAACCAGTTGTATTGCCTGAACAACATCATTGACCCGCTGCCAGTGCATGATACGAACACACACGGCGTTACTGGTACTGATGACGGCAACAAAGATTATTGTTGAGGCGCTATAGAACCCGGCACTGCGGCCGGGATTATCACATTACAGGCTGGCAGCTGAGCATGCCATGTTGTCTAGCCTGAAAAAGCTTTTAAAAGCCCTTTAATAAGCAACATTATTTAAATAGTTTTGATCTGTCTGATATTGGTCTTTAAGCGAATGTGCAGCTGATTCTCAGCTGGCACTGACAAACGCTATAACCGAATGGAGCTCAGCATTTATGGCTTTGAGGTATGAAATAGACGGCTGACTAATCGACAAAGTTTATTTCAAGGAAAATTTCGCCTTCGTCTGCAACAAACGGAATGACAATGGTTTTGCCGGCGTATTTATGCTCAACAACATGCTTCACGCCCGTTAACATACTGGGCACACTCATGCCGATATCCAGGCCTTTTTCCGACAGAATACTTTTGGCTCCGCCAGCAATCATATTGGTAAGCTCACCGGTTAAATCGATGGCTGTTTCATTAATATCATCGATCTCGTCACCGAATATGCGTTTAACCAGATCGATCACAAAGGGCTTTGTAAAACTCAGTGCCATAGTGCCTTTTGTATCATCACTCGACATTTCCATCACGCCGGTGACTTCTCCCATCGACAAATTACCTTGCTTGACTTCAGCTACACCCGGGGTTGGTTCAACGCCAGCCATAATAGAGAGTGATTTAAGCAAAGAATCCAATAAAGCGTTGATTACCAGTACATCTACCATCATTCACCTGCACAGTACTCGTGTGCGTCCTTTAATAACAATAACTTAGATAAAAAATAAAATTTAAAAACTACCGTTAATATATAGACCTTATTTCTGGCCTTTCAAGTTAAATCGTATCGCAGGAAATGAAACCGGCAGAGAAAACCTTAATATTCATTACAAAATACAAGCGTTAAGTTAACTATATGATAGCTCTATGTGAAAAACACAAGGCATCTGCAGTCTTAGTATAGCCTTCCCTCTTATATGAAATAAGCCAAAGTTCTGGCTTTGAAGCAGGTCATTTATACAGGTCTTTTTGATCAGTTTCTTAGTTTATAATCTGCCGTTTTAAACAGCCATCGATGTCCTATCAATGTCCTTTCAGCAGAACGCAAATAAAATTTAATAAACTTTGTAGAAACATTAGAGATTAGCTAGCCTTACCAAGAGCTTTAAGATAAAACAATAAATATCAGAGACTTACTGACATTAGTTAATTTTTAATCGAATCAATTAATTTGATGTTTACATTTCAGTAATAAAAGAGAATTCCGTTTATGTCTCAATAGTGTAAAAAACTCACTACACTTATAGGCATGTTAAGACACATGAACACTTTATATGATAGCAAAAACAATGATAACCCTGGCCAGGTTTATCGCCTTTAATTTTTACCCCGTTTTTGTTATTAACGCCATCTGTCTCTAGCAGTGCTCAGTCATTAGAACTGAGCGTAATCACCAGATTTACCGATCTAGTTATTCAACCGGATGAAAAACTATTTGTAAAGCAATTAAGCCAGACGGCTGATGTTTTACTGGTATATGTTCGAGTGTTATCTGCACGCCGAAATACGCACCAGTATAAAACCGTGAGCGCTATTGATGCTTTAGATCATGAAAAAGTGATCAGGTTATTGTCACAAAGAGGCGACGTTGTATACGCCGAAAAAGATCTGAAATATAACGTAGATAATAGTTTGGAGTCGTCTCAATGATACGTAATAAAATAGTAACAGCCATAGCAATGGTCGTGATGTTATTTAGCGGCGCCACTTTAATCACTGCCGCACCGCCAGAACAAGTCGTTAATAAGCCCGGCAACTCTACTGAGGCTAAGACTTTTCGACCTGACAGCATTCTCGTTAGATTTAAGCCGGGCACCCCTAGTGATGAGGTCACAGCCTCTCATGCTAACATCAATCCAAACGCCGTCAAAAGCTATCGTGTGTTAAGCGGGCTTAAACAAATTACTTTACCGCCGGGCATTTCGGTTGAAAAAGCACTGGCTAATTACCGCAAAAATCCTAACGTGCTTTATGCTGAACCCGATTATCAGTACCCCGTTAGCGCAACTCCTAACGAGAGCTTTTTTGCTTCATTATGGGCACTAAATAATACCGGTCTTGCCCAACCACAACCACCGTATGGCGGTACCCTTGGTAGTGTTGATGCTGACATCAATGCTCAAGAGGCATGGGATAATGTGATTGTACCGCCTGCCAGCGGGCCATGGAATAGTACAACAGGTGGTCATACCGAAACCGTTGTCGCTGTTATCGATAGTGGTGTTGATATTGATCACCCTGATCTGATTAACAATATGTGGATCAACCCAGGTGAAATAGCTAACGGTATTGACGATGATGGCAATGGTTATATCGATGATATCAATGGCTGGAATGGTGTCAATAATAATGGCGACCCGAATGATAGTGGTAGCCATGGCACGCATGTCGCGGGCACCATCGTCGCTGAAGGTAACAATTCAACAGGTGTCATCGGTGCAGCCTGGCATGCTAAACTTATTGCCTGCCGAGCCGGTACGGGTTCGAGTATAGATTCATCCGCAGCTATTGCCTGCCTTGAATATTTGTATGAATTAAAAACCAACCCTGTCAACCCCGTCAATATTGTGGTCAGTAATAACTCATGGGGTGGCACCGGTTACTCACAAGCTATTTTTGATGCGATTGATGCTAACCGTCAGGCCGGTATTCTGTTTGTAGCTGCGGCTGGTAATAGCACTGTTAATAATGACTCTACAGCACATTACCCGTCCAGTTATCACTTGCCTAATATCATCTCTGTTGCCAGCACAAGCCACTCGGACACTAAAAGTTCGTTTTCAAATTATGGTCGCCGGAGTGTGTTAGTGGGTGCACCCGGTGAAGCGATATTAAGTACTGTTCCGGTGGGCTCCAGTTTATACCCCGCAGATTCTAGTTACGATGTACAGCAAGGCACATCAATGGCCGCCCCTCAGGTTTCAGGTCTTGCGGCATTAGTGTATGCACAAGATAGCAACCGGGACTGGAAAGCGATCAAAAATTTAATTATTGCTTCTGGTACTCCGATATCGCCACTGACATCAACGACTGTTAGTGGACGCCGGATTCGCGCCTGGGATGTTGATGGCACCGGCGCCCTGTCATGTGTTAATCAAACCGTGAATGCCACACTACAACCTCAAGCTTCAAGCACACTTGCGCAGGCCGGACAATTAGGTCTTGCTGTGCTCAATATCAATTGTGATGTCGGTGCCGGTAACGTCATTGTTAGCACGACGGGTGCAAGCGCGGTTAGCGACATCGTTTTATTAGATGATGGAACTGGTTATGACAAAGAAGCCGGTGACGGTGTCTATTCAGCTTATTGGAGCGCACCATCAACAGCAGGTGCTTACACATTAACCTTCCCTGATGGTCAAACCGCTTCTGTAACCGTTGATGCAACAATGAATCCATACCGTCAGGCTCAATCAGTTACCGCTGTATACGAAACCTTTACTGATTGGTATGCACCTATCACTCTCGCCAGCGGCTATTACTCTATTTTAAGTTCAAATTTTCCAATTAAATTTGGAGATCACAGCACTGGATTTAGCACCGTCTACGTTTCAAATGGCTGGATAAGTTTCCATACCCCAGCTACGGTAGATTCGTTAAATGCAGGCCTGCCAAGCTCAATGCAAAATACCTTTGTTGTGCCTTTCTGGGATGACCTGATCCTCAATTCAACCGGTACAATACACCTTGGTTATACAGGCACCACACCCAACAAGATGGTGGTTGAGTGGAGAGATGTACCTCATGTAAGCACAGCCGGTACGGTTAACTTCCAGGTTGTTTTCACAGAAAACAGTTCAGATGTAAAGGTAAACTATGCAAATGTAACATTCGGTGATGTTGCTTATGATCTTGCCGCATCAGCCACTATCGGTATGCAAATCCATAATTCAAGCGCCACTGAGTTTAGTTATAACAGTGCATCAATTAGCAATAACAGCTCGTATTTATGGCAGACTAATAGTGGTGCACCAACATCAGTTAATGCTGGTATTGATCAAAACGTATCAGGCAATACTCTGGTTAATTTATCAGGCAGCGCGACAGATCCTGATGGCGGCATTATCAGCTACTCCTGGGCCCAGCTTTCCGGCTCATCAGCCAGCCTGACGAATGCCACTACAGCAACACCCAGCTTCACAGCGCCCAATGTTACCGAAACATTAAGTTTCATAATGACAGCTCAGGATGATGCAGGTTTTACAGCAAGCGATGTTGTAAATATCAATGTGACCGCCGCACCCACTAACGGTGTATTACAGCTTTTAAGCTCAACTTATAATCTGGCTGAAAACGCGGGTTCTGCGACCATAACGGTGAGCCGTAGCAGTGGCAGTTTAGGCGCAATTTCTGTTGATTACACAACCTCAAATGGCACAGCAACTTCAGGAAGTGATTATGTGACTTCTTCTGGCACGTTAAGCTGGGCCGATGGTGACAGTACTGATAAAAGTTTTAGCGTTAGCATTACTGATGACGTAACTGATGAAGCCGATGAAACGCTAACAGTTAATTTAAGCAACGTCATTGGTGGCGCTTCACTGGGTACTGCCAATGCAACACTGACCATTACTGATAATGATGTGCCAGGCACGCTGAGTTTTAGCGCCAGCAATTATTCTGTTACAGAAAATGGCATAACAGCCACCATTACGGTCAGCCGAAGCGGTGGTAGTGATGACGCAGTGGCGGTAAATTATGCCAGTGCCAATGACACAGCTACTGCCGGTTCTGATTATACAAGTGCCTCGGGCACACTGAACTGGGCAAATGCTGATAGCGCCGATAAAAGCTTCACGGTTTCGATCACCGATGATGCACTGTATGAGCTGGATGAAACATTAACGCTAAGCTTAAGCGGCGCCACTAACGGTGCGACGCTGGGCACCAGTAGCGCAACATTGACGATTGCTGCCAACGATGCATTGCCGGGCACACTGGCATTCAGTAGCAGCAGCTATTCAGTCGCTGAGAATGGCATAACCGCCACCATTACGGTCAGCCG
>JAOUKT010000073.1 GCA_029882395.1 Gammaproteobacteria bacterium
CGATCATCGACCGTTTGATGACGGTCCTGGGTGTAATCTCTTGGGTTCCAGCATGTCAGATTTATCAAATCCTGACCTGCGGCTCTACCGACCACCCCTGAAGCCGTTAAACTATTAACCAGCTCCGGAAACAAAGTCACAACATCAAATCGAATCTTCGTTTGCTTGTCCGTTATCTTATTCACCGGTCCATGTGCAGAGATTAAAACTCTGGGTCCCAGTCAACCTTGATGATTTTCTCCTCAAGATTCACTGCCAGTACTGTATGCCCCTGCGTAAACGGTATCAGCCGTTCGCGCTCATCTTTCACAATCAGTACATCATTGGCACCGGTTTCCATCATGTCACTGACTGTGCCCAGATCAATATTGTCCTGGTTAACCACAGAAAGCCCGATCAGGTCTTTCCAGTAATACTCACCAACAGCCAGTTCAGGCAGCTGATCATCTGTAACGGCTATTTCTGAACCGATCAGTAACATTGCCTGATCACGATCATCACAACCTTCAATCTTTGCGACAACACCCTTGCCCTGCATGCGCCCCTGAGTAATCTCAAGTGGGCGCCACTGACCTTTTTCTTTTAAAAAGCAGCGTTTGTAGTCAAGAATGCCATCGCGAGGTTCGGTGTCTGAGAACAGTTTTACCCATCCTTTGACGCCATACACTCCTGAGACTTTTCCCAGCACCAACATTTCGCCGCCGGGCTGCTCGCTGTTATGCATGCTTGCGAGCGATCGAATAAAGTCTCAAGAAAAACACCAATAATACAATTTAAGCGGCGTTTTTCTTAGCTTCTTTAACCAGACTTGCAACGCGATCTGACTTGGCTGCGCCTTTTGAAATCCAGTGATCTACACGGTCAATATCGATACGCAAACGCTCTTCACCACCACGCGCACGTGGATTGAAAAAACCAATACGCTCAATATAGCTACCTGCGTCACGAGCATTACGAGAGTCAGTTACAACTACTTGATAAAAAGGACGCTTTTTAGCGCCGCCTCTTGATAAACGGATCGTTACCATTAGTAAATTCTCTACTTATTCATTGATTGAACCCAGCAGCCATTAAATTAAGGCACAAGGTCTGGGATCGAGTAAACGCGGCATTTTACGCGCTTTTGACTAAAAGTGAAACGTTAATTCACTCTTAAAGCTTAATTTTTACATTCCAAAGGCAAAATATTAGCAAAACCTAATCAACAAGACGAATTACAGCCTTACAAAACCGGCCAAAATCAAATGATGGCGGCAAATAGTGCAGAGCTGCCGTTGAAAATACAGCCCTTTGTCATCAGTCAAACGAATGCGTCACCAGAAAAGACACACTGGTCACGGAGAAAAGCGCTTATATCAGCGCTTGCCGCCGTGTTCTCTGTGCTGGAAAAGATCTTGGATTGAACGCCGGCCTGAGCATGAACGGAGGCATTCAAACTGGCTGGCTACGCTAAAGGCAATCCAATAACGCTACATTCCACCCATTGGGCCGCCACCCATTGGCATCTTGCCGCCCATGGCACGCATCATTTTCGCCATGCCGCCTTTGGCCATTTTTTTCATCATTTTGCTCATTTGCAGCTGCTGCTTCAGCACTTTATTCACTTCCTGCACGGCCACACCCGCGCCATTTGCAATCCTTTTTCTGCGAGAGCCTTTAATAAGCGCCGGAAAACTGCGTTCTTTTGGTGTCATTGAATTGATGATGGCAACTGTGCGTGAGAACTGCTTTTCATCGACCTGAGCTTTCATCTGCTCCATATTCGGCATGCCCGGTAATTTACCCATCAAACTACCCATCCCGCCCATGTTTTCCATTTGTTCTAACTGATCTTTGAGGTCATTAAAGTCAAAGCCCTTGCCTTTTTTGAACTTCTTCGCCATTTTTTCGGCTTTTTTGACATCAACATTACGCTGAGCGTCTTCGACCAGGCTGAGAATATCACCCATGCCCAGAATACGTGAGACCACACGATCGGGATGAAATGGCTCCAGCGCATCGATCTTTTCACCCGCACCGAGAAATTTGATCGGTTTACCGGTAATTTGACGAATGGATAATGCCGCGCCACCGCGCGCATCGCCATCGGTTTTGGTCAACACCACACCGGTGAGTGGCAGCGCCTCATCAAAGGCCTTGGCGGTATTCGCGGCATCCTGACCGGTCATGCTATCGACCACAAACAGGGTTTCTACGGGCTTAACCGCGGAATGTAACTGTTTGATCTCGCCCATCATGTCGTCGTCTATATGCAAACGACCGGCTGTATCAACAATCAATACATCCATGAATTGTTTTTTTGCCGCAGACAATGCGTTGCTGGCAATTTTGACCGGCTTTTGATCCCCAGTGCTCGGGAAAAACTCAACCCCAACCTGGCTGGCCAGCGTTTGTAACTGATCGATTGCTGCCGGGCGATAAACATCGCATGAAACCACCATGACTTTTTTGTTTTCACGCTCTTTTAATAATTTCGCCAGCTTGGCAACGGTGGTGGTTTTACCCGCCCCCTGCAAACCCGCCATCATGATCACAGCCGGTGGCTGAGCTGCCAGGTTCAGGCTTTCATTGGCCGCGCCCATCAGTTCGACCAGCTCATCATTTACGACTTTAACAAAAACCTCGCCCGGCGACAGGCTGTTTAAAACGTCCTGACCAATCGCTGAGACTTTAACTCGCTCGATAAATTCTTTAACAACCGGCAATGCCACATCCGCTTCAAGCAACGCCATTCGAACATCGCGCAAAGTGTCTTTTATATTGTCTTCGCTTAAACGCCCCTGACCACGAACCCGTTTTACAGTGGTAAGCAGACGATCACTTAAATTATCAAACATGCAACACCCTTAAAAATGTAAATATCGAGACTAATGCCCGTATTTTAGCGGATTTACTTACTTTAGTGCAGCCTTATTAAGCACCGCACGTATCGGCCAGTGCTTAAATAGCCAGAGCACCGGCATGGCGCGAGCCCGCTTTCATTGTTTGGCTTAAAAGCTGTGCTTTAGCATGAAGTTTGCGCTCAAGACATTAAGAGCCGAGCCATTGCGCCTGTGCATTCAGGGCGCAGCACAACAATGTTGTGTAAATATTTCTAAAACAGCAACAATAATTATTTTTTCATCGCTGCAATAGACAAAAACCATGCAGAGTCAGCCATTGTATTTTTAAGCCGCCCGGTGATTTAAGCTTTAAACAGACAATCTAAAAGCTCGTTCTGTTTCAGTGGCTTTTGCAAATAACCATCGAATGGTGACCTGGCCAGTTTTCTTTCCAGTTCATGCCGGGAATATGATGTTAACGCAATAATGTGCTGAGGCGGGTTAGCTGACAACTCCAAAATTTGCTGCGTTGCTATATCACCATTAAAATCTGGTAACTCAAAATCCATTAATATTAATTCTGGCTGTTTTGCGAGTGCGATTTTCACAGCCGCCTGGGCATTACTGGCAATACTCACGATCAGCCCCATATCCTGAAGTGCCTGCTGGGTCGTTGTCTGATGCAATGGATTATCTTCTACCACCAGAACGTTCCAGCCCTTGATCCGTTCAACCATGTCTTGCTGTTTGCTTTCAACCGAACCCAGCGGCAATGTAAATTCAAACTGGCTGCCGCGTCCCTCTTCACTCTCGACCGAGATAGTGCCGGCGTTCCGGTGCACAAAATCAGCACACAGCCTCAGCCCCATACCACTGCCAGACTCAGAACTGGTGCCCACACTTAAATATACTTTTTTGTCAATTTCAAACAGACTTTGCATCACTTCATCTGTCATGCCCATGCCATCATCAGCCACACGAACCCTCACCTGCCGGCCGTCTTTATGCGCAGTAATCCATAAATGGCCTTGCTGATGTGTAAACTTGATCGCATTATTAATCAGGTTCCTGATTATCGTATCCACCATTTGCAGGTCGGCATAGGCATAGAGCCCGGCTTCTATATCTACACTCACACTAATATTTTTTTGCTGAGCCGCACTGCGGTATAAATCCAGACTGCTTTCTATAGAGTCCGTCATCAGTATGTTTCCTGGCTTGCATTCAAGCTCGCCATTTTGACTTCTGGCCCAGGTCAACAGGTTTTCCAGCAAGCTATAGGCGTTCTTTGAGGCGCTGCTCAACATAAGATAAAGATCGTCCGTCAAGTCTGAACCTTGTTTCGCCACACTATTGAGGATAACTGAAATACTGCCGACCGGCCCTCTTAAGTCATGACTGATGATGGAAAAGAATTTATCCTTGGTGCGGTTTGCCTGCTCTGCCTGCAGCCTCGCTTTCTCGACCAATTCGTAACTCAGAAAACTCTGTCGCTTATAATATTCCACCAGATAACCGCCAAAACCGCCCAGCACAACACTGACAAAAACAAATAAATAATGCACTGTCATTATATCGTTCGCAAAGTTAGCCATGCCCTGCATCACCAATACCAGCACACTTATGAAGAACAGGTTGAACTTGACAGATAATGTAAAGGTAAAGCCGGATGCAACCCATACCCAAAGCAACATAAAATACGCTTCGACAAAATACAGCGAGACACCACCGACAATCACAATAAAAAAATGACTAAACCAGGACAGTGAATTTGCGAGAAAGGTTATCAGGTATAAGAACGTTACCGATTTAAAACGAAATGAAACCGCAATGGCTATGCAAAAGAGCAAACCCTGCGTCAGATGTAACCGGGAAGCAATAGACGACACCTCTTGCGGCAAAACAATCTGATCGATGACCGAAAAGACACAATAGAGAAAACCAACAATAAAGACAGCCCAGCGCAACTGTAGCAGGCGAAAAGGTTCGGTTTGCTGCAGGTAACGACTTTCCAGCTCCTTATCCCTGAAGCGAAGATTGAGTTTATTGTACTGGCCAAAATCCTGGGCACTTTCATCGGACAACTGCATTATTATTCAACCCGGTTATATACTGATCAAGTAAATCATCCTCCTCTACAGCTGCCCTGCTTCCAAACCCTCCTCCGCATATTAGCGATATGAGAATTATACCTAAATATGGCTTTAATATTAGGCATATATCGGCAGCCTTAGCCAAAACTGTAATGCATTGCATTTTTATAGTCTGAGTAGTGCGGCGAAAACCAACTCAGCATGCCTACACACTGGCTGGCTGAAACGGTCAGTCGAAGATATTTGAAGTCACATAATATCCGGCGAGCATGTCGTGCCGAGAGCCACTTACCAGGACCGACAACGGTTATCTGAAGCGATACAGATTATCAGTATGCCCGGTTAAAAACGTAAACAGCGTGATAAACATGAAAAACAGAAAACAAAACAGCCGGGGCGATGTAGTGCCATTTTGAATATTTAAAAACATAGCAGCGTTCTACCATCATACTCAAACCAACTAACCATATGACGGGCGTATAGGCCGGGGCAGAAAAAACAAAAACATGATGACGCCATATCGACTCGGGCACAAACATAAGCACTAACCATGAAACAAAATACAACACAATGCCGGTGATAAAAACAAGCAGGCCTTTGCTTTGTGCTGGCGAGCCAATGCCGAGCTTAAAAAACAACGGCAAGATAAAAATAAACGATCGAAATATATTTTCACCCGCTGTTATAAAAACAGGAATATCATGATTAAAAGATGCTGGCTGATAGACCACAGGCAAGGCAGAAGTAAAGCAGTAGTTCCATATAAAAACCGGAATTAAAGCCATATAACCATTCGTTAGAATTTTATTTATTAGCTGCATCTTTAAATACCGTTTCCATTTAGATAGATGCTGCGGCTATCAGTTACCCGCTTTAGCGAATCGGCGGCATGCCCCGCTTAGATGTTTTAAGCAGGCCGTCAGCTTCCCAGCAAAGCACTTTGTTTAATACCATCAAAAATAAACTGCACCGCTAAAGCCGACAGCAAAACACCCATAATTCGACTTATCACATGCATGCCGGTAACACCAAGAAGCTGATGAATTTTGCCGGCGAGCAATAAGGCAATTCCGGTGGCGAGCAACATGACTAGTAACGATGCGACAACGATAACTTGCCGCGTTAGATCGCCTTCGGCGTTAGCCATCAATAAAATAGCCGCGCCCATTGCACCAGGGCCGGCAATGAGTGGCGTCGCGATCGGAAAAATAGAAATATCCTGTCTCGATATCGCTTCACGCTGTTCTTCGTCTGTCGTCGAAGTGCCACCGGATGAGCGCGCGAACACCATATCAATGCCAATTAACAACAGCAAGATGCCGCCAGCCGTCCTCAGTGCGGCAAGTGATATACCAAGGCCCGCCAGCAGAAGCTCACCCACCAGAGCAAAGCTAACAAGAATCACGGAAGCAACCAGGGTCGCACGGATGGCCATCGAGCGCTTATACTCTGGCGTTCCCGTCGCCGTCAGCGCCGCAAAAACAGCCGCAACGTCGATTGGGCCAATCGTCGCAAAAAAAGTTGCCAGGGCTAAGCTCGCCGTTTCAATCATGCCATTATCACCAAAATGCTCCATCTAATGAGACTATCAATACGCCTGCAGACAATAAAAGCGGATACAAGCGTTATTACAACAACCAGAGCCGGCAAACGATAGCTGCCATCAACTCAAAACACCTGCACTATGGCCCGCTCTTTCCTTTAATAGTCGATTTAATCAGTTTACCTAATTTTTTCGCTTTCTGTTTTTTGTCTAAATATGACATTTCATTATATTCAGATTCTCTCATCATTTTCATGTAATTATCGTATCGCTTTTGTTCTAACTCAGCGTTATTGATCGCCGCCAAAACTGCACAGCCCTTTTCATTCACATGCGTGCAATTTTTAAACCTGCAATTTAATGACAATGCCCGTATTTCAGAAAATGTTTCATCAATACCAGAATCCACCGATATATTACCAAGCTCCCTCATTCCCGGCGTATCTATTAGCATCGCACCACAATCTAAGCGTATTAATTGCCGGCTCGTTGTTGTATGCCGTCCTTTACTGTCTATTTTACTGACGGCTTTAGTTTCATAGATCTGGCTACCAACAATACTGTTAAGCAAGGTGGTTTTACCAACACCCGATGAGCCCAGCAAACAATACGTTTTAGCCGGCAACAACCGCTTTTTTATCTTTTCTATATCATTCGGGCTTTGATTGCTAAACGGCATTACCGTCACATTTGGCGCAATTTCGTTAACGCGCCTGACTAATGTCGCAATTTCATTATCAGCCAATAAATCACTTTTGCTTAAAAGAATCACCGGGGTAACATGACTGTCATGAATCATGACCAAATAGCGCTCCAGTCTCCGAAGATTAAAATTATAATCAAGCGACTGAACAATAAACGCAACGTCGATATTTGCAGCTATCAGTTGATAGTCAACCTGTTTGCCAGGGTATTTTCTTTTTATCAATGATTGTCTAGCCACCACATCGTGAATAATGGCATGACTATTATCATCATAAAAATCCACATACACCCAGTCACCGGTTGTAGGCAGGTCAATAGAAGACGTTATTGTATACTGCAGCTTGCCGGCTAATTCCGCAAAGACATCATCCCCACCATCGCTAACCTGATAACTGTCTTTATGCACTGAAACCACCCTGGCGATTTCATGATGCTTAAGCTTGTCAGCGTCAATATGCTCTTCAGTTTCTTTATCGAAGCCAATTGATTGTAAGTTTTTCATACTGTTTCAAATATAGCTAGCTGAAGCCAATGAATGACTGATTTTGTCTGCATCCATCATGCAATAGACGGCGGAGTACAAGAATGCGAAGACAAAAACCAGCCGTATTTTTTTAAACAATGAATTCTCTGTTTATTAATATAGAATCATAAAACAAAGCACCAGGCATCACAATAATTGACAAGCCTGAACACCTATTGCTCTATTCAGGTGATATTAACTGATCAGCGAGATGATCATGCCGGAAAAGCTGAAAAGGTGCCGAAGGCAATAAGACTTAATCCATCCGGTACTTTTAATATAAGCTGTAGCAATAAGTGCCTCACCCGGCGGTGCAACTACCGGCAATGTATAAAAAACACCAAGATCAATCTTGCCAAAATATATCAATTACAAACTCGAATCGACTTATTTTTTCTGGGTCTAACTTTATGTTTCAGGTCCTCTACGCCTATTACTGATTGCAACTAAAACTCTCATCTTCATGTACGGTACAAATCGTTGTTTGATCACAGGGCATCTGGGTTTCTGCATACCCGGTGTAATGATACAAAATCAAAAAACCATCAAGTCGAACACGTAGCTGCCAACTAACACTACAAGCCATCAAAAACTCAATTGTTGCCTCGTTTCCTGCCTCAATATTCTCAAAGTTTTGTGTGTTAATAGTTGGATCACTAGCAATAAAACCCTGTAAGCCACGTAATGTGGTCTGACTTTCATTAATCAATGTGATATATGTTGTCGGAGAACTATCTTCCAGATCACAACCAGTCAATAATAGAAACATTGCTGTAACAACGACATTAATATGTAATTTCATAATTTTCATCCTTGTCATTACTTTTAACTACTGCATATTCCTGCCTAAACTTGCCACGGTTTCAGAGAACCGTTGCCAGTAAGTCTGGGCTGGCTAGCCAATACCTATTTGGACTATGATTCAGGATCCTGATTTTTTAAATAATTAAACCAAAAAATTTAAGTGGCGCGATATTTACGTTTGTTCCTGGCGCGCTAGTTGTTAGCGTTTACTCTGAGACAAAAAGTTTTCCGAACGGGCTACTGACTGTTACCAGCAACGGCAATCATAACACCATGTCATTAACAGTCGTTAGATTACCGCTTTGGTCTACTGTTTTGATGCAACAAACGCAGTAGCGATATTAATTGAATCTGCAGAAATACAGTAATAAATCCTATATTTAGACTTTTAATATGGCCATCGCTCAATTTTTGTAACAATCAGATTTTGAGATATGTCGTTAGTATATGATAGGGATTTAAGCCCTGAATGACCTAAATCCTACATATACAATATTATATTTTACTACCCGTAAATGTCCCTTGACCGCCAGCACCAGTAAGAATGGTATCATTCCAGTTACCAGACATATTTCCGGTTGAAGTATCGATCAAACCACCCCATGTGCTGTCACCTGCCGATCCAAATGCTGTTATCGATCCATTTGTTGGAATATTTCCGCTGATAAGAAAAGTAGTTAAATCAGAATTTACGCCTGTTCCCGTCACCGTTCCATCAGCGGCCACTGTAAGCGACCATGTTCCACTAGCAGTGCTATCATCGTTTATCCAGGTCCCGGCATAGTTGCCTGTACGAGCAGATTCAATATAGCCTACATATGATCCTTGACCTTCAGAACCACTCAATGTTGTATCATTCCAGCTACCAGCCATCTCTCCACTCGATGTATTGAGTGAACCACTCCATGTACTTGTACCGGCACTTCCAGCTGCGGTTACTGATCCATTAGATAACACGCTTCCAGTGATAGGAAAAGTAGTGCTGTCAGAGTTTACACCTGTTCCAGTCACCGTTCCATCAGGTGCAACTGTCAGCGACCAGGTTCCACCAAAAGTATTTGCGTCGTTTTCCCATGTTCCCGAATAAACACCTGAAAGCGCTGAGCCTGTGTAAGTTCCCTGACCTTCAGACCCACTAATAGTTGTCACGTTCCAGCTACCAGTCATCATACTGTTTGTAATATCAACCGTACCGCTCCATGTGCTTGTGCCAGCATTTCCAGATGCGGTTACTGATCCATTAGATAAGACGCTACCAGTGATAGGAAAAGTTGTGCCATCAGAGTTTACACCCTCTCCACTCACCGTTCCATCAGGTGCAACTGTCAGTGTCCAGGTTCCATCAAGTGTATTTGCATCGTTTTTCCATGTTCCCGAATATGTTCTTGAAAGAAGCGTAAACAGTGTGTCGCCTAGATGTGTTTGAGCCACACTAGCAGGAACAAGTGTGCTGGCTCCGGCTGTTGATGCCGTTGTTAACGTGCTTACGACTTCTAGCACGTTAGTATCCCCTTCAAAGTAAGTACTTGACTGATTAAAGTCGACTGTCAAACTTGTGGCTGCATCTCTTACAGCTTGTGATATTTGAATGCCATTATCTGGGTTATTATCATCATCAATTGTCATAAGAAATTGAACAATGTTCGTAACAGCAGGAGTAGTTTGATCAACAGCACCGGATATTAGTTGCACTGGTGTAATTATTGCTGAACCACTAACGGTACCCATTACGATACCACCAATAGAAAACGTAACAGGCTCACCCTGCTCATAAGAAAACAGTCCTGCAGCATCTGTTAAACCAGTTTGATTTCCTGAAGTGTAAGTCATACCCTGAACCGCAGAATCTATGAACTTGCCTTGAAGAACGGTTACATCTGAACTGGTATTGGTATTGGTATTGGTATTGGTATTGGTATTGGTATTGGTATTATCACTTCCGCCGCCACAAGCCGTTACAGTTAAAAATAAAAGAACACAAAGAGATTTAATGATTTTTATACTGTCTACACCATAGATTAATTGCTTCATACTAAGATTTCCTTAATTGAATTGTAATTTTGTTATTGGTAATACGCTTTCTCAAATCGCGATAATATTTTTAATTATATTTCATTGATTATGAATTTTTTGTACCTATGTCATATCTTCGCGAAAGCAAACAAGAGTCGCACTATCATATATTGGTTTAAACCATACTGTAATTAACAATATATTTAATCATTAGTGAGCTTTATTCTTAATTCATAGCGGATCAAAGTGTCCGCTTTATGCCCAATCGACTCATTTACATTAGCCTCTCCTATACAATAAACAATAGGAGATTTTACTAAATCATTTAAATACTTATACGCGCATAGATTAACTAAAACACAAAAAGCCTGAGTATTAGCCTAAAAAATTTAACACTTACACTATATTCAACTGCACTAAATCACAATCTTTAGACCTTGTCATCACCCATATAGGTTAGATTAAACAATACCAACACAATAAAACTCAATTTAATCAAAACCCACACGTAATAAACTTTTTACTGTATGTGATTTGAAAAATTAGCTTTTCAAATGTATTACTATAATTGTTTTCAGTCATTTTATTGCAGCGCTACTAATAATCGGGATCAGAGAGCAATTAATGCCAATATTAGAGATCAGATATATTAGAAACAATTGCTCTCTGAGCCCGATTGTTTGCAAATTTAGTTATGATGGAAGCCCGTCCTGCTGGTCAACTTAATTCCTGTTAATCAGGTTACTATGCCGCAGCTATCTTAAAATTACTTGCATTATAAGACTGGGCCATGACATTTTGTTTTATCGTGGTTGATGAAGTACGTGGGTTATAAAGTACTTGCTTGATCTGCTTCCCTGCCGATTTCAGATAAGACTCCACCGCAAGATTGTGGGGCTTTTTTCCCCAGTCTTCACCAATCACAAAAATATCGGCATTCAGTATTTTGCAGCCAGACACATATTCAAGTTCATCGTAGGAGCGCACAATATCAACACAACTCAAAGCTCTCAGCATTTCCATTCGTTGCTCAAGTGGAATAACAGGCACATTGGGCTTGTAAGAATTCACAACCCGATCTGAAGCAACACCAACAGCCAGAACACTACCTAATGATTTACAGTATTCCAGTAAAGCAAGGTGACCTACATGTAACAAATCAAAAGTACCTACGGTATATACAATCATGTCTATTTAATTCCTTAAAAAAATAATTATCAATGCCGTTTTTTACCGGCAGATTTAGCAGTGCCCATACTGGCTACAAAAGCTTCCAGGCATAAACAGCCGTTATTCCAAGCGTATAAAACGCAAGCAAAAAGACGTTTCGTGGATTGCCAGAAAGCTTGGGCGTTTTAATTTGAGATACATTGAGAGCGGCCAGTGTCAGCGCACTGACATAAAGGACCATAGAGAACACTCCAGCAGAAAGAACACTTTCTAAAAGGAATATACAAACCAGTATGATGTTGTTGTTATCCAGTGCCAGTCCTGTGTATTTGGACTCATCAGACAAGCCGAAGGTGCTGAAGTAACTTAAGCGTATCGCACTGGCGGCAAGTACGATGAAAGCGACTGGCAGAAAGAGGGGATCGAACTTTCCATAACTAAGCAAAAGAATCGCGGGAGCGACACCATAGCTTACAATGTCTATGACCAGATCGAGCTGACCACCAAATACTCGGTCACTGCCTGTACGCCCTTTCATTCTTCGAGCAACCAGGCCATCGGCCCAGTCAAATGCAACAGCCCAGATCATGCCGATCATTGCAGCGTAGTAAACGCCAATAATACTGAAATAGATTGCCAATATTGTGCAAGCTAAGCCTGCAAGTGAACACATATTGGGTAGATCTTTAACATAGGAAATAATAGCGGGTTGTAACTCTTGTAATTCTTCGTTACTGCTAGACATAGCGCTCCTAAAAGGAATAAGTAAAAATTAAGTACGCACCTACATCACACTAAAAAAATGCGCTCAGCATCTCACTGCTCAAATGAACAGAGTTACGCTAAAAATCTGGTTATGCTCATTAAGCTTGAGAAGCACAAATGGTAGGTACTACGAACCGACTCTATTCACTTGCTAGCAAATAGGGTCGCAATAAGGAGGTTATAGGCGTGTTGGCCAGTAGGCTCGATACAGGGAAAAAATTAATGGGGTAAGTATACGCCCTTTTTAGTCATGTGTAACCATCCCATAGAATAGTGGCATAGCCAATTAGAGTTCTCCGCCGTAAACTAAGCACAGGAGAACGACCATGAAACGTGCCTTGTTCGGATGCCTTGTTCGGACACCCAACTCAATAATTGACAACCATTCACACCCCTATTAGTCTATACAACATGGATTTAACTGATCAAGGAGCTGATCATGCCACTGCCTCGTTATT
>JAOUKT010000074.1 GCA_029882395.1 Gammaproteobacteria bacterium
TCGGCATTTTTAATCCGGGCGATGATGTCTTTTTTGCCATTACCGGCTGCCAGTACCAGCCGACACTTTGCCTGCCTCAGTGTATTGATGCTTAAGCTTACGCGGTCAGGAGGCGCTTTGGGTGCGTGATGAACCGGTACCACGATGCGCGCATCATGCAGCGCGGCATTATCAGGAAATAAGCTGGCCGTGTGCCCGTCCTCACCGATGCCAAGAAACGCTATATCAAAATGATCCACATTGCTGATTAACTCACTGAATAAACTGGCGGCTTTTTCAGCACCAAGTTCGGCTGGTATCTGGTGGATCTGCGTTTTTCCGATACGCGACCATAAATTGTTTTGCAGCATCACATCATTGCGCTCAGCATGAGCGGATGGATAACAGCGTTCATCACCCGGGTACCAGTGCACTTTGTGCCAGGCGAGTTTCTTATTGGCCAGATAGGCAAGACACTGAGACGGTGACTGACCACCTGGCAAGACAACATGGCAAACGCCGTTTTCAGCGATACTCGACTGTATTTTATCGGCAATAAAATCAGCGGCCTCTTGTGAGGCCTGCTGAAAATCACGATAGACAAACCAGTGATGCATGATTACTGCCCTTTTGTTAACTGGGTTTGTGCCAGCCGCCGACACAGCCATCAAATAACGCATCCATTTCAGCAATATCCCATGTCGCTGCACGGTAACGGTTCACAGATATCCTGTGCTTCCAGTCATTTAAGACCGGTTCAAGGATAGCCCATGATTCCTCAACTTCATCTGCCCGAGAAAATAACGTGGCGTCTCCGCTTAGGACATCATGCAGCAACACCTCGTAAGCATCGGACACATCTTCTCCGTTTTCTGCATAAGGTGCACGCATAACCATCCGCTGGGTGTCGGTTGTCAGCCCGGGCATTTTGGCATTCATGCGTAAAGAGATGCCTTCGTCAGGGTGCACACGAAAGACCAGTGAATTAGCAGCTGGCGGATTGGCATGTGTATCGAATAAGTTAAATGGCGGCTTACGAAAGCGGATCACTATTTCAGAGACCCTTTTTGGCAGGCGCTTACCCGTCCATAAAATAAAGGGCACGCCCTGCCAGCGCCAGTTATCAATATGAAAACGCACCGCTGCGAAGGTTTCTGTTACGGACTCAGGCGAGACGCCATCCTCAGCTACATAGGCCTTTATATTGTCACTGTCACCGCTGGCCGAACCATATTGCATCGCAACCGTCTGCTTGTTAACCGAGTCGGGATCAATGGCACGCACTGCTCGCAAGACTTTAATTTTTTCATCACGCACCGCATCGGCCGTAAACTCAACTGGCGGTTCCATCGCGACCAGTGTCATCACCTGCATTAAATGACTTTGTATCATGTCGCGTAAGGCACCGGATTTTTCATAATAATTGGCACGGTATTCAATGCCGATGGATTCGGCAGCTGATATCTGTACGTGATCAATAAAATTTCTGTTCCAGAGCGGTTCTAGAATGCTGTTAGCAAAGCGATAGACCAGTAGATTCTGCACGCTTTCCTTACCCAGATAATGATCGATACGGTAAATCTGTGATTCATCGAGCAATGCCTGCAGGTCTTTATTTAATTGCCGCGCAGATTGCAGATCCATACCAAAGGGTTTTTCAATCACCACCCGCCTGAAACCCTGACGCTGATCCGATAAGCCGGCTTTATCTAAACCCGCAGCGACCGTGGTATACCAGCGAGGTGGTACGGCACAATAAAATAACGCGTTTTTATGCTGATGCAGTGATTCCAGGGAGGCGGCCAGTTCAATATAGGTTTGATCTTGTTCTAAATCACCGTCTACCATGCTGAACATGGCCGTAAATTGCTGCCATTGCTGGTCGCTAAGTTGTATATCTGCTGAATAATCTTGCATGCCTTGATACAAGCTGGCTAACCATTGCTCTTTAGTGCGTCCTTTTAAGACGCCGATAATTTTGCATTCAGCATGCAACAGGCCGCAACGTAACATTTTTAGCAGCGCCGGAATCAGCTTGCGTTTTGTCAGGTCTCCACCTGCACCTAAAATTACAATATTTGTTGGTTCCGTCGGTTCACCAATACATTGTTTTGCAGCAATCTTTTCCATGACCACTTTACTCTCTGTATCTAATCGGCTGGATGAATACGGTGGCCGCCAAATCCGGCACGCATCGCATTTAATACTTTACCTGAAAAGGAATTTTGCTGACGACTCCTAAAACGCATTTGCAAAGCCAGTGTCAGTACCGGTGTCGGCACGCCGAGATCAATCGAGTCGTGCACCGTCCAGCGTCCCTCGCCCGAATCTTCCACATAATCGCTTAATGTCGATAAACTTTTATCACTGGCAAAAGCCTCTGCCATTAAGTCCAGTAACCAGGAACGCACCACACTACCGTGCTGCCAGATTTCTGAAACTTGTAACAAATCCAGATGCATTTCCTGTTTTGCATCGAGCATTTCAAAACCTTCCGCAAAGGACTGCATCATTCCATACTCAATGCCATTATGAACCATCTTCACATAATGGCCAGCACCGGACGGCCCCACATGGCCCCAGCCTTTATCTTTTGCCGGCGCTAAAGACTCCAGTGCAGGCTGAATGATCGCCACCGCCTGTTTTGTGCCGCCAACCATCAGGCTATATCCGTTTTCCAGCCCCCAGATACCCCCTGATGTACCCGAGTCCACAAAATGAATGCCTGACTGATTAAGGTATTCGGCCCGTTGTTGACTCAGATTGAAATTTGAATTGCCGCCATCAATGATCAAATCACCTTTTGAAAGGCCATGGCTC
Source organism: Gammaproteobacteria bacterium (assembly GCA_029882395.1). Lineage (GTDB taxonomy): Bacteria > Pseudomonadota > Gammaproteobacteria > SZUA-229 > SZUA-229 > JAUVDT01. The sequence continues at coordinate 2,800 of JAOUKT010000074.1, forward strand.
AACAAGGATTCAATGCTCTCATCGACAAACTGATGTGGCACCATTAACCAGATGGCACGGGGCACAGGTAAGGCAGCGATTAAATCAGTGATATTGCTAACAGCGGTTACAGAGCCGAGAGAGGCTTGCAAAGACGCAGCTAAAGCCTCATCGACATCATAAACAACCACTTCATGTCCATCGGCGGCTAAGCGGCGCACCATATTAGCGCCCATTTTACCTAAACCAATCAGTGCAAGTTTCATAGATCACCTTCCATGCTGTTTTAGTATTTAATAAAAAAGCCATCGTTCCCTGTTAGCGGTCATCTTTATAGGCTGATCAGGGTGAGTACAGTGCTGATCAATATCATGCCACGAAAACAGTTAGCGCGCTGTCTATATAACGATTTTATTTTATCGATTCATGGCGCATATAAATCGGTTAGAACAAACGATTATCAGATTCAATCTTTTTATACTTTCAGCAACAGCACGCTTTCTATTATCATGGCCAGACCGCAGTGCCAGCGCAGAGAGGCCTGCTTATGAGCGTTTCTTCAAACGCTTGCTGCAAAGCGGCCGCTAATTAATCTGCCGAGTAGTCTCACCTGTCATCAAAATTCCTTTATAATTAGCTCAATTTAAGCAAAAAAGTTATCCCGCATCATGGCTCAATACATCTATACAATGAACGGCGTTGGCAAAATTGTACCGCCGAAAAGACAAATCCTAAAAGACATTTACCTCAATTTTTTTCCCGGTGCGAAAATCGGCGTACTGGGTTATAACGGTGCCGGTAAATCTACCCTGCTTCGCATTATGGCAGGCCTTGATACTGATATCATCGGCGAAGCCAGACCGGCTAAAGATATCAAGATCGGCTACCTGTCTCAGGAACCTGAATTAGACCCAACTAAAGATGTACGCGGCAATGTTGAAGAAGGGCTGAAAGAAATATCCGAAGCCCAGGCAAAACTCGAAGAGGTGTATGCCGCCTATGCAGAAGCCGATGCTGACTTTGATGCACTGGCAGCTGAGCAGGCCCGTTTAGAGAATATCATACAGGCATCGGATGCCCACAATCTGGAACGCAAGCTCGAAGTCGCTGCCGATGCACTGCGCCTGCCGCCATGGGATGCTGACGTGACCACACTATCCGGTGGTGAACGACGCCGTGTGGCATTGTGCAAGTTATTATTGTCTTCACCCGATATGCTGATTCTCGACGAGCCGACCAATCATCTGGATGCAGAATCTGTTGCCTGGCTGGAACGTTTCTTAAAAGATTTCACTGGCACGGTGGTCGCGGTTACCCATGACCGCTATTTTCTTGATAATGTCGCAGGCTGGATTTTAGAGCTCGATCGCGGTCAGGGCATTCCCTGGGAAGGCAATTACTCGAGCTGGCTGGAACAGAAGCAAAACCGCCTGGAGCAGGAAGAAAAAAGCGAAAAGAACCGCCAGAAAGCCATCAGTGCCGAGCTCGAATGGGTGCGTTCGAATGCCAAGGGACGCCGCGCCAAGAGCAAGGCAAGACTGGCCGCTTTTGAAGAAATGTCATCCAGCGACTATCAAAAACGCAGTGAGACCAATGAAATATACATTGCACCCGGCCCCCGTCTGGGTGACAAGGTAATAGAAGCCAATGGCTTAGCGAAAAAATACGGCGACAAACTGCTTTATGAAAACATGTCTTTCAGTTTGCCTCGCGGTGGCATTGTCGGCGTGATCGGACCCAATGGCGCGGGCAAGACCACTTTATTTCGAATGCTGACTGATCAGGAAACACCGGATGCCGGCGATATTTCTGTCGGCGAAACCGTACAGATCGCTTATGTTGACCAGTCGCGCGATGCGCTCAATGGTGAAAACAGTGTCTGGCAGGAGATTTCTGATGGCCTGGAAAACCTCACCGTTGGCAACCACAGTTTCTCCTCGCGAGGTTATGTAAGCCGCTTTAACTTCAAAGGTGATGCCCAACAAAAACGTGTAAAAGACCTGTCCGGTGGTGAACGTAATCGTGTGCACCTGGCCAAGTTATTAAAATCCGGTGGCAACCTGTTATTGCTAGATGAGCCCACCAATGACCTTGATGTGGAAACCCTGCGAGCACTGGAAGAAGCACTGCTCAACTTCCCCGGCTCTGTGGTGGTTATCTCGCATGACCGCTGGTTCCTCGATCGAATTGCCACACACATACTGGCGTTTGAAAGCGAGAGCAAAGTCACCTTCTTTGATGGTAATTATTCTGAGTATGAAGAGGACCTGAAAAACAGGCTGGGGGATGAAGCACTGAACCCACACCGAATCAAGTACAAGAAAATTGATGCCTAGATTTCAATAACTAACCGTCACACATTGAAATCCCTTTTCAGTGTGTGGCCGGTATCATGCGATACCCGGCCGGCTTGCTCGTCATCACACGCCTGGCTATTAACAGCTGTTATTCAAACATAGCTGCTTTATAATAACGCCCTGTTGCAATAACCATAACTTGCTAATGCACAAAGCCTTACCTTTATTCATAACACTGACGCTTTTATCGGCTCTAAGCTTTTTAATCGCTTTCTCTGTCGGCAGCATCAATTTGTCATTTGATCAAATCACCAGCGCCCTGTTTTCAAATAACAAAGACATTGCTCAAACCATCATCTGGGAATTAAGAGCACCCAGAGCGACGATTGCATTTGTTACTGGCGGGCTGCTGTCACTGGCCGGCTTGCTGATGCAGGTATTATTGCGTAATCCGTTAGCCGATCCGTATATCCTGGGAATTTCAAGTGGTTCATCGGTGTTAGCCTTAAGCGCAATGGCACTCGGTTTGACCGGTTACTGGATTACAGCTGGCGCATTTACCGGAGCCTTATTATCAATCTTGCTGGTCTTTGGTCTCTCACACAGAAACGGCAGCTGGAATCCATCGCGCCTGTTATTGACCGGCGTGGTAATCGCAGCAGGCTGGGGCGCGATGATTAACTTCATTTTATCAACCAGCCCGGACAAACCGCTGCGCGGCATGCTGTTCTGGTTAATGGGTGATATAAACAACATCACACCAGAACCATCCAGCCTTGTCGCCCTGATTATCGGCACACTGGTCACCCTTGCAATCGCCCGTCAGTTAAATATTCTTTCAAGAGGTGATCTGCAGGCTACTGCACTGGGCGTCTCGGTAAAACCCTTGCGAATCACTTTGTTTTTACTCGCCTCCTGCTTGACCGCTTTTGCCGTCATTCAGGCTGGCAGTGTTGGCTTTATTGGTCTCATTGTGCCGCACATGTTGCGTCTTATTATCGGTAGCGATCACCGGCTATTAATACCCGCATCCGTGTTAGCTGGCGGCAGTTTATTATTAATATCCGACACCCTGGCAAGAACCATTATTGCGCCACAACAGTTACCGCTTGGTGTGATCACCGCCTTTATCGGTGTGCCCTTTTTCCTGTATTTATTAAATAAAAACTTTGACAGGAATCCGCTAAAATGAGTTTGCTGTGTGTGCAAAATCTGAGCCTTTCAATTGCCAATAAAAAAGTTTGTGATTCATTGAACATTGAATTCGAGGCCGGGCAAAGCTGGGGCGTACTGGGGCGCAATGGCGTCGGCAAAACCACGCTGTTACACAGCTTGTGTCATTTACGTACAGAATATTCTGGCGATATCATGCTGCAAGATAAAAACTTGCAGCAATACAAACGCAGCGACATTGCCAAACTAATGGGCATTCAGTTACAGCACAACGAAGACCCGTTCCCTTCAAGCGTGTTCGATACCGTGTTAACCGGCCGCCACCCCTATATTGCAAACTGGCAATGGGAAAATGAAGCCGACATATGCAAAGCCAAAGCAGCATTAGACATCGTCGAAATGACAGAACTGGCTGAACGCTCTGTGAACCAGCTATCGGGCGGCGAAAGACAAAGAGTCTCGCTAGCCACATTGATTACACAGGACCCGAAAATTTTTCTGCTTGACGAACCCAATAGCCATCTGGATTTAAATTATCAGATAAGCTTACTCGATCATTTTACATCTTACAGCCGTACAAATGAGCGGCTACTGATCATGAACTTGCATGACATTAATCTTGCTAGCCGGTTTTGCAGTCACCTGCTGTTGCTGACCGGAGACGGTCATTATCTTGCCGGCCCTGTCGAAAATATTTTAACCGCAGACAACTTAGAGCTGACCTTCAGGCACCCTATCGAGCAAATCCAGAGCCCCGACAGAAACATCTATCTTCCTGCCTGAGACAGTTAAAGCCCGACTGTTTTTTCCTCAAACAACTTAAGTCTCTCTTGACTTGGGCCTTAGCAACACGTAAAGTTCGCGCATTATTCAGGTTCCCTGATTTTTTCTTAAATCAGGGTTAAACGGGAAACTGGTGAGCTAGCAATAGCAAATCCAGCGCTGCCCCCGCAACGGTAATTGAGTTAAAGGCCAGTTAAAAAGCCACTGTGTTGATTGTTCATAACATGGGAAGGCAACTGGTTTGAACAGGCTAAGCCTGTTCACTCATAAGCCCGGAGACCGGCCTGTTTATAAAACCAGAATTGCGGCGGGCGATTCGGGGTGAGCAATTTTTCTCATCTCAGCCGCCGCTAAATATATTGCACGGGCGGTGCACGGAGAAAAAATGCCTTCTATTTTTATCAAAACCCTATTACTTTCACTTACCAGTTTAATTTCTGTTAATATTTTTGCTGAATCGTTACTACAGCCGGTTGTTATAACCGCCAGTCGACACAGTGAAAGTCTTGACGATACATTAGCATCAACTACCGTAATATCGCGTGATGATATTGAAGCCAGTAATTCGAGTACACTTGAAGAGCTTTTGAATACTGTGAGTGGACTGGATGTTAGAACTTCGGGCAGCTATGGTAAAGCTACTTCTATTTTTATGCGAGGTACTGGTTCAAGCCATATACTGACAATGATTGACGGTATCAAAATATATTCCGCTACAGGCGGCAGTACCGCCTTTCAGCATATTCCTTTAAGCCAGATTGAACGTATTGAAATAGTTCGCGGCCCACGCTCAGGTTTATATGGATCAGAAGCCATCGGCGGTGTCATTCAGATCTTTACACGTAAATCCTATGACAAAGCACAAAACACTTTACATCTTGAAGCAGGCTCTAACAATACAAGCGAATTAACTGCTGGTAGCAGTGGTCAGCATGGAAAATTAAGCTACAGTCTGTTTGTTAGCCAGTTCAATACAGATGGCATCGACTCAATAGAACATGCAACAGCTAATGACGATGATGCTTATGACAACACATCCATCAGCTCGAACCTGTCTTATTCAATCAATAAATCTTTAACTCTTGACGTCAGTTTGCTAAACGCTCAGGGTACAACACTGTATGACAACTGTTACAATGCCTCTTTTGCGACCTCAGACGATTGTAGTGCAGATATTGAGCAACAATCTATTTCAACCACGATGATTTTCGCACCTGAAGGTATCTGGGATAGCAGCCTGCAAATTGGCAGCAGCAAAGACTTCAGTGATAATTTCTGGGAAAGCGCAGCAAACAATACTTACGAAACAAAACATAAAAGCGTCACTTTTCAGAATAATTTTCAGTTAACTGAAAATCATCTGTTGATTGCTGGTATCGACAATACAGTTGATGAAGTTGAAGCCACACCTTATGTCACTTTTGACAACACACGCGACAACCAGGGCGTGTATTTATCTTGGAATGCCCAGCTTGATGCTTTTTCTGTTAGTACAAGCATACGCAGTGATGATAACGAACAGTTTGGAACACACTCCACCGGCTCCTTAAGCAGTGGTTATGAATTCAAAAATAAAATGAAAGTTTTTGTATCATACGGAACTGCCTTTAAGGCACCTACCTTTAACGAACTTTACTACCCGTTTTATGGCAGCGCTGATTTGGTTCCTGAAGAATCAGAAAGCTTTGAAATGGGTATTAAACAAAAACGTAACAAGCTGAACTGGGGCCTGAGTTACTATAATACGACGATTGATAACTTGATTGCCTACGACAGTGCTCTGTTTACCGCCAATAACATCAGTAAAGCCGAGATCGAAGGCTTTGAAGCAAGTATTAGTGCTGATATTTCAAACTGGAAGATGAACTTATCCAGTTCTTATGTTGAACCTATCAACAAAGACGACAGTAACTTCGGCAACATATTACCTGCACGGGTTCAGGAAAGCACAAATCTGAGTGTCAGTCGTCAATTTTCTAAAACTAATTTTTCTGTTTCGGTACTAAATCAAGGCAAACGTTTCAACGATGCAAGCAACAGTACAAAAGTCGATGGTTATACTACAGTTGATCTTAAACTGGGTTATAAGCTAACTAAAGCATTGAAAATTGAAGCTAAAGTTAATAACGCATTTGACGAAGACTATGTTATTAATGCAAGTTCAAGCACAATTTACAATACGACAGGCAGGACTGTCTTCATCAGTCTGAATTACAAGATGTAAACAATCCATGCAAAATAAAATATTTTTGTTTATTGCACTATCAGCACTGAGTCACCTGTCTATAATTGGCCTTTTTGCGCAACAAACAAATTTATTTGAAAAGACTGAACAAGGACGTTCATCTTTCTCAGTCGAAATAACATCAACCAAAAATAGAATCACTAGACAATCAAAATCGGGACACACTGCAAACTCAAGCAGAATCTCCGACAATAAAATGCAGCCCGACTCTCTCGAGACGCTTATATCTGTAGTTGAACATTCAGCCATGAATAATCCAGTCATCACTGCCACATCTCACAACAATTTAATCTCTGGCAATACCAGCCATATATTATTACCAGCTGATAGCCCAACAATTACTTATGTTGATAGCAAAGCACCAGAAGCAGAAAACACAGCCGATTTCAGCCGTGAAAAAATTAAATCAATCATTCAGACAGAACTATCGAAATATTTTTATTACCCAAAATCCGCACAGAGAAAAAACTGGCAGGGGCTTGTCATTCTAAGTTTTATCATTATGCCAGATGGACTTATTAATCATATTAAAATCAATCAAACATCAGGCTACCAAACACTCGATAATGCTGCCATAAATGCACTTGAAAAAATAAACAAACAAAAAGAATTCTCGCTGGCACTTAATGGCAACCAATCTCATCAGTTGCTGCCAGTAAATTACAAACTCACCAATTAACATCAAACTAAAACCTTTGGGTAGCTCCATGTATTTATATCGTTTTTTTCCACTATTTATTCTTCTTTATATCCCACTGACTACAAACGCTAATGAAAACACCTGCCCGCGAATCATCAGCCAGTCACCTTATATCAGTCATATGCTGGATTATCTGGGGCTAGCTGAATGTATCGTCGGTGTCAGCCGCTACAGCAAACGCAGTTTGCCGCATACCGGCGGCATACTCGATCCTGACGCACAAGCCATCGACTCATTGATGCCCGATCTGTTTATTACATCTGACTGGACAAGCCAGGCGACTTTAAAAAAAGTACTGGCGGGCGATGTCAAAGCGATTCGTTTAAAAAGCTTTAACAGCATGCTTCAACTTGAAGAAAACATGCAGCTTATTCTCGATGCAACTGGCCACACTCAGGTCAGCAACAAAGTAGAAGCGTTTGCAAAATCATGGCGTGAAAAAGTCAAACAGGTTGATGGTAACAACAGGCAGGTATTGTTATTATCGTCATGCAGTGGCATGCCCTATTCTTTTGGTCCAAATTCCCGTTTATACGATTTGTTCACAAAGGCCGGTTTTCGTGTTGTTGAGACCGGAGAAAAAATACGCCATATACGCCCCGGCAATGAAATCGAAGGGCTCAATCATCTGCTTAACCGCTACCGGCCTGATTTATTGTTTGTTTTTGAGCAGACATTAAACAAACAGTGCCAGCTGCTATTACCGGAAAAACCGGTGCGTATATTAAATTTAGATGGCAGTAAGTTTTTGCACCCGTCCACATCAATTCTTGAAGGGCTGGATTTATTAATCGCTAACAAACATGTCTGGCATTAAGGCCGGATATTATATGCATAAAAAAAGTGAAAATTATGACTGAAGACAGCAAACAACAACGTTACATCAATCGCATGCAGCGAAAAAAACAGATCATTGATGAAAAAATTGCCCAGGCCACCGAAGAACGGGGTGTGCTGTTAATCCACACCGGCAATGGCAAAGGCAAAAGTTCATCTGCTTTTGGCATGGTGGCACGGGCCCTCGGCCATGAAATGAAAGTCGGTGTTATCCAGTTTATCAAAGGCTCTTTTTCGACCGGTGAAGAAGCCTTCTTCAAACGCTTTGATGAGGTCGATTACCACGTCATGGGAGATGGTTTTACCTGGGAAACCCAGAATTTTGATGAAGATAAAAAAGCCGCACAGGCCGCCTGGCATCTGGCAGCAAAAATGCTTGATGATGACAGCTATCAGCTGATCATTCTTGATGAAGCAAACATTGCTATAAAGAATGGTCTGCTGGCGCTGGACGAGGTGATTAAAGACTTACAAAGCCGGCCGCTGATGCAAAATGTGGTGTTAACCGGGCGCGGAGCAAGAGATGAATTAATCGAGATTGCTGATACTGTCACCGAGATGCGTGATATCAAACACGCTTTCCGTTCAGGTGTTAAAGCTCAAAAAGGTATCGAACTGTAAACGGCCGGCTTAATAACCGGCTTTTATTGTCTTCAATGAAACGCCATAGTGGTATGCAAGCTGCTCATCGTCGTAACGGTGTTCTGCTCCCACCGGGCAGGCCACTCTTGCCAGACAACGGCTTGCACATAATGATGCGCTTTGTTGACGATAGTCAATACAGCGCTGGAAATTTAAGTCCGCATTGACCAGCGCCGCTGCCGGGCAGGCCTTGATACAATAGTGTTGCCTGCAGCTAACACAGGGTGATGATGTATCATACACATCCGTTTCAATAAAGTTTGTGTCCGCCAGCACTACCGCTCGGTATGCAAACCAGCTGCCCCAGTCTTGATTAATACCGACTTTAAAAGGTGAACTGAAATGCCAGCCGGCTAACGCCCCCAGTTGCTGCAAACCGATAACCGAATCCCCGGGATAAATTATTTCAAAATGATTAGCACCATGATATTGTTTAAAAAAATGCCGCACTGCCTCAACAGCATGCTGGTCAACAGGATCACTCACCTTGTTCAGGCTTTGGCTAACATTATTCCACATGCTACGGCCCAGATGGCCAACGACAATTAGCTGGCTAAAATCAGTTATCTCAGCGGCTGCATTTTTTAACGTTAGTAGCAGCTCATCAGGTAAATTATGTAAATCAAATACCGCATGGATATTAAGGCCTCTTTGCGTCAGGTAATCCGCCCTAAACTTTTGTTTTTCTAGCTTGTCGTTCTTCATATCAGCCATTCCGATAAACTGAGGTTTGTTTTGCAACGCGCATAGTCTAACAACAATAAGTACTTGTCGTTACAAATTCATTGCTACTATAATCAGGGCTCCCAAAAACTGTAAGAATCAAGGAGAGAATAATGGCAGTGTATACCTGTGATGTATGCGGAATGAGCATTGGCACTATGACATGCGGCAAATGTGAAAAAGAGCTGATTCATAGCAGCATTACGACAGAGACTGGTGAAACCGTTCATGTTTCTGAATGCCCTGACGGACACGGCAAAGTGAAGTCGCCGATGTGTTGCGGTCAGGATATGTCAGCCAAATAACAAGGTCGCTGCCGGGACGACAGGTCCCGGCAAGCTTATCATTTATCGCTGTTCAATATCCCGCTCAGGCCTCTGCTCTGATGTGTTTTGTGC
>JAOUKT010000014.1 GCA_029882395.1 Gammaproteobacteria bacterium
CAGATCGCAGTGAACACTGCCTACAATTCGAAGCTGGAGAGGTGACAGAGCTGGCCGAATGTACCGGTCTTGAAAACCGGCGAAGGGAAACCTTCCGAGGGTTCGAATCCCTCCCTCTCCGCCATATAAATAAAAAAGCCCTACCTGTTTTTCAGGTAGGGCTTTTTTATTTATATGCCTCGAGGGACGGACGAAAACCCGAGGCAGGGCTCGAAAAAATTGCCGGGAGCAATTTTTCATGAGCGAAGCGAATCCGAAGGGCAGAGCACAGGGAAGTGCTCTGTAATCCCTCTATCAGATTAATTTAAGGTTAAAAGTATGAGTATTTAAGGCCCTACCTGTTTTTCAGGTAGGGCTTTTTTATTTATATGCCTCGAGGGACGGACGAAAACCCGAGGCAGGGCTCGAAAAAATTGCCGGGAGCAATTTTTCATGAGCGAAGCGAATCCGAAGGGCAGAGCACAGGGAAGTGCTCTGTAATCCCTCTATCAGATTAATTTAAGGTTAAAAGTATGAGTATTTAAGGCCCTACCTGTTTTTCAGGTAGGGCTTTTTTATTTATACGCCTCGAGGGACGGACGAGAACCCTCTAAAAAGATAATACGTGTGCTTCGCACCATTATTAGCCTGTCACCCTCTCGGTAATTGCTCCTGCGTTACTCTACTTCCTGCATCCATGCAGTCGACACGCAAGAGCGGTTCGATAAAATGGCAGGATTGCCATTCTCGACGTGTTGTTTTTACACGCCGTAAGAGTGGCGTATAGGGAAGTACGCCATCATTATTTCGTCAGGAACGAAATAACGTGAGCGCAGCGAATCCATAGGACGGGCACAGGCAAGTGGCCGCAATCGCGCTATCACAAATTAGTGTAGAGAGAGTTATGCTGGCCCCTGTTTTTTAGTTGCCAGCTATTTATTGGCCGCTGATTTACAGTGTTTTCAAATATTCAATCAACGCCCATGCCGAGGCTTTGTCATCGCTCCAGTTAAGTTTGTATGTCTTGCCGTTTTCAGTGATATCGCGGTCATGCCCGGCATGGCTTGTTGCCGGTGACGCAGTGGTGTCATAGATATAACCTTCGGTTTTGTCTGTCCAGTTATCCTGGCGCCAGTTAAAACCGACGTTATGCTGGTCGTAATCGAGTCGGCTTTTTACAAACACAGCAGGGCGTTCCGATGGCACCAGCATATGATAGAGAGTGGGTACAGAGCCATTGTGCAGATACGGTGCCTGTGCCCAAAGGCCTGGCAGTGGCAGCGCATTGTAACCATTGTGTATTCTGGGCGGTAACATGACTTGCTTGCTTTGGCCTTTTAGTGATACGCCGCGGTAAGCCGCGCAAGGTTGTACCTGGACACCTTCCATTTCAATCGTGGTCTCGGGTGAACAGTTTTTATCACCTGCAAAGCTGGATTGTGCGCCGACAGTGATGATGGTGCCTGCAATTTTGGCCCGGCCCATATCCGTTCCCATCTGGGTATAGACTTTGCCGTTATTGGGCTGGTGGCATGCGGCGCAGTTTTCAGCAAATAAAAGCCGGCCTTTTTCTGCCAGTTCAAGGTTCACCTCGAAAGGGTATAGTGGCGCCGGTAAGTCTTTTAGCAAGCGTTCAGAATGCGCTGATACACTGATATCAATATCATCAAAACCCAGCGTGATTTGCGCCGCAATGTTTTTATAGATGGGTAAAGGAATGTGTCCGTTCCATTGTCCGCCGCCGTTTATTAAGCGAGTCTTGTCTTCATTCCAGCGCGGGTCATGAGTATCCTGCTCCCATACCGCCATGATATCAGTCACGCCGTGTGCACTGGGTAAGGCCAGGGGGGCAAATAGTCGCGTCAACCGGCTACTGTTTAGATTTTGGTAGACGGCAGCGGCATTAAAACCAATGGCATCTTCCATACCTGCAAAACCTGAACCGATACGCTGCTCAATAGTCGGGTAGAATTTTTTTGCAATCATTAACCAGCCGTCATAAACCCGTTCCTGATGCTCGATGAAGCGGATGATAATGTTTGCGGCATCTTGTTTAAACAGTGCAATCTGTTTAGTTTCATAGTCCTGATTGAAGTTTCGTGTTGTGTGCGAGTAATTATTATAAAAGTAGTCTGGGTCCTGGTTTTGAACTTGTTCCAGGGCGCTTAATATGGCCTCAATAATGATTTTATTTTTCTTGTCTCTATCGGTTTCAGTGCCGTAGAGTTTATTCAGGGTTTGCACAATGCGCTGACGGTAACCGATGACGTTAAACTCCGAATTAATGCCGCCATCTAAATATTCGTAATGGCCATCGTCAAAACGAATGCGTCCAATGTGGCAGCCACCACAGGTAAATGAGGCGTAATCGATATCGTCATGTGCCTGTTTACGAACCAGTCCGGTAAAGCCGATGCCGCGAGGAAAAGGGTAACCCTGTAAACGCTCGTCATTGAACAGACCCATTACTGAAAGAAAATTGTCATCACTGCCCCAGAGCTCGGGTGCCAGCTTGGGCAGTAATTTAAGCACGATAAGCGGAATGCCCTGGGTTTGACTGACCGGGAAATTAGCAAAGTGATCGTAGTTTTCCTGGTGTTTGATTAAATGCTGCTGAATATCATTTTTTCTTTGTAGCCTGGCGGCTGCCCAGTCTGTCGGTAAGGCGGCGGCGACGGGAGACGTTTCAGGTGCCTGCAGGCGGCTTTCAAAGAAACCACTGGCGTTGCCATATAATGTCAGTATGACAACGGCTATAACAATAAGTAACGGACTGATACGTTTTTTTAACATGCTACTTCTCTTTTTATTAATATAATAATGTGAGTATTTATAACGTTTTTAAATATTCAATAATGGCCATTGCCCCGGCTTTGTCATCGGACCAGTTGAGTTTATAGCGTTGTCCATTTTCGATTATGTCGGTGTCATGGCCGGCATTGCTAAACGCTGGAAAACTGTTGCTATCAAAAATATAGCTGTTAGACAGCGGCAGCTGTGCCGGAGAGGGAGCTGTCCAGGCAAAGCCCAGTTTTTGCTGGTCATATTCAAGCCGGCTTTTGAAGAAACTCAGTGGTCGCTCATCGGGCATCAGCAGGTGGTAAACGGTCGGCACTGAGCCATTGTGCAAATACGGCGCTTGTGCCCAGATGCCGCTGAGAGGCCTGGCGTTGTAGCCGTGGTGCTGATCGTTGGGCGAGATGATCAGGTCTTTCTTGCCCTTGAGCGAAACACCATCGAACGTCGCACAGGGATTGCTGACAACTTTGTCCATGACTACACGGGTAGAGGGTGAGCAGGTGTCGTTAAAGCCGCTGATGCCGCCGCGACGTATTAACCAGTTAACCACATAGCTGCGGTCTAGATTTACATTTAAATTGTCGTAGACTTTGCCGTTATGGGGCTGATGACACTGCGCACAGTTTTTGCTAAACAGCGCTTCCCCCTGTTTTGCCAGTTCAACATCTAGCTCAAAGGGGTAAACGGATGCCGGTAGTTTGTCGAGCAAGTCCACTGCAAAAGCAGAAACACGAATATCAATATCGTCCAAACCCAGCGTCGACTGGGCAGCCAGGTTACGGTACATGGGTATCGGTATATTACCGTTCCATTGGCCACCGCCATTAATTAAAGTTTTATGAGATGCATCCCACTCAGCCTTTCGTTCATGCTGTTGCCAGACGGACATAATGTCGGTTATACCGGGTGAGTCGGGTAAAATATATGAGGCAAACAGGCGGGTGAAAAAATTGTCCTGAGCCGCATTGTAAGAGTTAACGGTAAAAATACCGGTGGCATCGGCCATGCCGGGAAAACCCTGTAAAGAACGGCTTTGAAAACCTTTGTAGTTTTTGTCGAGCAAGGCACCATAGCCTGTGTAGTTGGCAATAGCGCGTGTTGCAAAAGCTGAGATCAGTTCAGCCGCGCGGTCAGTAAACAGGCTGATCTGGGCTTTTTCATAGGCCGCATCAAGGTTGAGCCACGGGTTTTGATAATTGCGATAAAAGAAGGTGTTGCTGGTCACTTTTGCTTTTTCCAGAGCGCTTAAAAACGCATCGATAATCAGTTGTTGCTGTTTGTTTTTGTCGCTTTCCTCGCCAATGATTTTCTGTAATGTCTGGTATACCTTGACCCGGTAGAGCACGATATTGAATTCTGTGTTGATGCCGCCATCAATATAAACGATCTCTCCTGAGGCTTTTTTAACACGGCCAATATGACAGGCGGCACAGGTAAAAGAGGTGTAGTCGATATCGCCCAGCGGCTTTTCTCTGTTCAGTGCACTGATGCCGATACCGCGTGGCATAGGGTATGCGTTTTGACGCGTGTCGTTAAACAGCCCGACCACACTGAGAAAGTTATCGTCACTGCCCCAAAGCTCCGGCGCAATCACCGGCAGCAAGCGCAAAATAATATAAGGTGTGCCGTCGCTTTCGCTAAAGGCAAAGTCAGAAAACCAGTCAAAAGCCGATTGATTGTCTTTAATGTATTGAGTCTTTTGAGCGATTCGCTGTGCCTGATCAGCAGACCAGTTAGCTGCTACTTTTTTAACACTGGCAGGCGGGGCAGGTGCATGCAGCGCTTTGTCAGAACAAGCGGTGCTGAACAATGCGCTGGCAATAAGCAAAAAAGTCAATCTCAAACTGGTGCGATATTTCATAGCCTGACCATCCTTGATACGGTATTTTACTGGGGGTTGTGTTCTGGAAAATGCCTTTTTTAAAAGGCGTTTATTCGTTTTTTGTTTTTTTACAGCGCGTTAGTGCCATGAAAGCTTATATTCTTCAGGGAAGGGACCTGCTTTGTAATTCATGGCAGATTGCGCCTTAAGATCGCTACGCACCATGACTTGTCGTACCATTTCAGGAATCATCGCCATGCCCACATATTTGCCTAAGCAGTCGTGTGATGCAAAACCGTAGTTAAAATTATGATACCAGTTACGCTCGGCATTAAATTCGTCGGGGTTTTCATTGGCATAGCTATCAAACATGGCCGACTGAGTCAGTGTTAAGACGTTGGTGCCTTTTAAAATAGTGGTTTCTCTATCGGTACCTTTAGCTATTGTGTAGTCCTCAGATGCCTGTCGAAACATATAGGGACTGATCGGCACAAAGCGCAGGGCTTCCCAGACCATGGCATCTATTTCATCGGTGCTGGTGAGGGCAGCTGCGGCTTTGGCTTTTGTTAATAGCTCCGGGCGTTCGATAAAAAATTCAATCACCTGCGCGACGGCCTGCGATGTGGTTTCTACCGCACCGATTAACAGGCCGCCGGCATTGACACCAATACGTGTAATCGGAAAATTAACCTGATCCGCAAAGCTGCTGCGCAACATGCGTTTGACGATGTCATCTTTTAGTTGCCAGGCTTGTTTTTTGAAAAGGTGGCGAAAAATATTGACGACCTTGATTAAGCTGCCAAACAGCCGGTCTTTTATTTTAACAGTGAGCACTTTTCTAACCATGAGCACGGTAACGTAATCAACCAGTTCTTGTGAACATTCGGCATGAGTGGCAACAATGCGGTCAAATTTTTCTTTTGAATTTAAATCAAAAGGCTGGTTGTGGAAGGTATTGTATTGATTCCAGAAAGACCACTTAAGTAATTTTTCGGGCGCGATACCATCAAGGCCGAAATATTCCTGCACCATTATTGCAGGCACCATGCGGCAGTAGTGATTAACGATTTCTATACTGCCATTGGCGTCATCGAGAATGCCTTTTGCGGCATCATGAATAATTTTTCTAACCCGTGGGATATCGTCACGGTTCAACATGCCTTGCATCAGCGATTTTTCACGGTAGTGAAGTGCATCATCATCGTGTGCCATTAAATAGCCAGGATCAGTCTCGGTGACGCCCATTTTGGGTTTATAAAGGTCTACCGTAAAAATGCTCGGCATCTGTAAAACATCACGTATGTCGGTAAACAATGCCAGTAATGTACACTCGGGCGTGACCAATACCGGCCTTTCATCGCGCAACTGCTTAAAAAAAGGCAGGGGCGTTGTTTTCATCCATTTCTGCACCAGTGGGTATTTGTCGGCATCGTTGGCGGCATCGTATTCTGCAAGGTAATCTTTGCTCATGGCTTTTTCCCTTTAAAGCGTTTTGATGTATTCGATAAGATCCCAGCGTTGCTCTGGTGTCAGGGCGGGGAGCTGTGTGCCGTTCATTTGCGGTGTTCTGCCCGCGCCGTATTCATGGCCGCCATTCATGTCACCGACACGGTGAGTCTTGAATTTAAAACCGTCGTAGCCTTCTGAGCGAAAGCCCATTTTTGTCGCATCAAATTCACGGCTGCCGACATAAAATGAATCAGGGCGGTAAAGGCCTGATTCAGGATCGCCGTCACGTTTTTTTGGCAAGAGCAAATCGTACATGGTGGGTACAGAGCCATTGTGCAAATACGGTGCGGTTGCCCAAATTCCGTTCAGCGAACGGCCTTTATAAGCCACCAGAGAGTTATAAGGTTGCGCGGTAGTGTCAGCCTTATAGTTGCCACTTTTAATCGTGTTGGCAATATTGTTTTCAAAAAAGGCCGTCGCAATTGTATAGATCCGGTCAAGCCAGCGGCGCAGAAACCATTTATCGGCATCAGGGGTTGCAATCACGCCTTTGGTTGCCGAGGTTAGAATCTGTACCACGGGCGCATCCTCGGCGATGATCAGGTCGCCAACATCAGTCGATTGCACGGTATGTTTCAGGTTGCCCGATTTGCCCTTGTAGGCCACCGCATTTATCGCCGCAGCGGTATCTGTGCCAATAAATTCAAGTTCAGTCATCTGTGCTATGACGATGCGGTCATAGTTATTGCGGTCAATCACTTCATGGCATGACTGGCAATATTGGGCATAAATAAGCTGGCCGCGGCCGGCTTTTTTCTTATCAATCTCGCCGAGAATCGCTTCAGGCCATTGCGGCGATTTCAGGCTTTTCAGATGTGACTCAAGGCGTTTCAGGTTGACCAGGTCGGCAGAGGATTTGAAATCAATGATTTCATTTTTTTTCTTCTGTCCGGTCAGGGTAGCCGACAGACTAAAGCCGTCGGGTTTATGTGAGGTCCAGTCAAGGATGGCAAACACACCAATGACTTCACCGGCATTACGTCCAAGCGGGCCTACGCCGCTGTTATTGGCCACGCCGTTCCACTGTACGTAATCCGACTGGGCGATATCCCATAAGAAAGGATAGCTAACCGGTGCATCCGGTTCGTTAAAAACCTGATTTCGAACACGCAACAAGTCACGTTGATTTAAGCCGGGGTAGCCATTGTCTTTAGAGACCAGTCGTTCCATCACTAATGCAAACTGTTTATCGACGATGATATTTTCACCAACACCGTCCAGTACTTTATCGATTTCAGCATCGTTTAAAATGCGCTTGCCAGCCGCAGATGTGACTAAGCGCATCGCATGGGCGAGCTGGTTTTTATTGATCATGTGCTGCAGCACGCGGTTATAGATACGGCCAAAAGCATCCAGGCGTGCGTAACCGTATTTTATATGGCTGTGGTTGACCGTATTGTAAAGGCGTATTGTTTTTGTCCACTGCTCAAGGCTGCTGATCACATCATCGGCAGTGCTGTAATCATTATCCCGCGCCAGAACACTTTTTATAAAACGCTGTTTTTTATCCGCCTGCTGCAAGGTGGCCTGCATAGATTTTTCAAGGTCATGTAAGAAACCGACCATGTCGGCCATAGCGGGGCCGCCATCAATTCGAATGGCCGTGGTGGTATCACCTTTTGTAAAGTTAAGCTGGCTGGTATGGCAGGCCGCACAGGTATAGCCCATATAATCTTTGCCCTGATAGGTCTCTTTGGTAAAACCTACCGGGAAGGCATCGGGATTAAAAAAACTGGCTTCCTGAGCTAGATAGCGATAACGGTCCATATTATTGGCAGAGTTGATTTTTTGTTCAGATGCCTCTTGCTCAAGCACAACAAAAAAATCATACGGAATCAGCGCAGAGCCCTGGGTGGTGTTATAAAACCACATGCTATCGGATTCCGACCAGCCCTGGTCGAGGTAGACCGGTGTCGAAAAACTTTCTCCAAACGCACCGTCTTTAATCGCAATGGCACCGCGAGAAGGGTGATCATCCCAGTCCTGGTAGATTTTGCCGATCAACAGCGCAACAAAAGCCAGAGAAATGATAGAAGCGATTAAAAGGTATTTATGTTTGAACAGGAAAAAAATTGCTGAAAATAAACGCTGGAAGAAAGTAGCCATAATCTATAGTCCCTTAAATTGTATTCAAGTCATTATTGAAGCAAATACTAATATTTTGATTGGCTAAATTCCGATCAACAAGAAATGCTTTAAATGAAAAAGTGTAGCGATAATAAATGGCACGTTTTAAAAAGTCCATGAGTTATGAAAAAACAGGGGTCAACATATAAGAATAAAACAAGTATTGTTTAAAAATCGTACAAAAAAACAAAAACTCAGGTTTAAAAATGTCATGCTTTATTTTTAGTGCGTTATCATTTTAAATAAAGCATGTGGTTAATCACCTGTCAGCAATGTTCCATATTCAAATATTGGAATGGATCGATATATTGATAATGTTGTCGATGCAAAGAAATGGTGCTGACTTACCGGTGCATAAAAATAGTATCTGAAAATATCTGGCTTTGAGTCTAGCTTGTGAGCAAAGAAGAGTGATAGTTTATAGATAGGGCCTGACGGCTTGCGTTTTTATTGACTTAATTTATGCTGTCAGAGGCGTAGCCGCCTGTGCTGGCCGCTGCCAGTGATAGATAAACGGGCTAAATAATAAAGGTTGTGTGTGGTGAGTGAAAAAACACAGTTAATTTTAATGGCCAGCTATAACCGGTTAATGAACCAGCGACTGTTACAGGCATCAGCCTGTCTGACAGAGGAGTCGCTACGACAAGATAAAGCTGCGTTTTTTAAATCCGTGTTTGCAACGTTCAACCATATCATGGTTGGTGATATCTTATGGCTAAAAAGGTTTGCGCTGCATCCGTCATACTGTGCCAGCCTGAAACCATTAATGAGTATGAAAAAACCAGAACGCCTTGATCAGATATTATATAGATCTTTACCGGCATTTAAAAAACAAAGAGAGAAGCTGGACACACTGATTATTGACTGGTGTCATGAGATTGATGAGCAGCATCTTGATTGTGCGTTAAGCTATGTTGATGTTAAAGGCAATGTTCATAATAAACGACTGGGTGATCTGATATTGCATGTTTTTTTGCATCAGGTTCATCATCGCGGCCAGGTGACCACCTTATTGTCTCAGGAAGCCGTTGATTTTGGTGAAACAGACTTGCCAGAAATAGTGCCTGAAATGGCTTAACTGATCATAGCAGAGCATATGAGGCGTGTTTATGCCTGCCCTGAGAAAATATCAGGTGATCGGTACTTCAATAGTGTGCATGAAGGCATTATTCATTGCATTTCTGATATTCAATAATTCAAGTTTTTATTATCATTTAAATAATGGCTAAAGAGGCGCAAATAATGCCGGAGATACGCTTTTCAAAAGAAGAAAAAGAAGTCATTGTCAGAAAGCTTCAGCTTTATTTTAGCGAAGAGCTGGATCAGAAAATAGGACAGTTTGATGCTGAATTTCTGCTTGATTTTTTCTCAGAAGAAGTCGGTGCCTATTTTTATAACCGGGGCCTGATTGATGCCCAGGCCGTTTTAGATAAAAAGTTTGAAGATGTATCAGAAGCCTTGTATGAACTTGAAAAGCCGACTGAATTTGTCCGATGATTTGAAGTGGACCAGATATAATCAAGCGGTTTGTAATTTCTGATAATGTGTCAAAGCAGCCATATTAGATAATGAAAACACTACTTAAGAGTAGTTTGCCCTGAACTTAAATATTTCACGAGAGGCCTAATAGACGCCCGCAGTTTGCATGCTGTACTATCGGGGCGCTTATACCATCAATGTAAAAAAACAATAACCTATATGTCAGAGTTTAAAATATACAAAGTTAACGGTTAGCTGTTGATAGCGATAATCGGGTACGCCATACAATCATGTTATATGCATAGAGGAAAAAAATAGTGTTTAGTACAACTGTACTTGCTTGTGTTTTTAGTGGGCTTATTGTTGTTGAAGCGAAGCTTACGAGAAAAGTTAGTCCAAGCGCTAATTGATTCTGATTTTAGCGTATGATTCCCTGCCCCTGATTAATTGAGAGGGGCGTTTAGTGATTCTGAAAACGGAAGGTCCGTTGTTTAAAGCCTAAAGTGATAATCAGACTTCTGCATTATCAAACCAAATTTGATTGCGGCCCTGGTGTTTAGATTTGTACATTGCCGCATCAGCCCTTTTTAGAATGTCGTTATAGCTGTCATCGCCGTTAAATGATGCAGCACCGATGCTCACAGTGCAGTGGTGTTTGACGGTAGTGTCTTCTTTTGCTTCGTTCTCTACTGTCAGCACATAGATTTCTGACAGTGAAGATCGAATTCTTTGCGCAATTATCTCAACTTGTGGTTTGGATGTGGCATCATAAATATTTGTATTATTAAGCAATACGACAAATTCATCGCCTCCAAAGCGCGAAACAGTATCGGTATCTCTTACAGAAGATATCAGTCGTTTTGCAGCTTCAACCAGCAGTAAGTCGCCGACCACGTGGCCATATGTATCATTTACTGGTTTGAAATTGTCCAGGTCAAGAAACAGTATTGTGCCGTAACATTTAGTGCGCTTACTTACAGCAATAGCTTGTTTTAACTGGTCGTCAAATAAGTATCGGTTGGGCAGTTTAGTTAGTGAATCATAAAGAGCGGCTTTCGATACCTCGGTCAGAAGCTTTTCGCGTCCAAGTTCAGCTGAGTGACGCAGGTGCTCTTCCTTGCGTAATAATTTAAATGACGTGGCGATCACCAGGCCAAATAGCAGCAGGAATGAGCCAAAATAAACCATAGTTGATTTTCGGTATTCAGCGAAAAAATCAGGTTGCTGAAAATCAGCGATTATCCATGAGCTGTGTTGTATTGGGTGGCTGGCTAATATTTTGCCCAGCTCATCGGCAGTGAGTCGATAATCATCGCGCGGTGTTTTATCTCTGCCTCCTTTTGCGGTGACTTCCATTAACTGGGGCTGGTTATCCGTGATTAACATTAATTCATGGCCAGGATATTGTGCCACTTTAAGTATGTTAGCCAACTCATCAGGTTCAAATGTAACCATCAGAAAATAAGGTTTGTCTTCTTCATTGCTAGACACTGCAATTACATCATAGTGAAATTTATAACTGTTTGGATGAATACGAGCTGTGTAATTTTTTGTTTTTGAGTAGGTTTTAATATCCATTACGCACATATCACCCACATAGCCCTCAAAATCGACGAAAAGTGGCACACCTTGATTGTCGGTGATGGTGAAGGCAAAATAATCGGGAAATGTGCGCCTTAAAGAATGCTGAATGTCTTCAAATTTAGAATCGTTTTCAGTGTCGACTAAAAATTCTTGGATCAGTGAGCGGTTATCCTCTAAAAATAATTGAACATGTCGTTGGCGTTCCTTCAATATAAAGGAAATTTGATTGGCCACTTCAGATCCGCTAGCACCCGCAATAGCTTTCTGGGTGTGCTCAAAGCTCGAGATTCGGTCAAAATATATCAGGATTAATACAGAAAATATCAGGGCACTTAGGCTGATAAGTATTAATTGTGAAATTGAAAAGTTCTTGAAGCGTAATGTTTTAGGCGAAACTGCTGGCTTTACGGTCTTCTTCGTCAGATTCAGGGAGTTATTCATAAATACAGGTCTTTAAACTCCAGTCTTGAAGTTGCCTTGTAATAGGTTGTGAAAAATAAAGCACTATCCACCCATTTCAGGGAACTTCAATGCTGCTTTTAAGCAAAACCAATCTGTTACTGTTTGAATTTCGCGTTTGATTTGCATTTTACCGGCAATACTGTCAATGCGCTACTATCTGAACACGTTTATTGAGCAGAATTAGCAACTTATTTAATTAGTATAGACAGTCATTAGCCATAGTGCTTTTATATTTATACTGCGATATCACTGAAACGTGTGAATGGCTTTGACCGGTAAAAGCCATGCTGAAAATACATATCCAATGACGGCTTTTGATTGACAAGCAGCCTATTGAATAGATGTTTAACCGTTAAAAAAATTAAACGTCAGTGTCTTCAGCCATTTTAGAGCGTTATCTATTCTCATTGCTTACAATTCGATCTGCATGGTATTTTGCTGGGCGCTGATAATAGCTGAATAGTTCTAAGGTTGATTGTGCGGTTAATAACTAATGAGACGTTAGTTCTGCATATGCGGCAAAAGTGTGAAGTGGCGTAAGGGGGCAGGGTGTGCTTAGCAAATATCGATAAATTCAACTTTACCTGTTTTTAAAGAATATTCGGCGCCAACAATTTTCAAACCTTGATTCGCAATCAGGTTTTGCAGAAGTGTTGAACCCTGTCTTAACTGCTTTACTGAGGCTTTGATGTTAGCTTTGACAGCTTCTTCTATTAATGCGGTCTCATTGTGCCATAACTCCGTTGCTTTTAATGCTTCAATAGAAGGCCGAATACGATCAACGATAGATTTAATGTTCTGCGATTGTTCATTGTCAGGCTGTTTAAGTGTGTTGATGGTTGCCGCTATTGCACCGCAATGCGTGTGACCCAGAACCACTACAAGACGTGTATTAAACTGTGATGCGGCAAATTCAACGCTACCTATTTGTGATGGCGCAACCACATTACCGGCGACACGGATGACAAAAAGATCACCCAGCCCCTGGTCAAATACAATTTCAGCTGGCACACGAGAATCAGAACAGCCCAGAATGATTGCAAAGGGTTGCTGGCCTGCTGTTAAATCCTGGCGGCTGACAGCGGTCATCATGTTTTCGGTTGAGCGCAGGCCGTTTATAAAACGCGTATTACCGTCTTCTAAACGTTTTAGTGCAGTCACTGCATCGATCATCAGTTAATCTCCATGCTGTAAGCGGTATTGGTGTGTGCTAACTAGCCGTGCCTGAACACGGCTAATTTATCAGACTGTATAACTGGATATGATGACGGCAGCACTCAGCATGACCAGCGTTGTGGTGAAAATGATCATATAACGTTTATCGGCAGGCGTTATGCTAACGGCCTGTTTAGCTTGCGCGGCGAGCACGTGTTTTTGAATTTTTGACATCAGTCGATGCTCCTTAGTTATCTGAGTGTAATGGGTTTTTAGTCTTCAGCATTCATGAAGCCGAGTAAATGCAGCAAACTGGTAAACAGGTTGAAGATAGAAACATACAAAGTCACCGTTGCCATGATGTAGTTTGTTTCACCACCATGAATGATGTCGCTGGTCTGGTAAAGAATGAGACCGGACATCAGCAATACAAACATTGAAGAAACCACTAACGACAATATTTGTATTTCAAAAAAAACAGCCGCTAAGCCGGCAACAAAGGCGACGATAATACCGACCATTAAGAAACTGCCCATAAAGCTGAAGTCTTTACGGCTGACCAGTGCATAAGCAGACAGGCTTAAGAAGATGACACCCGTGGCACCCATTGCTGTCATCACGGTTTCAGCGCCATTAGACATGCTTAAGTAGCCAGTTAGAATTGGCCCGAGGGTGTAACCCATAAAGCCGGTTAGAGCAAAGACAAATACGATGCCTAAACTGCTGTTGCGAAATTTTGTGGTCGCAAACAGTAATGCAAAATAGCCACCAAGCGTCAGTAACAGGCCCGGGTGTGGCAGGTTTAACGACATCGAAATTGCCGCGACGACGGCACTGAATAGTAATGTCATCGACAATAATGTATAGGTGTTTCTGAGTACTTTATTTGTGGCGAGTACGCTTGTTTGTGTATCGTTTAAAACATTGTTGATTGGTGTGTTCATGATGACCTGTTTCCGTTGATTAGTTAATGTCAGTTGCTTTATTTTATTGCTGTTGATTGAGTGATGCTAAATCGGCCAAGGCGGTAGAACGATTATTGTCACTTTGTTTCGATAAGTGACGTGCGACTGCACCGCTCATGTGGGCCGTTGCACGATCAATAGCGAGATACATAGCCGTCTCAATCTGCCCGCTTAACACATCTTTTAGGTGTGCCGGCACAGGCTGAGGCTGACCGCTTTTCTCTTTACCGCCATGCGGGCCATTAATATCTGATGATGGCACTCTGATAGTCTGGATATATTTGTCTCTTGTGTCTGGCGCATGGCACAGATGTCGCTCAATATGTCTGAGCAGGGCCTGGCTCAGTGGAAAATTACTCGCCTGAATAACTATCTGATTATTCATTTTCATCATTCGTCTCCCTGGCTTTATTGGCTCAAAGTACAATTAAGATAAGCCCGTTTAAAGATAAGGAAAAGTCGAATATAGTATTAATATTGTTCGTTATTATCGATGTGTTTATTGTCTGTATCAACTGACTGTCGCCTATTGTTGTTTTAACAACAGTTGTTTCAGTGCTTTTATTTCAGTGCGTAAAATCTGCATTTCCTGGTGCAGGTCGGTTTCGATATTCTGCTGAGTTTGATGCAGCACGGCTACCGTTTGCTTATGCTCTGCGGCACTGTAAGTTTGCATCGCGTTTACAATAATGGCGATAAACAGGTTAAGCATGGTGAAGGTAGCTATCAGAATAAAAGGTACAAAAAATACCCAGGCATAAGGCCAGGTATCCATCACCGGGCGCGCAATGCCCATCGACCAGCTCTCAAGCGTCATGATCTGAAACAGGGTATAAAAAGAATGACCGAGAGTGCCAAACCATTCAGGGTGTGAGGCACCAAAAAGGTTGGTGGCGATGACGGCAAAGACATAATAAATAATCAGCAACATCAAACCAATGGAGCCAAGCCCGGGAATAGCAGTCAACAAAGCACCTACTACCCGGCGCATGGAAGGCACCATTGTCAGCAGGCGCAAAACACGCAGTACCCTTAAGGCACGTAAGACGGCGAAAGGGCCGGAGGCGGGGATGAGAGCAATCGCGACAACCGAAAAATCAAACACGCTCCAGGGATCTTTAAAGAAAGCCAGCCGCTGCACATAAATTCGCAGGCTAATTTCCACTACAAACAGCGAAAGAATCAGCTGATCGAGCATGAGTATGAATCTACCTGCCTTGTGCATAACAGCAGGAGATGTTTCCAAGCCCAATAAAATGGCATTGATCAGTATTAACGCGATGACCAGACGCTGAGTATAGCTGTGTTCTATCAGCGACTGTACGCGAGAGCGCAGGACGGACATCAGTCTTGTTTATTGGTTTTTTGAGATAACAGTAGCTTATCTAATGGCAAGCCGGTCATGCCGTGGATTGTGCGCCATAGATAATAGAGGATGCCCATCATCATCAACATGGAAGGTATGACTATCACGGGATAGCTGAGCAATGTCATCCAGGCCAGTTCTTCGTTAAACGCGACGCTACCCGCCGGACTGCTAACAATTGATGTGGCAAGAATGAAATTCATTAACGATGAGAAGAAAAACGTGCCGCTCAGCAGGTAAGTTAGCTTTAACAGGCGGGCATCAAATGCCTGGCTTTGGCCTAGCTCCTCAAGTCTGCGTTGTATCGTTTCAACATCCATAATGGCCGGATTAAAAAGCATTGTTCTGATCAGTGGATAGCGGGTAAAGCTGGAGACGAGAACGACTAGTCCCAGCAAACCAGGAATAGCGGCTTCCTTAACAGCCAGCCACTGAGGGTCGAGTTTCAGCAGGCCAATGCCGCCTGTGAGCATCACGCTGATGATGCCTAGCAGCGCAATCCAGTTTAATTTTTTGTATCTGAACAGCTCAAAAAGCCCCCAGCTTATCGGTAAAGATAAAGCGGCTAACAAAGCGCCGCTGGCCCCAAGCGCTTCATCACCACTGAATTTCATCAGTATGAGCGAAGGTGCAATGATGCTGACCAGTAAGTCGATCATAGGTCTTGGTTTGTGATTAGAGCGTGTTGATGTGGGTGTCTTTATCATGTCGCATTAACTGTGAATAGGGTTGAAGGTGATACCGGGCTATTTACTTTTTGGAGAGCATAATAGGCCGGTATCGGGGACAGCTCGGCTATATTAAGTAACTTATTAAAACAAGTAAATACGAATTAAATCTCTCAATAGTTCGTATTTTACGAACCATTGCCGTTCGAATCTGAATGCCATCGCTATTCATTGATTTTAAATGACCGGCTTTGTATGAAAACAATAAAATACGACTATAATAGGCACATTGTTCGTATTTAACGAAGTGATAGTCGTTATGATTAACTATAAACATCTTCACTATTTTTGGGTGGTGGCCAATGAAGGCAGCATTGCCCGTGCCAGCGAAAGCCTGCACCTGACACCTCAGACGATTAGTGGTCAGATCAGTGTGCTGGAAGAAAACTTAGGTGAAGCATTGTTTAACCGGGTCGGGCGGAGTTTAGAATTAACCGAGACGGGGCGGCTTGCGCTGAGTTATGCCGATGAGATCTTTTCACTAGGCGGCGAGCTGGAACAAATGCTGCATAATCTTCCGGATCACAGGCCACATGTCTTCAAAGTCGGGGTAGCCGATGTTGTGCCTAAATCGATTGCCTATCGTCTGCTGGCACCGTCGCTGAAATTACCGCAAGCCGTTCGAATCGTCTGCCGTGAAAACGGTATCGATTCATTACTGGCCGATCTGGCGTTGCATAAACTGGATCTGGTGATTTCTGATGGACCGATTCCTCATAATGTTAATGTGCGCAGTTATAATCACCAGTTGGGTGAGTGCGGTATTAGTTTTTTTGCAGTACCTGAGATAGCAGAACCTTTAATTGAAAATTTCCCCCACAGTTTAACCGGAGCCGCGCTGCTATTGCCCAGTGAAATAACGGTGGTACAGGCCCGGCTTTTGAAATGGTTTGACAAACATCGCATTTACCCGCAAATCGTCGGTGAATTTGATGACAGTGCGCTAATGAAAGCATTTGGTCAGGCCGGTACCGGTATTTTTATAGCACCCACACCGATTGCTGCCGAAGTTGAAAAACAATATGGCGTCGTTGTCATTGGTGCCACTGATGAAGTACGGGAACAGTTCTACGCCATCTCTGTTGAGCGAAAAATTACTCACCCGGCAGTGGCAGCCATTACGGAGACGGCTCGAGAGTGGTTATTCCGTGAGGCACCAGTGCTACCATCACCAGCTACAAACAGGAAAAATAAATGAGTGTGAAAAGTAAAATATCAGACAGTTTGAAGGCAAAAGGCATTTTCCATGCACCATGGGAAAAATCTTTTGACAAAATACTGACGCCATTTGAAGAGTTTATCCATCAGCAAACAACCAGCGGCTTATTGCTGATGAGCATGGCCGTGCTGGCATTAATCCTGGCTAACGGCCCGCTGGCCACTGACTATGCACATTTCATGCATACTATGATTAGCCTCGGTGTCGGCAGCTGGCAGTTTGAAATGAGTCTGCATCATTTAATAAACGATGGCGTAATGACCTTGTTTTTCTTTGTCGTCGGTTTAGAGCTCAAACGAGAAATATTGGTGGGCGAGCTGGCCAATTTACGTAATGCGACCTTACCCATCGGTGCCGCTATTGGTGGCATGGTAGTACCGGCTTTAATTTACCTTGCCATCAATCCCGAAGGAGATGCGGCGATTGGCTGGGGTATTCCGATGGCGACCGATATTGCTTTTGCAATCGGAGCACTGGCCTTACTGGCAAGTCGTGTACCAAAAGCCTTAATCACTTTTCTGGTGGCACTGGCAATTGTCGATGACCTTGGTGCGGTGATTGTGATTGCTGTTTTTTATACTGACACCATTGTCTTTGGCCCGCTGATGGTTGCAGCCGGACTGGTTGCATTATTAGTGATGTTCAATCTTAGCGGGGTTCGTAAAAGTTTGCCTTACGTCATTGTTGGTTTGCTTTTATGGTACGCCTTGCTGCAATCTGGTATTCATGCCACGTTGGCTGGTATCCTCACGGCGTTCACCATTCCCGCTATTCCTAAATACAAACCAGAACGCTTTAGTGAGAGTGTTAAAGAACTTATGCAGCGGTTTGATGCCAGTCATGAACCGGGTAAGAGCATCATGACGAATGATAAATTACGTGCCGTTGTGCAGACACTTGAAAATGGAGTGCACAGTGTTGAAGCGCCCTTGCAAAGGCTGGAGCATGCCTGGCACATACCGGTTGCGTATCTGGTGATTCCCGTGTTTGCGCTGGCCAATGCAGGCATACCCTTACAATTTGATACGCTGGGTGAGACGCTGTCACACCCGGTTATGCTCGGTGTCACACTGGGGCTGGTATTGGGTAAGTTTATCGGTATTACAGGTGTCAGTTGGTTGTTGCTCAAACTCGGTGTCGCCGTGCTACCTAAAGATACGCGCTTTACCCAGATTGCCGGGGTCTCGCTGCTCGCCGGTATTGGTTTTACGATGTCGATATTTGTCGCTGAGCTGGGCTTTGCAGGCCATGCTGAGCACCTGTTAATGGCCAAGACGGGCATTCTTGCCGCCTCTATCTTTACCGGTGTCGCCGGCTTTATCTGGCTCTATAAGGTGAGTGATGAAAAATAAGAGGCTCTTATATCATCAGAAAAGCTGTCAATAACAAACAGTTCGAGGTTTGATGTAAGGGCATAAAAGCATGCAGTCATCTGCAGCCAGGTGACGCTAGTCACCCGGTTGCTTAAGACTTTAGTCTGCGTTTTTCTTTGATGCCGGGCGTGCGGCTGGCCGGTTGGTTCTTACCTTTTTCTTCACTTTCTTTTTTGTTTTATCACTATCGCCTTTGTCTTTGAGTTTTAATTTTCCTTTAGTGCGTTCAATAGTGCGTTCTTTGCGGCTACTCTCACGTTTGGCAGGAGCGCCTTCTTTATCGTCTCTCTTCATCTGTCCTTCGGGAGAGATATTTAAAGGTCTGCCCGCCACCCGTGCTTTTCTTAAAGTGACGATAACATCTCTTGGTAAATCATCCGGCAAATCTACGGTGCTAAAGTTCTCATCGATGTTAATGCGACCGATAAATTTACTGTCTATATTGCCTTCATTGGCAATGGCGCCGACGATGTTGCCCGGCTTTACATCATGGTTATGTCCTACTTCCAGGCGATAACGCATCATGCCTGCATCAGGTGGCGAATTGTCTCTTGGCGTGCGCTCTCTGGCTGAGCGGTCTCTGGGTGAACGCTCCCGCTCGCCACGGTCACGGCGCTGACGAGAGTCGCGTTTGCCGGGGCGTGAGCTGTCTGCATTATCCCAGTCATCACGGGCTTTTGCTTTTTGCACAGGTTTGTTTGATAACAGGAAGGGGGTTTCACCCTGCATTAAAAGCGCCAGTACGGCGGCAATTTCAATAGCGGGTACGTTATGCTCTTCCTGATACTGCTCGACCATTTGCTGGAACATGCTGATATCTTCTGATGCCAGTGTGTCGCTTATCTTTTGTTTGAACTTGACGATACGCTGGTCATTAATCATCTCAGTAGATGGCAATTCCATGCGCTCGATCTTTTGATTGGTCGCGCGTTCAATCGCACTTAACATACGCTTTTCACGCGGAGCGACAAACAAGATTGCATCACCTTCACGGCCAGCACGACCGGTACGGCCAATGCGGTGAATGTAAGATTCTGTATCGTGTGGCACATCGTAATTTACAACGTGACTGATACGCGGCACATCAAGACCACGGGCAGCGACATCGGTCGCCACGACAATATCCAGTTTCTTATTTTTAAGATTCTGGATCGTACGCTCACGTTGGCTTTGCTGAATATCGCCGCTTAATGGCGCTGTTGCATAGCCACGTGCTTCGAGTTTGTCAGCCAGCTCTGTCGTCGCAGTCTTGGTGCGCACGAAAATAATCATCGCATCAAACTCTTCGGCTTCCAGAATACGGGTCAGTGCATCGAGTTTATGTAAACCACTAACCGGCCAGAAACGCTGGCGAATGGTAGATGCCGTCTGTGTTTTCATTTTAATGGTGATTTGTTCTGGGTTATTTAAATATTTCGTTGCGATGCGGCGAATCTGTGATGGCATGGTCGCAGAGAACAGCGCAATTTGACGGTTTTCCGGGGTTTGATCCAGAATCCATTCAACATCATCGATGAATCCCATGCGCAGCATTTCGTCGGCTTCATCTAACACCAGTGCTTTCAGGCTGTCTAATTTTAATTTGCCACGGCGTATATGATCCATAACACGGCCCGGTGTGCCGACCACTACGTGCACACCACGCTCTAATGCGCGAACCTGAGCGCGTGAATCCGCACCACCATAAACCGGCAAGACGTGAAAGCCTTTCATGTGTTTAGCGTAGGTCTGGCAAGCTTCAGCGACCTGAATCGCCAGCTCCCGCGTCGGCGCGAGAATCAGTACCTGGGGATCTTTTTGCTTTACGTCCAGATTTGAAAGCAAGGGCAGTGCAAAAGCCGCTGTTTTACCGGTACCTGTTTGCGCCTGGCCCAGAACGTCCCGGCCAGCTAATAGAAGAGGAATGGTTTCAGCCTGAATCGGGGATGGCTTTTCATACCCGACATCGTTCAGTGCTTTTAAAAGAAATTCATTAAGATCTAACTGATCGAACGAAGTGACCGTTTCAGTAGTCATGGTGTTTTACCTAAATTGTGGAGAGTGCGAAAGGAAGCCGCCTGCTCCCAATTTGAGCCCTTGGCAATGAAACTCGAGTCAAAGCTTGAAGGGGCGCGTATTCTAACCGTTTATTAGAAAAATTGCATGTTTTATTTGTAGACGGTTGATAGGCTTAACCGGGCACTGTCCTGTTTATGACTAATGTGAAGCTATTTAAGCTGATTTTGTCATTTTAAAAAATGACATTGCATTTATTCCCCTCCAGTCAGCTGGAGGGGAAGTGGATTTAATGAGAGGAACCAAATGAAGGATCGTTACAGTTCGGGGGTAAAGGAATACCGGCTAATTTGCAGCCTTGTGAAACCGGACCTTTAGGAAAGAGTTCATATAAATATTTTTTGCCTTGCCATTTTCCAAACTCAAATTCCATGACATTTAATAATGTTCGCGCATTATAGCCCCGGCCATTTTTGTCGTAATATTTTCTTAGGTATTTTAAAACGTTCATGTGTTCATCGGTTAATTCAATGTTTTCTTCTGCTGCCAGAGAATGTGCCAGTGATTCAGACCAGTCGTCGAGTTCAACCAGAAAACCTCTGGCAGGTGTGGCGCTGGTTTCAGTGATAGTGTTTTTGCTTGCTTGCATAATAATCTCCTGTAAAAAGCATTTGCTGGGGTGGCTAAAGTATAGATGATTATGGTGACACATAACGGCGAATTTAGTGTAAATTGGTATCAAATTTTTTTATAAAAACAGAATTTGGAAAGTTCATAAACTCAATTAATAAGCGCAGAGATGAAAATGCCCGATTTAAAGCTAGGCAATCAGAATAAAAAGACGGGCGTTATCCTGCTACTGATGATGTGGCTGCTGATCTTTGCGTTATTGGCCTGGTTTTTTTCTGGCGTGCTTGAGCGTCAGAATAACCCGAATCAATCGGTATCCAGTCATTATGTTTCTGATCAGGTGCTTGAAGTGGTGCTGCAGCGTAATCGATACGGCCATTATGTAACAAACGGTCAGATTAATGGCGTACAGGTTGAGTTCATGCTGGATACCGGTGCCAGCGGTGTTGTTGTCCCCGGCTATTTAGCGACAGAATTAGGCCTTAAAAAAGGCCCGCCATTGACGGTGCAGACGGCTAATGGTGCTATCCGGGTCTATGCTGTCAGGCTTGATCAGGTTTCGATTGGCGATATTAGTTTGTCGGCAGTGAAAGCCATGATAAACCCAAAAGAGCAATCGCGTATTATCTTATTGGGCATGTCATTTTTGAAACACATCGAGTTTACACAGCGAGGCGATAGCCTGATTCTTCGGCAATATGTGCAGGCTCAATAATAAGTTGCGGGCTGCTTTGTTGTTGCTGTGAGTCTGAGTGTTGTAAGTTAATCTGGTTTTATAAATCCGCGACGCCATTGCATGCTCAGTCGCACTGCCGTGGCCAGGCCAAAAGCGGCCGAGCCGGTAGCCAGTCCTATCCAGATGCCGACAGCCGATAAATTAAAATAAAATGCCAGCAGCATGCTGGTACTGAAACCTGTGATCCAGTATGAACTGATCGATAATAGCATCGGCACGCGCGTGTCTTTCAGGCCCCGGAGAATACCGGCAATGGCCGTTGCGACGGCATCAAACGGTTGAATGATGCCTAAGATCAGCAGAAAGCCTGAGGCCATAACAAGCACTGTTGCCGAGTTGTCATCAGCTGAAAGAAACAATGACGCAATTTCGAGATGATAAAACCAGATGATTACCATGAACGAGATGCCGATAATGGCGGCACTATTGATCACGCTGACGATGGCATGTTTTAGTTTGAGATGATGGCCCTGTGCCATCAAATATCCGCAGCG
The DNA here is from genome assembly GCA_029882395.1 of Gammaproteobacteria bacterium. Lineage (GTDB taxonomy): Bacteria > Pseudomonadota > Gammaproteobacteria > SZUA-229 > SZUA-229 > JAUVDT01. The sequence continues at coordinate 22,423 of JAOUKT010000014.1, forward strand.
AATCATGGCCGCCTGTGATAAACCTAATGGAAAGGCATAAAAAAGACCGGCCAGTCGCAGAGCAATTGTATGCGCGGCCAGTGCTTCGGCACCAAAAATGCCCATGGTGATGGTTGAGCTGAGAAAGACCCCCATTTCACCAATATTGGATATGCCAATGGGCAGACCTGTTTTGACGATGGCTTTTAATTGAGTGGTGTTCTTTATCTCAGTTTTATGCAGTATTTTATAGTGTTTAAGCGTGGCACTGGTCAGGCAGTAGATCAGTAAAGATAAAAACATAAAACAGGCTGTGAATGTTGTGGCGAGGCCGGCGCCGGCGAGTTTTAATTCAGGGAATCCAAAGTTGCCAAACAGTAAAAGATAATTTCCAAAGGCATTCAGTGGCAGAGCGGCCAGGGTGACCAGAAAAATAATGCGCGTTTTGTCATGAGCGGTAATGAGCTGCTGCAGTACCGTCATCAGCATCATAGGCAAAAATGCCAGGCATAAGGTATGGGCGTAAGGCGCGGCGGCTATAATTATGTCTTGTTTGACACCGATCAGGGATAAAAAGAAGCCGGTGTTAAAAATGATCAGGGTGGCGGGTATCGAACAAATAAAAGCAATTAAAAAGCCCTGCTGTACGATTGAGCGAATGCTCTCAAGCTGGCGCTTTCCTCTTGCATGCGCGATAAAGACGGATGTTGCCGTTATGATGCCGGCAGCGATGTAAAAGAAAAAAGAGTGAAAGTCACTGGTAGCGGCACTGGCGGCCAGTTCAGTGGTGCCAAGCCAGCCTATCATGATGACATCGGTAAACGACATGCCCATGGTGATAATGGATGAAAGAATCAGCGGCCCGGCTATTGAAAGCAGCTTCGGGAGTTCAGAGAAGGAAAAAAAGTGTTTTATTGTAAGACCTTCGATGAGGCTGGCAAGCGCGGGCTGGGTTTCAGGTGCTGTAAATTAACTCGGCAAGGTTACGTTGAGCTCAAACACCGAGCAATTATTAGTATTTTGTAATGAAACATGAACCTGGTCTTCATCAATAGCAATATATTTTTTGATGACCTCGATCAGTTCCTGCTGCATCGCCGGCAGGTATTTCGGTTGACTGCGTTGTTTTCTTTCATGAGCCACAATGATTTTTAAGCGGTCTTTTGCCACCGAAGCAGATTTTGTTTTGTTAGATCGAAAACGGTTAATCAAACTCACATTACGCTCCTATTAACCTTTTTATGATGCCTTTTTTGGCAGCCGACAGAAAACGAAATTCAAGTTGCTGGCCAAGTAAACGCTCAACGGCATCGCTGTATGCCATACCGGCATCGGCTTGCTGGTTATGGATGACCGGTTCGCCCTGATTAGACGCTTTTAAGACCGATTGTGACTCCGGGATAACGCCTAATAATGGAATGGCCAGAATTTCTTCAACATCAGCCACACTCAGCATTTCGCCTTCTTCAACACGTTCGGGGCTATAACGCGTGATTAATAAATGCTCTTTTACCGGTTCGCTGCCTGTTTCTGCCCGTTTTGATTTGCTTTGTAAAATGCCCAGAATACGGTCAGAGTCTCTGACAGATGAGACTTCTGGATTGGTGACGACGATGGCTTCATCGGCAAAGTAGAGCGCCATTTGTGCGCCTTTCTCAATACCCGCTGGTGAATCACAGATAATATATTCAAAGCTTTCGGATAATTCCTGTAATACTTTCTCAACGCCTTCAAGTGTCAACGCGTCTTTGTCGCGGGTCTGGGAGGCGGGTAATACAAACAGGTTATCGACACGTTTATCTTTAATTAACGTCTGGTTTAAATTGGCTTCGTTATTTAAGACGTTGACAAAGTCATAGACTACGCGGCGCTCACATCCCATGATCAGGTCCAGGTTTCTCAAGCCGACATCGAAATCGATGATAACCGTCTTTTTACCTTTAAGCGCCAGCCCGGTTCCAATTGCAGCGCTGGTGGTGGTTTTGCCTACACCGCCTTTACCGGAGGTAACAACAATAATCTTAGCCAAGTCTATTTACCTGTGTTTGAGAAATTATTAGTGCAAAGTATTCATTAAAGCGCGCTGATATGCAAGACCTCATCAATGAGATAAAACTGGGTGGCACGCTTCTCTGGCTGCTGTTGCAGTGATTCGCTGAGTAAAAAATGACCGGCAATTGAAACCAGTTCGGCTTCGTTGTTTGCACAAAATACCCGCGAGTTTTTATTGCCGCTGACACCGGCCAGTGCTCTGCCACGAAGCGAGCCGTAGATATGGATGTTGCCATCTGCCAGCACTTCGGCACCGCCGCTAACAGAGCCTAATATCACCAGATCGGAGCCTTCGGCATAAATTTGCTGGCCAGAACGAACCGTTTTCGAAATGATTCGGGCGTCGGGGTTGTTATCGGTTGGCAGTGGCTGTTCTATAGCTTTCTCAGCAGAATGCTTGCCGCTGTGCTCGATAACCGCCAGCCTGGTTTTTTCAATGGCTGAAAAATCCAGTTTCTGATGATGACGAAAGCCAATTGGCTGAAGACTATTTTCACGGCAAATCGACAGTAGTTCAGAATAATTGATAGCAACCGTGTCAAGGTTAAGCTGGCTAACATCGATCATGACGGCTGACTGACGAAAAAAATCAGGCGAAGCTTCAACCTTGTTTCTCAGCTGCTGTCTGAAAGCATTGAGGTCGTATTCACTGAATTCGAGAATAAAAGTTGTTAATACACTGCCTTTCAGGCGAAAGCACTCATTGTGCATGATTTAATATTCTCTTATATATAATAAGTCATTACTGCTGACTCAAAACGGGGTCGCAGGCTGTAAATGATAGCAAACCGAATGTGATGGTTTGATGAAAAGCTGCAATGATATTACCATCTTTTGCCCGCATAAGTGATAAATAGAGGCGTGTTCTGCAATATCTCATAAATGTGATAAAAATATATCAATGTGAATAATGTGCTTAAGTTTGAGATTGAAATGCTTAAATTATCTTCTTTTTATACTCTCATAGTTGTAAAATCAGCAGCTGCATAAATTATATAATCTGGATAGTCGATGGCTGAAATATTTTCAGAAGAATGGATGGTGAAATACAAATCGTTATGGAACGCTGATAAAGAGCATATCAAACAATTAGCCGATTCGGATTTCAGTTCAAAAGTCGGCTTTGGATTGCAGAATGAAGATGCACCAAGAGTATTGATAGAAATCGATCATGGAATTATTACCAACCTCGCTAGTTATAATAACGAGGTACTGGACTGGGATCTGCGCGGCAAGCCGGATTTTTGGACTACGGTCAGCGAAAAGGCACCCAATTTAATGAGACTGGGTTTGGCTTATACTTCGCGGGACCTGAAATTCTTTAAAGGCGATTACGCTACAATGGTAAAAGACTCTCGTTTATCAGATGCCTTCATCCGCTGCATAAAATTTATGAGTTCGGTTTATCATTAATATTATCAGGCTCTAATCTAAAATGCCGGACTGAGCTGATAAACCTGTCAGCGCTATCGGCATTTTTTATTTTTCGAAATTTCAGTTCAATATACAAGTTCATAATGCGAGAAATTTCTCTGCTTTGTTGAGGGAAACGGCTTTCTAGCCGCTTTGTATAATCTGCCGGGCCTTCATTTTTTCTTTTACTAAAGCCTGAGTTTTCAAATTTATGCAAAAATTTCTGATAGGCTTTTGTTACCGCATCGTTTTTCTGTCTTTTAGCGCTGAGAAAATAAACGATAACGGTCAACACTAACGTGCCGAGTATGACTTTAATAAATAAATAACTGATGTCGTGCAAACTCACGCTTTTGCCGCTGAGTATCTCAATGAATTGTTTCTGTGTGCTTTCATTGTAGTTCAGTATCCATTGATTCCATTTGTTATCGATAGCATCAAATAATTGTCTGATTTTTTGCAGGCCGGCAAAATCAAGCTGTAAGTGCAGGGGCAGATTTTGCTGGCCTTTAAGTGCTGTGGCAATGTCTTTGCTGACTCTGTGTGGTGCAATAGAGGCTGTCGGGTCGATTCGAATCCAGCCTCTGTTATCGATCCAGACCTCGTTCCAGGCATGTGCCATGGATTGATCAACCGAAATAATATTGTTATACGGGTTCGCTTCACCGCCGAGGTAGCCCAGTACAACCCTGCTGGGGATGCCGGCAGCTCTCATCAATACAGCAAAGGAACTGGCATAATGCTCACAAAACCCTTGCCGGGTTTCGAATAAAAACTCATCGACTGATGCCAGATTGCGCAATTTGGCAGGGCTCAGTGTGTAATAAAAGTTTTGTGTTGTGAAATGCGTAAGGGCTTTTTTAATAATTGCCTCAGGCGTGGCCGAGTTTCTTTTCCAGTCTTGAGCCAGTGCAATCGTATTAGTGTTTATGCCAGGCAGCTTAAGCGCTCGGCTTCTGCTACGGCTATCAAGTTGATTACTCATATAATAGCGTGAAGCTGAATGAGCGCTGTATTGAAATAATGAACGGATGGTTTTAGGAGACAGCGCGGTAAAATCAGTATTAATGCTGAGGCTGTTGCTGATGGTAACAGGCAGATCCAGGAGATACAGCCATTTATTATTACTGGCTTCAACGGTGATGGTGTATTTGTAACCTGTATCGAGCAGATGTATCTGTGTTTGCGTTTCACTTGGTTTATTATTTTCCCATGTTTTTCCGTCGTAGTGCCATAACGTTAGCGCCCGCCAGTACAGCTGTTTCTTTTCGGGTTGTTTTGTCGCAAAGTCGGCACGAAAGACCCGCTCATTTGAATACACTAGCTGGCTTATCTTTCCCGGTTCCATGCTGTCGGATAAACCGCTTCTGGCCCGTGTCTGTTCATCGTTTGTATGCCATAATTGACCGCTGATGCGGGGGAAAAATACAAAAAGAACCAGCATCAGCGGTAATGAGAAAGCTGTTAGCCTGAGCGCTGTTTTTAGTTTTTCGAATAATGTAATGCGGCTTGATTTTTCACTGAGGCTTAATAAGGTGACCAGGGTTATAAAAACACAGCACAACATATATAAGGCGGTCGGCAGTGTCTGCGAAAACAGAAGATTGGTTGCAATAATGAAAAGTGAAAGAATCACAAGCAACATGTAGTCGCGTTGGCATCTGCTCTCGAGCAGTTTTAGAAAAGTCATCACCAGAAGCAGGTGGCTGCCGGCTACGATGCCTGAAAAACCACCGGCGTGATTATATATAAGCAGTGAAAATAGCAGCGTAAATAAGACTGTTATTAATTTTCCGGCCCCGGCTTTTGGTTTTATGACGATAAACAGTCGCCAGCTTAACAGCGAAAAAACGCTTAAAATTGACCACCAGGGAATGTATCTAAAGTGCGGTATGCTCACTAACAATAATAAAAATATGACGCTGGAGACCGGGTCGGATTTTAGCTTGTCGATATGTTGCCTCATTATCTAATAATGCAACTAGAGCTTAGCTAAAGCCAGTGAGCTGAGGCATTTATGTTTATGCGCTTCTCCACTCGAAGGCTTTATTGTTTTTGCTGGCAGTTTAAGACCGTAATTGATAGCTGACTGGCTGGCTTTAAGAACAAGTGCGCAAAGTATCGATAGCCTTTCTTCGGTATTGTTAATGGCAGTGAGTTTGTCATAATCAAATATCAGGAAATCGCCCGTTTCAGCATGAAATTCTTTGGTATAAAGTCGATTTGTTTTTGCTATGGTTTTCCAGGCCAGACTCTTGGGGCTGTCTCCCTTCTGGAAATCCCTGATGCCTGCAAATTCATCATCACCGATATGGCGGCTTTGTTGCTGCTCTCCAGCAAAAAAATCTGTGGGCATGAGATTGTGAGGTGCAGGGCGGGGATAAATGATGGCTGAATTTATAATTTCTACCTGTGTCCAGGCATGAAATAAACCCAGCGGGTATTCGCTGTATAGCTTAAAGCGAGAGACGTATTGCAGGCCTCTTTTATTTGAGATTTCGCTAATAATGAACTGGCTTTTTTCCCGGCCTTTAACAGCAAAAACATTGTTGTTAGCTTTTGTTTCAAGTGCAATGTGCCGATTATTGTCATCTGAGGTGACATGAAAAATAAAATCAACAGGGCTGTGGCAAAATACAGGCGCTGAATGTTCTGCGTAAATAATGAGCTGGCTGATGTTCTGATGAGTTTGTAACATCGTTATAAAACCCAGGCTGGCAAGAAAAAAACACAATAAATATGCCGGGCTGTTATTGTAATTAATGGCCCCCGAGAGAATGGCGATCAAGGTGATGATATATAACCAGCCAGCTTTGCTGGGTAATATATAAATATTGTGACGATTTATTGAGTAGGACTTACGCGGCTGCCGGGCTTTTTTCTTAATCCAGTAGTCCATCCTGCTGGCAAGCCATTCTGGAACAAAGGGCAAGTTATGGCTTTCCCGGGTGCTCACATTACACTTCTATACTATCCAGTATTTTTCGAGATAGTTGTTGGACAGATGATTCGGCCTGTTCGTAGTGGCGTTCCAAACGGTGTTCACAAACGGCGCTGTAAACAGCCTGTATATCTTCGGGCAAGACATAATCACGATTATGCACAAATGCCCAGGACTGCGAGGCTCTTTTTAAGGCCATGCCGGCACGGGGTGACAAACCGTGAATGAAGCCGGCTTCATGGCGAGTTTTTTCAACAATTTGCAATATGTAATTAATGATGTTTTCAGACACGTGCACCTGTTTTGACTGTTGCTGCATGCCGAGCAATTCGTCGGCTGTTAGCATGGTTTTGATCTGATCTAATAATTGCCGGGGATCCTGAGCAGAAAGCAACCTCTTTTCGGCGACTTTATCGGGGTAACCCATTTTTATTCTCATTAAAAAGCGATCAAGTTGAGACTCTGGTAATGCAAAGGTGCCAACCTGGGAGCTGGGGTTTTGGGTTGCGATGACAAAGAACGGCTGTGGTAGAGGGTGGGTTTCTCCGTCGACGCTGACTTTGTGTTCTTCCATGGCTTCCAGCAGCGCGCTTTGGGTTTTTGGGGTGGCGCGGTTGATTTCGTCGGCCAGCAGAACCTGGTTAAATATGGGGCCCGGGTGAAAGCTGAAGCGTTTTGTGCTGTTATCAAACACAGAGATTCCGGTAACATCGGCTGGTAACAGATCACTGGTGAACTGCAGCCTTGTAAAGGCTAATCCAAAGACTTTTGATAAAGTCAGGGCTAATGTGGTTTTGCCTACACCAGGCAGGTCTTCGATGAGTAAGTGGCCCTGTGATAGCAGGCAACAAATGGCCAGTTTTATTTCCTTGTTTTTGCCGAGTACGATTTTAGCGGATTCTGCAATACACTTTGAAACGGGCATATTAAGGTCTTGTACAGGTTGTTATGAGTTTGTTGTTTAAAGATAACTCTGAATGGCGGCTTGGTAGAGTTTGAACTCGGCTTTCAGGTTGTCTGCCCAGTCAGCTTTACCCTCTAATTCATCTTTTCGTGCCCTTTCTTCGTAATCTTTGCTCAATAGGTGCATTTGACTGGCACCCACCGAGCCGCTGCTGCCTTTGATTGAATGCGTCAGGGCAATGATATCTTTGACTTCATCGTTATCAATAGCCGTTTGTAGCTGATCTAACTGAGAGTTTGCATTATCGATAAAGGTATTAATCAGGAAGTTAAATTTGTCCTTCATCAGGCCTTTTAGTGTATCGATAACGCTATGGTCTATAGAGTTTGAGTCATTCATGGATTAGATTCTGATTTTATTTGAAAAGTTAATTTTATATTAGACCATTTTCTAACGATATACTGAAAAAACTGAATAACAATTTGAGTTTGTTTGTAACGCTTTAGTCGTCTATATAGGTAAGATTGGTAATCTTCATAAGATAAAATAAATGACCTGGTTTGAGAGAAATGAGTAAAGTCTTAATAGTCGATGATGACGCTATCAACCGTATGATTCTCAAAGGTATGTTGCACAAAGAGGGGCATCAGGTGATTGAGGTTGAAAATGGCAAGCTTGCCGTTGACTGCTTCATGTTAGAAAAGCCCGATGTTATTCTTATGGATATAATGATGCCCGTTATGAGTGGTTATGAGGCCATAAAGCTAATTAAAGAGCTGACCGAAGATCAGTATGTACCGATTATTGCGTTAACGGCAATGACAGATGAGGAAGAGCTGGCAAAGTGCTTGAGTTGCGGTGCGGATGATTTTTTAACCAAACCGTTTAGCCAGATTGTATTGATGGCTAAGATACAGGCGGCGATTCGCATGCAAGGTTTGTATTCAACCATCAGGCAGCAGCGTGACCAGATTGAATCAAACAGGCAGGAATTAGAACAAGAGCAGGAAAAAGCCTCCAAGATATACAAGAGAATGACAAAGAAAAGCGAGATTGTTGGTCTCAGTCTGCGCCATCATATGTCGCCTATGTCATTGTTTAATGGTGACATGCTGTTATCGGCTCGATCTTCTGATGGTGTTAGTTATATCTTTCTTGGGGATGCAACCGGCCATGGTTTGCCGGCTGCTGTCGGCGCTTTCCCGGTCAGGGATATATTTTATGCGATGGTGGAAAAGGGCTCATCAGGCGACGAAATTATCAATGAGCTTAACCGTAAATTAGTGGATATTTTCCCTGTTGAGTTTTTTCTTTGTGGCGTGATGCTGGTTATATCGGCAGATAAAAAAAGCTATTTTATCTGGAATGGTGGAATGCCTGATGTGGTGATATACAGGCCAGATGAAAAGAAAATCATTAACAAAATACGCTCGGCCAATTTACCACTGGGTATTGCCGCATCAGATAGCTTTAATGCAGAGTTTATTGAAGTTGATGTTAAAGATGATGACAGCATTATTATCTACTCTGATGGCGTCACAGAAGCGCAGAGGAGTGAAGGTGAATATTACGGAGAACAGCGGTTTTTAAATACCATTGAAAAGAGTTTGCCTTTTCAGGTGATAGATACGGTACTCAAAGATATAAAAGAGTATTGTGGTGACAGTTCCCAGTCTGATGATGTTTCCTTAATTGAATATACTGTTACGCAAGCCTAAGAGCAGGGCGTGGACGGAACAAAATGAAAATTTCTATCATTATTCCGACTCTGAATGAGGCGGATACGATTGTCAATACACTCACTCCCTTGCAATGCTGGCGACAACGAGGCCATCAGGTGATTCTGGTCGATGCCAGAAGCTGCGACAACACACTTGAAAAGGCAAAGCCTTTGACAGACGTGATGCTATTGTCCGATAAGGGTCGCGCCTTGCAAATGAATACCGGAGCAGAGCAGGCTGAAGGTGAGATATTATTGTTTTTGCATGCGGATACAATCATTGCCGAGAATGCAGATCAAAAGATTTTAAATGCCCTGAATAACCATGCCTGGGGACGTTTCAATGTGTGCTTTTCATCCCCGGCATGGATCTATAAAATCATTGCCTGGCTGATGAACCGAAAGTCATGCCTGACATCGGTTGCCACTGGAGATCAGGCAATCTTTGTAAAAAAGAAGCTTTTTGAAGATGTTGGCAGATTTCCGCAACAAGAATTAATGGAAGATATTGAGCTTTCTATCGCCCTGAGACGCCATGGCAGATCGGTTTGTCTGGCGGATAAAGTCATTACATCCAGTCGACGGTGGGAGGCGAAAGGTGTCATCAAAACGATCTTGTTAATGTGGTTTTTACGCGCCGCTTATTTTTTTGGAATGCCATCAAATAAGTTAAAATGCTGGTATCACTGAGCCATTAATTTGGTGATATGCACGGCCTCTATATAAGCAAATGTTAAATTAATACTTGACTATTTTACTGGGTAATTTTAGAATTCCCTTACTAAATGCCTGTATCATTCAATCCAGGCGGGTTATCAATAATTTGGAGTGTGGTTAGATGCAAGCTGTATTAAAAGACGGTACTGTTGTTGAGTTAAGCGAAGCGGGTTGGTTAGAGAACCTGGATGAGTGGAACGAGGAAGTCGCTGAAATAATTGCTGTTAATGAAAAAGTTGAATTAACACCAGAGCATTGGGATATCATCAACGAAGCACGCACTTTTTTCTACGATGAAGGTAAAGTTTGTGATCCGCGTTCTTTTTCTAAACTTATGAAGAAAAAATACGGTGCAGATCGTTCTGACAGTAAGTATATATATCGTTTATTCCCTTATGGATTAATCAAGTCTGCTAATAAAATTGCTGGCTTACCACGTCCAAAAGGCTGTAGTTAAGTATAAAAAAGCCAGCACTATTCTAGTGTTGGCTTTTTTTATTCTCTAAAAACAATAAATAAAATTTATTTATTGTCTTATAAAAATTATCACATGGCAATGAATTGACGATAGTCTAGCTATTGATTATTGTTACTGCCGAGTTAGTTCTTAAGTGAACGATCACTAACATATAAAACCGGAGAATATCATGAGCTCATTTGATTCAGAGTTAGACGCTAAAGGCTTAAACTGCCCATTACCTATTTTACGTGCTAAGAAAGCCATTGCTGCTTTGGCGAGTGGTCAAACACTGAAAATTGAAGCAACTGACCCAGGTTCTGTGAAAGACTTCGAAGCTTTCTGCAAGCAGACTGGTAACGAGCTGGTTTCTAGTGCAGAAGAAGGTGGAAACTTCATCTTCTTCATCAAAAAATCTTAAATTAAGACTTTTTGATAGCCCTGCGTTTGGGGCTGACTGTTATTGTGGCAACGGCCTCAAATAAACGATTATCAGCCCCCGAACGCAGGTCTAGCCTTATTAATGCTGCAAAAGCCCTGTTTGCAGATAAAGGTTTTCATGGTGTATCAATTGACGAGATTGTAACCGCTGTGGGAGTCAGCCCGGCAATTCTTTACCGGCATTTCAAATCCAAAGACGAACTATATGCTGCTGTTTTGCAGGATTTCTCCTGCCAGCGCGAAAGTTATGTCGATACCATTATCAATTCAGATGCTGATTTTGAGGCCGTGCTGCGCGGTATAACACGCGTTTTTATTGACAGCATAGTCTGTCAACCGGATCTTTTAAAAATAGAGTTATACAGTATTCTGGAAGGGCATGAGGCGCATCGAGAGTTTTTCCTCAACCGGTGGAAGACCTTTACAGACTACATTGAGTACAGCTTAAATGAACTGCAATCTAAAGGGCGCTTGCCTAAAATAGACAGTAAAGCCTCGGCGCTGATGTATCAGGGCATGTTGAGAGAAGTGCTGTTGTTAAAGTGTTTGCAGCAATCGGAACATCTCAAAGATTACAGTTTGCAGGAGTTGTTAGATAAAATGATTAGCCAGTTTATCAAGAGCCTTGAGTTAAATTAACCACAGTTTGCACAAAGAGAAAGCCTTAATTATTTTTGCCAAAGCGCCTGTTGCCGGTAAAGTTAAAACCCGCCTGATACCTTATTACAGCCCGGCTGAGGCCGCTCTTATTCACCAGCAACTGCTGGAATACGCCGTTGCAAATTTAGTACAGCTGCCGGGCGTTGATGTCATGTTGCATTGCGCGCCTGATCAAAATCATCACTTCTTTAAATACCTGGAAGCAGAATACAATATTAAGCTTGATGATCAGCCTTCTGGCGATCTTGGGCACAAAATGTCGACAGCCTTAAGCCGGGCTCTGTTGGAGTATAAAAAAGTTGTGCTGATCGGTGCGGATATTCCGGCAATTGATATTCCATATATAGAGAGCGCATTTGAAAAGCTTGAGCATCAGCCGACAGTGATTGGCCCGGCTGAAGACGGCGGTTATGTATTGGTTGGCCTAACGCAATCCAGGCCCGCTATGTTTGAGGGGGTTGAGTGGGGCAGTTCAAAGGTCTTGCAACAAACCATTGAAAAGCTGCAGCCTGAAATGCCTGTGTTGCTGGATACGCTATGGGATGTAGACAGGGCAGAGGATGTAGAGCGATTTTTACAGCTTAGAAAAGACCGCTGATGGCAGATAGCGCAGGTTACGGTTATCGAGCCGATGTAACTGCTTTACTTAGAAATGCTGATTTATTTGTTCAGGCAGATCAATCAGCGCATCGGCCCCCCAGGAGTTGATGTCTTCCCATTCACCGATGTAGCCATAGGTCGCTATAATGGTTTTCATATTGGCGTTGTTACCGGCTTCTATGTCACGTCTGGCATCACCAATGTATACACATTCAGCCGCTTTGGCACCCATTAAATCACAGGCATGGTACATAGGCTCGGGGTGAGGCTTTCTTTGCGCTGTGGTATCGCCACTTACCATGCAGCCGCATCTTTCAGCCAGGCCCATTGAGATCAGCAGTGGTTCGGTTAACCAGGAAGGCTTATTGGTAACCACTCCCCAGTTCCTGCCCGATTGTTCAATCTGTTCTAACAATTTATCCATGCCCGGGAAAAGGCATGAAAGGACGTGAATGTTTTGCTGGTAGATTTCAAGATAACGTTTTTTTAATTGTTCTAAACGAGTGAATTGCAGATCGTTGCCAAAGCCCAGTTTTACCAGTGCTTCACTGCCATTAGACACATGAGGGCGGATAATATCATGAGATAAGCTTTGCTGGCCCTGTTCTTCAAGCAACAGGTTGAGTGAGTGAGCCATGTCCGGAGCGGTATCGACCAGTGTGCCGTCGAGGTCGAATAAGATGGTTGTGATCATTGTATTTTAATCACAAGGCTGGATATTGTGAGTCATATAATTCACGCTGACGTCACGGCTTAATTTGTAAACTTTAGTCAGCGGGTTATAGCTGAGCCCGGTAATATCTTTAAGCTCTAAACCAGCTTCTCTGGACCAGAGACCAAGTTCAGAAGGTTTGATGAATTTTTTGTAATCGTGAGTGCCTTTGGGCAGCATTTGTAAAATGTATTCGGCGCCAACAACAGCAAACATAAAGGCTTTAGGATTGCGATTAAGGGTGGACATAAAAACATTTCCGCCAGGTTTAACCAGTTTTTGGCAGGCGCGGATAATTGAAGCCGGGTCAGGAACATGTTCGAGCATTTCCATGCAAGTGACCACATCAAACTGCCCCGGCATTTCTTCGGCCAGTTCTTCGACCGTGACCTGACGGTATTCCAAATCGATTTCTGCCTCCATGGCATGCAATCTGGCAACGCTGAGCGGCGCTTTACCCATGTCTATTCCGAGCACATTAGCGCCACACTGGGCCATGCTTTCGGCTAATATACCGCCGCCACAACCCACATCCAGCACTTTTTTGCCGGCTAAGCCAGCGCGCTGGTCGATATATTGCAGGCGCAGCGGATTGATTTCGTGTAAAGGCTTGAACTCGCCCTGAGAGTCCCACCAGCGGCTGGCCAGTTCTTCAAATTTTGCGATTTCTGCCGGGTCGACGTTTAATGTGCTCATGAGGATTCTTTATCAATTATTTAAGAGTGATTTAATGAGAAGCTATCTTAGCATTCCATGCCTTGGTTTTGCGGATAATTTCAGCTTCATCCAGGCGCGTCAGTGATCGTTGTTTTAACAAATGACGGCCCTTGACCCAGACATCGGTCACCTGGTCGCGGCTGGTATTATAAACCAGATGGGATACCGGGTTGTAAACCGGCATTGATTCCAGCTGAGAAAAATCGATCGCTATCAGATCGGCCGCTTTGCCTGTTTCAATTGAGCCAATGTCATCCTGCAGGCCGAGTGCCGTAGCACCGTTGATCGTCGCCATGCGAATAATCTCATCGGCAGTGGCGCAGCTGGCATCTGCAGCAACACCTTTAGCCAGCAACGCCGCTGTTTTCATTTCGCCGAACATATCAAGGTCATTATTGCTGGCGGAGCCATCAGTACCCAGGCACACATTTACCTTCGCCTTTAAGAGTTTGGCTAGCGGACAGAAGCCTGAGGCCAGTTTCAGGTTGGATACCGGGCAATGAACCACATGAGATCCCGTTTTTGCCAGCAACTCGATTTCATCGTCGGTTAAAGCGGTCATGTGCACGGCAACCAGATTGGGAGAAACCAGGCCGATTTCATTGAGGCTCTGAAGAGGTCTTTTTTGAGTGCTTTCAAGCGCCTGATCGACTTCGGATTGAGTTTCGTGAATATGCATCGTGACGGGCAAGTCCATTTCATCTGACAACATGCGAATCTGGTTAAGCGAGGTTTCAGAAACGGTGTAGGGTGCGTGTGGAGCAAACACGGTTTTAATACGGGAGTGTTCACGGTATTCGTCGCGCAGCCGTAAACCTTTTTCAATGTATTCTTCAGCCGTTTGTGCCCAGACTGTCGGAAAATCCAGCACGATCATGCCGATGGCTGCACGCATGCCGCTGAGGTTGACCATTTTTGCAACCACATCCGGGAAAAAGTACATATCCATGAAGCAGGTTGTACCTGAGCGCAACATTTCAGCGATAGCCAGCTCGGCACCGTCGTGTACAAATTCTTCATTGACCCACTGGCTTTCTGCCGGCCAGATATGGTTTTGCAGCCAGTCCATTAACGCTATATCATCAGCATAACCTTTTAATAAACTCATTGCTGAGTGGCTATGGCAATTGATCAGGCCCGGCATCAGTACTTTGTTACCGAGCGGGTGATGGGTTTTGGCCAGATAGCGATCATGAGCCACAGAGCTGGGCAGAATGTCGACGATTCGGCCTTTATCGACGACCACGCTGTGTTGCTCCAGAACGTCGTTGTCTTTGTTTACGGTGACAACCCAGCGGGCGTCTAATATAAGGTCAATATTATGCATGCGGGCAAGATACCTTTATCAAGCCAGTTTCGCAATAATATTACAGAATAAATGCGGCGCGGAGGCGGAATCAATGTGATTTGCTTCAAGTTTTTGAGAATAATCTGCTATATACTATGAGGAAATTATGCATTGAGTATTCGTTTAGATAAGCAGAAATAATATCTGCCGGGCTATTAATAGTTGATGCGCACTTAATAGAATAATAAATTAAATTTAGTTTTAGGTATTAATTCAATAAAAAGGAAGCGGGAAATGAAATATATTAGTCGGGTACTACTTACAGCTACGATCTGTAGCGTTCTCTTGGTGACTACAGGTTGTATGAAAAAAGGTGCGACCGTGCAGCGCGTCAGTACCGAGTCCACTACTGATTTGAGTGGTGCATGGAATGATACGGATTCTCGATTAGTGGCACAGGAAATGATTCAGGATGTTTTATCTCGTCCCTGGCTAAGCCGTTTTAATAAGAAAAAGAAAGCCGTTCCTGCGCTTATTATTGGACGTGTTCGTAACTTGAGTCATGAGCATATCAATACACGAACTTTTATAAATGATATGGAAAAAGCATTAATTAATTCGGGTGAAGTGGATTTTGTGGCGTCGAGTTCAGAAAGAAAAGAGATTCGTTCGGAAAGACGTGATATGGATATTAATGCTTCTGATGCCACTCGAAAAGAAGCTGGCCAGGAAAAAGGGGCTGATTTCATGCTCAAAGGTACAATCAATACCATCGTTGATGCAGTGGCTGGCAAACATGTTCGTTTCTATCAGGTGGATTTAACGCTAATCGATCTGGAAAATAATCGTAAAGTCTGGGTTGGTCAAAAGAAAATAAAAAAAGCAGTGGCTCGCGATTCGTACCGCCTGTAATTAGCGTCATGTATTGCTGATAGAAACATGTGTTCTTGTATTGAGCACGCAGATTAAAATAAAAAAAATTTAAGTCACCTGTGTTCGGGTGACTGCTACTCATCGTACATTACATATATAACCTTACCTGTGGCCGATGTGTTGCGGGTATATAAATTACCAGCTGAGGTATTAATGAAAATTCTAAATGCTAGTATGACAGCCCAGATGCCGCGGCTATTGTTTTTGCTGATGTTGTCAGGCTTATTCGTCTTACAGGGCTGCTCTCATTACGGAGCAAAGACCAAGGGTGTGAGAGCAAAACTGGAATCAGGTCGCCCTGATCTGGCACTGCGCGAGTTTGAACAACAGTCGCACGATAGCAGCGATAAAGTACTGACCTATCTGCATAAAGGCATGCTAAAGCGCATGACAGGCGAGTATCAGCAAAGCAATAAAGATTTTGAAGTGGCAAAAAAAGAAATGGAAGATCTTTATACTACCAGTATTACAAGATCAGTTGGCAGCGCGGTCGTCAATGACACCGTCAGAGAATACGCGGGTGACCGTTATGAACAAGTGCTGATTCATTCTTATATGGCATTAAATTATATTGCAATTGGGCAGATTGATAGTGCGCGTGTTGAAATTCTTCAGGCTGATGTAAAGATGCGGGAATGGGGCGAAACCCCTATGGAAGACCCGTTTGTGCGTTATCTGTCGGGCATTATTTTTGAAGCACTGGGTGAATACGACCAGGCCTTAGTGGCGTACCGTAAAGCGGTTGATGTTTATAAAAAAACCATCAGTAAGCACGGTTTGCCTGTACCGATGCAGTTAAAGCACGATTTACTGAGAATGCTTTCTTATGAAGGCCTGCGAAATGAATTACACCAGTACGAATCAGAATTTGGTATTAGATTTGATGAGGCTGCGGAACAAAATAAAGGTTATTTGATTGCGATTCTCGATAATGGGCTGGGGCCGGTTAAGTCACAGCAAACCATAATGACATGGGCACCGTCAATTCGTCAGCGGTTAAAAATAGCCTTGCCCACCTATAAAGGCCGGGCTAAAGCAACACGAGCCGCTCGGGTGGCAATTGATGGTAAGCGCTATGACTTTAATACGGTAGAAAATATTGATGGCATGGCAAGAAAATCGTTAGAAGAAGAGTTGCCCGCGATTACCGTCAGGGCTCTGGCGCGTATGGTCATAAAACATAAGACTTCTAAAGAGGCTGAAAAGCGGGGCGGCGGTTTGATGGGGCTTGCTTTTAAAATTGGCGGCATGGTATCAGAGATTGCCGATACCAGAAGCTGGTCGAGCCTGCCGCAGGAAATACAGCTAATCCGTGTTCCATTGGCGCAGGGCACCTATAACGCAGACATTGAAATAATGGGCCGTGGCGGTGTGATCGATAGCATGTCGCATGTCGTCAAGATTAAAAAAGGTCATCTGACGTTTATCAGCGATCACTGGGCCGCTCCTCGTCCAAAAAGTTTGAAGCAGGCTCAGGCCGCAAAATAATATACTGTTTGATAAGGATTCATTATGGTTATGCGTAAATTTTGGCTAGTTGTATTTATTATTGCATTAACCGCCTGTAAATCTCAGGTGGTTGTGGGTAAAGGTAGCAGTGGTAAGCAGCCTGACTGGGTTAATGGTGACAGTTTTGATTACCCGCATAGTGCTTATATTGTTGGCAAAGCGTCAGCTTCTGACCGTGAAACAGCAAAAAACCGGGCACTGGCTAATCTTAGCAAAACCTTTGAGCTGAAAATTCAGGAAGAGTCTAAGGCTTTATCGGATGTCCAGTCTCGAGTAGTGAATGGCAAAGAAAGCTATACCAAGGATTCACGCTTAACCCAGAATATTACGATTGAAACGGATAAAGTACTTGAAGGCGCCAGAGTTGCAGAAATCTGGCAGGATAAAAAGCTTTTTGAGTATCATGCACTGGCTGTTCTGGAACGAAGCCAGGCTGGCAAAAACATCCGTCAGCAAATCAATAAACTGGATGAATCCACCCGCTCTGAGTTAAAAAGGGCACGCTCTAATGCTGATAAGCTATTAGCGATGGCAGCCATGAATCAGGCCTTTAAACAGCAGATGGAAAGACAAAACTTACAAAAAACCTTGAAAATTATCGATCTCAAGGGGGTAGGTAAACCATCGCAATGGAATGTGTCCGAGATGCGTGGTGAATTAGAAAACCAGCTGTTAGCGCTTAAAATTTCAGATGAAGTGGAATCGTCTGATTTAAGCCAGCTTAATCGTTTGCTCAAAGGTGCGATGTCCCGGGCAGGCTTTCCTGCTGTAAAGGGTGCTGCCGACTTTAAACTGGTTGCCTCTTCGCAATTAACGGATGTGGGTATGCGATCGGGCTGGTACTGGGTCAGAGGCAAAATTACCGTCAAATTAATGGAGGCAAACAGCGGTAAAGTCAGGGGTACTCATACCTGGAGCTTTAAAACCTCGGCAAATTCCAAAGATGTTGCGGTATCAAGACTGGTAACAAAAGCGGATAAAGCGATGAAAGATGACATGAAAAAAGTTATATTAGACTTTGCGACATCCGTAGGCAGTTAATTAATAATTATGAACCCGTTACATGATTCGATTCGGGCTATCTTCTGGAAAGAAGATGGCCTTTATTTACTAGACCAGCGTAAACTTCCCCAGCAAAAAACACAGCTGCATCTTACGAGCGCAATGGCTGTGGCGGCTGCGATTCGGGATATGGTCGTGCGTGGCGCGCCGGCAATAGGTATAACAGCAGCCTATGGCGTGGTGACATCTGCCCTGGAACACCAGTCGCTTTCTTTTGATGCCTGTAAACAGCGCGTCATTGAGGATATAGCTGTGTTGGCAGAGTCGAGGCCGACAGCCATCAATCTGTTTTGGGCACTGGACAAAATGACATCATGTTTAGAATCAGTACACAGCAATCAGCATGATCTGATTCAGGCACTGTTGCAACAAGCCCGGCTTATCCATGAAGAAGATATTGCCGCTAATTATAAGATGGGCGAATATGGCGCGTCTTTATTGCCGGCGGACGCAGCTGCGGTACTTACCCACTGTAATGCAGGAGCGCTTGCTACCGGTGGTTACGGTACTGCATTAGGCGTTATTCGCAGCGCCTACCGCGCGGCTAAGATTAAACAGGTTTTTGCTGATGAAACACGGCCCTGGATGCAGGGCGCTCGTCTCACCGCCTGGGAACTCGTAGAAGATGAAATTCCTGTCACCTTGTTATGTGAAGGAGCCGCAGCCAGCTTGATGGCACAGGGTAAGGTGAGCTGGGTTATTGTTGGCTCTGATCGAATAGCGGCTAATGGTGATGTGGCGAATAAAATTGGCACCTATTCACTGGCAATTCTGGCAAGGCATCATGGCGTGAAATTCATGGTTGCGGCACCGACCTCAACAATCGATATGCACACAGCAACCGGTAACGATATTCCGATTGAACAGCGTGATGTCGAGGAAGTGTTAGGCTGTGGTTCTGAACGCATCGCTGCCGATGGTGCCACGGCCTGGAATCCTGCTTTTGATGTCACGCCTGCCGGCCTGGTCGATGCGATTGTTACCGAAAAAGGTGTGATTGAGAAGCCAGATATCGACAAAATGAAAATGCATATGTCTTTGTGATCTGATCCCCATTTCCATTTCTTATTCGTTGTCACCAATAACATGTCATTGATTGAAAGCATAGGCTCAGTAGAGCTGCTATATATGGCATTGGTATTACTGCTGGCGTATGTCATCAAAGGCGTGGCTGGCTTTGGTTCAGGATTGCTGGCAGTGCCGTTGCTGACATTGGTCGCGCCGTTAACAGTTGTAGTGCCTTTGCTGGGTTTGATCAGTTATACAGGCACCCTGATACAGGCTTATCAGTGCCGGCAGGAGGTGGTATGGAGCGATTGCCTGAAGGTATTGCCGTTTTCTGTGCTGGGCGTGTCATGTGCTATCTGGCTTTTTCAACAGCTTGATTTGTATTGGCTCAATAAGGCGCTGGCGGTCTTTGTCATGGCTTATGCTTTGATATCTTTACGCGCTCAATCCGCGGCTGTTAAAAACCATTTATGGGCCATACCTGCTGGTTTTCTTGCCGGTTTAGTGGGGGCGTTATTCGGTACGGGTGGGCCATTTTATGTGGCTTATCTTAAACTTAGGCAGCTTGATAAAGTAGCGTTTCGTGCCACGATTGTCTTTATTTTTTTATTTGATGGCGCAATCAGAATCGGCGCCTATAGCATCAGCGGTTTTTATCCGCCAGATGTGCTGATAATAGCCATTGCCGGTCTGCCCGTGCTATTGCTGGGCTTATATATCGGCCATCGTATTCATCTGAATATTAGTAAGCAGCGGTTTCATCAGGTAATTAGTCTGATCTTATTGTTATCTGGCATGGTCTTGTTTTTTAAATAATCGTCTTTATTCTAACTATCTGCAAATACGGATTACCAAGCTCAGCTGCTATGGTAAAATAGACGGACTAATATTATCCATGCTCATTTTCATCTGGCGATATAAGCGCATTTTGGCTGATAGTAATGAGTATTGATCTGCCAGACGGAAGCTTGTAGCCCCTGGCACGGTATTGTTAATGTCAGGCTTGTATCCAGCTGGCTTAAAACCGTTATAACCGGTTCGGCAATAGGTAGTAAAATATCGACTGATGGCCGGGCGTGTATGATCTGCTGTGCTAGCAAACAAAGACGTGCTGATATTGATGATCTAATGGTTGCCAATATGTAAAAATATTTGATGAAATATTCAAATTAGCACTTGAAAACCTAAACTATAAACTACACTTGAAGTATAGAGTATGAGTGATAAAGAAATTGATATTGGTCATGATGATGGCTTGGCTTTAGAAGAGGCTAAACCGAAATTAAAACCACCAAAACGTTATAAAGTAGTTTTAATTAACGATGATTTTACGCCAATGGAATTTGTGATTCAGGTATTGCAGTCATTCTTTAGAATGGATAGAGAGTCTGCAGTCCAGGTCATGATGATGGTTCATACTAAAGGAAAAGGTATTTGTGGTGTGTTCAGTAAAGATATTGCCGAGACTAAAGTAGTACAGGTCAATGAGTTCTCTCGGCAAAATCAACACCCATTAATGTGTTCAATGGAAGAAGATTAATTTGAAATAAAACCTTAATAGACAAAGGTTTTGAAAGTCATAAATGAGGCAGTAGTTATGTTGAGTAAAGAGTTAGAAGAGTCACTCAACCAGGCTTTTAAAGAAGCACGTGAAAAGCGACACGAATTTATAACAGTAGAGCATCTGCTGTTAGCATTGCTGGATAACAGTTCGGCAAATAACGTTTTAAAGGCATGTGGTGTTAATTTTGATAGCCTGCGTGGCGATCTGAGATCTTACCTGATGGAAAGCACGCCTCAGCTTGAAGAGGGGCTTGATCGTGAAGTGCAGCCAACCTTAGGTTTTCAGCGGGTTTTGCAGCGTGCTGTGTTCCATGTGCAGTCATCTGGCAAAAAAGAAGTCACCGGCGCCAATGTGCTGGTTGCGATCTTTGGAGAGCAAGAGTCTCAGGCTGTTTATTTACTTAACCAGAACAACATCACCCGCCTGGATATTGTTAATTATATCTCTCATGGTATTTCTCGTATTAATGAAGACAGCGATCATGATTTGTCTGAAAGTGATGATGAGGCCGGCGAAGCCAGTGGCGAACAGCCGTTAGCACAGTTTGCAACAAACCTGAATACCAAAGCGATGCAGGGCAAAATAGACCCTTTAATTGGTCGCGATCATGAAGTTGAGCGTACAGTGCAAATATTATGCCGGCGACGTAAAAATAACCCGTTATTTGTTGGAGAGTCCGGCGTTGGTAAAACCGCGATTGCCGAAGGACTGGCGAAAAAAATTGTCGATAAAGAAGTGCCTGCTGTGCTCGCAGAGAGCACGATCTATGCGCTTGATTTGGGTGCGCTGGTGGCAGGTACAAAGTACCGTGGTGACTTTGAAAAACGCTTGAAAGGCATATTGAAACAACTGAAAAAAGACGAACATGCTATTTTGTTTATCGACGAGATTCATACAATTATTGGTGCAGGCTCTGCTTCCGGCGGGGTAATGGATGCGTCAAACCTGATCAAGCCCATGCTGGCTAATGGTGAGCTGCGTTGTCTGGGGTCTACTACCTATCAGGAATACCGTGGCATTTTCGAGAAAGACCATGCGCTGGCAAGGCGTTTCCAAAAGATCGATGTGAACGAGCCCAGTGTACCTGAAACTATTGATATTCTTAAAGGCTTAAAGTCTCGTTTTGAAGAACACCATGACGTCAAATACAGTCTTAATGCATTAAAAGCGGCGGCGGAATTGTCGGATCGCTTCATTACCGACCGCTTTCTGCCAGATAAAGCCATTGATATTATCGATGAGGCCGGGGCAAGCCGTCGTGTTAAAGCAAAAGAATCCGATGCTGGCAAAACCAAGTCAATCTCGGTGACGGATATCGAACATATCGTGGCCCAAATTGCCCGTATTCCACCGAAAACCATTTCGGCCTCTGATACGGATGTCTTATTCAAACTGGATCGTAATCTCAAGCTGGTGGTGTTTGGTCAGGATGAGGCGATAGATCGCATGACCTCGGCGATTAAGATGTCGCGTTCAGGTTTAGGTAGTCCGGATAAACCCATTGGTTCATTTTTGTTTGCTGGCCCTACAGGGGTTGGTAAAACCGAAGTCAGCAAACAACTGGCGAAGACAATGGGTGTTGAGCTGATTCGTTTCGACATGTCTGAATATATGGAACGCCATACCGTATCGAGACTGATTGGTGCTCCGCCGGGCTATGTTGGTTTTGATCAGGGTGGCTTGTTAACAGAAGCGATTAATAAAAACCCGCATTCCGTTCTTTTATTGGATGAAATTGAAAAAGCCCATCCTGAAGTCTTTAATTTGTTATTACAGATAATGGATCACGGAACGCTGACCGATAGCAATGGCCGTAAAACTGATTTCAGAAATACCATTATCATCATGACCAGTAACGCAGGTGCGCAGCTCATTAGTCGCCGTACGCTGGGCTTTATGGAACAAACCCATGAAACAGATGCGATGGAAGAAATCAAGCGCAGCTTTACACCTGAGTTTAGAAACAGGCTGGATGCGATCGTGCAGTTCAATGCGCTGGATCGTCGCAATATAGCCAATGTTGTTGATAAGTTCATTATTGAGCTGGAGCACCAGCTGGAGCAGAAGAAAGTTACGCTAATTGTCGATGAACTGGCCAGAGAATGGCTGGCCGAAAATGGTTATGATCCCAAAATGGGTGCCCGGCCAATGGCCCGTTTGATACAGGATAAAATTCGCACGCCATTGGCTGATGAGCTTTTGTTTGGCTCATTAAATAAAGGCGGAGAGGTGAAAATAACCACAGGCGCGGATGGTTTGAAATTAGAATTGCCGACAAAGGAAGCAGCCGTAAGCTAAAGCAAATAAGCCTGTTGTTAAACATAAAAAAAGCCAGTCATTCAGTACTGGCTTTTTTTATGGAATTTTTAGGCTCTGCTGGAACGCTTTTATCTGGCCTTATTTGCTGCGGTAAACGATACGACCTTTCGTTAAATCATATGGTGTTAATTCAATTGTAACCTTGTCACCAGTCATGATGCGGATATAATTTTTACGCATACGACCAGAAATATGTGCGTTCACAACGTGACCGTTTTCCAGTTCTACTTTAAACGTGGTGTTGGGCAGGGTTTCTATAACCGTGCCTTCCATTTGTATCGCTTCTTCTTTTGCCATTGTGTACCTGAGTCATATTAAAATTAGCGGCTCCATTATCGATAAATCACACGAATACGCAAGTTAATTGAGTCAAAAGTGGCATAAAAGGCAAAATAAATATGATTTACTGCGCTTTTACCGCTGGTAGCCAATGATCAGGGTCAACAGCCGTACGGTTCAGTAACAGGCTCAGGTGCAGGTGTGGGCCGGTAACCCGTCCCGTTTCCCCGACTTCGCCAATAATGTCACCCTGCTTAATCAGCTGTCCGGGTTTGACATGGGTTTTGTAAAGATGGGCATACAGGGAAATAACACCCTGGCCATGATCGAGGTAGATCATATTGCCGCTAAAGAAAAAATCACCGGTTTCAATGACCCTGGCATCGGCAATGGCTTTAACGGGCGTGCCTTGTGGAGCGGCGATATCAAGACCGGAGTGTGGTCTTCGGGCCTGTTGATTAAAAAATCGCCGCAAGCCAAATATGCTACTGATGCGTCCATCCACAGGGCGGATAAAATCAGAATGTACCGTCTGATCGCTCCAGGTGTTTTTGGCGGCTTTTTTAATTTGTCTTTCTTTAACAATGCGCTTCATGTCTTCGGCTGTGGGGTTGACCTTGCGTTTGTTTTTAACGGTCAGGTACTGCGCTTTATAGGTTTTGTTTTTGATGACGAAGCTGTGGTGGTATTGTTTTTTGTCGTCAAACTGGTAGTTGACTTCGTATCGCCCGGGTTTGGTATTTAGCGATATGCCGATCATTGCATACCAGGCATCATCGTATTTATGCACCGCAACTTTCTGTTTTTTATAAAAAGCTCTGGGCTGAGGCGTATCTGCACTGGACAACTCAATAACAACGGTGCCACCAGGGACCGGGTGGTGCTCTGGAAAGGCAATGGCGGTATTGATGAAAAAATAAAAACTGGCGGCGGCAAAAAGAAGAATAAACTTAATCATCATTGAATGATAAATTGTTTCGATGTTTTGTGCCAGAGATAGCTGTTATAAAGTCAGGCGCAGCGTTAAAAAATATTCTAAATGGCTGATATAAGGTATGGTAAAATTATCATTTACTCAATTGTGAAAGACAGGCGTGAAAATTAAATGAAGCTGGCTGACCGTATGCAGGATATTCAGCCTTTTTTCGTAATGGATTTGTTAGCACGTGCTCGTGAGTTAGAATCACAAGGGCATTCCATTATTCACATGGAAATTGGCGAGCCTGACTTTCCCACACCGCAACCCATCATAAAGGCAGGCCGGCAATCTTTATCAGACGAGAGAACGCATTACACACCGGCGCTGGGTTTGCCCGCCTTGCGCGTGAAGATAGCGGAGTACTATCAGCATGAATTTGATCTTGAGGTGGAACCGCAGCGCATAATCATCACTCCAGGGGCGTCAGGTGCATTACAGCTGGCACTGGCTGTATCGGTGAACCCCAATGATAAAGTTCTGATGACAGACCCGGGTTATCCCTGTAACCGGCACATGGTCAGAATGTTTGAAGCTGAGGCTGTCAGCATTGCTGTCGATGCGGACACTTCATTCCAATTAACGCCGCAACTGATCGATCAGCACTGGTCCGAGAATACCGTGGCAGCAATGATTGCATCACCCTCAAACCCGAGTGGCAGCCATCTTGATAAAGCTTCGATGCAGGACTTAATCGAGGCTGCAAAAAAACACGATATTTTACTTATCGTCGACGAGATCTATCAGGGGCTGGTTTATGATGCTGAAAATCATACGGCGTTGTCGCTTTCAGATGATGTTATTGTCATCAATAGTTTCTCAAAATATTTTGGCATGACAGGCTGGCGACTGGGCTGGATGGTTGTGCCTGAAGTGTTAGTCGAGGCAATAGAAAGGGTTTCGCAGAATATTTTTTTAGCACCATCGACACCGGCTCAATACGCAGCTTTAGATGCGTTTACTGACGCTTCGATGCATATCATTCATGCGCGGCGAGATGAGTTTAAGCAGCGCAGGGACTATTTGCTGCCGGCCTTGAAGAAACTGGGTTTTAAAATATTGCTCAAACCAGAGGGCGCATTTTATATTTATGCGGATTGTTCCGGCTTATCAGACGACAGCTTTCAGTTCTCGAATGAATTATTAGAAAAAGCTGGTGTGGCGGTAACACCGGGTAAGGATTTCGGTAATTATAAAGCGCATCAGTATTTACGTTTTGCGTACACTCAGCCGGTAAATATACTGCAGCAGGCTGTCGGGCGAATACAGAAATATATTAAAGAATATTTATAAAGGTAGTATTTTATGATGCAAGGTAAGTTAAGAAAAATGACAACAGAGTTGTCTGATACGGTTCACTACCGGTTGCCACTGGTTCAAAAAGATAACGTTTCAACAGATTATGTTGATATGAATAATTTAATCGGCAAAAAGATAACATTACGTTACGAGAACGAAATCAACTGTATCAGCTGTGGCGTTAAAACAAAAAAAAGTTACAGTCAGGGCCACTGTTACATGTGCATGAAAACGTTGCCTGAATGTGATATGTGCATTATGAAGCCTGAAACCTGTCATTATGCCGAAGGTACCTGTCGTGACAGTGCCTGGGCAGATGATCATTGCATGCAAAAACATTTTGTTTATCTGGCAAACTCTTCCGGTATTAAAGTCGGCATCACCAGAGGCACGCAAGTGCCAACGCGATGGATGGATCAGGGAGCCGTGCAGGCATTAAGCATTTTTGAAGTGCAAGACAGACTGATGTCAGGTTTGTTAGAAGTGATCATTAAAAAACATGTTTCAGACCGGACTGACTGGCGTAAAATGCTTAAAGGCGTGATTGAAGAGATTGATCTGGTAAAATACCGGGATGAACTCATGCAAGCGTGTGCCGATGAAATCCAGCTGCTGCAACAGCAACATGGGGAACAGGCTTTAAGCGCATTGAGTGAATCGGATCTGGTGGATATTAACTACCCTGTGCTGGAATACCCTGAAAAAATCAAGTCATTTAACTTTGATAAAACCCCGGAAATTACCGGCGTTTTAAAAGGCATTAAAGGCCAGTACCTGATATTAGATACCGGTGTTCTGAATATTCGCAAATTTACCGGTTACAATGTTACTCTAGAACATGACTGAACAACTTAAGTTAAATGATGGAATAATTAAGTGATTAACTTTATTAAAACAATGAAAGAAGATGTTTCAAGTGTGCTTGAACGCGATCCTGCCGCGAGAAATGTCTTTGAAGTATTAACCACTTACCCTGGCATCCATGCGATTATTATTCATCGAATCAGCCACCTGTTCTGGAAGATGAAACTGAAATGGCTGGCACGTGTCATATCAAACCTCGCCAGATGGTTAACGGGTATCGAAATACACCCCGGCGCCACTATCGGCCGCCGCTTTTTTATTGACCATGGTATGGGTGTGGTGATCGGTGAAACGGCTGAGATTGGCAATGATTGCACAATCTATCATGGCGTAACTCTGGGTGGCACATCATGGAGCAAGGGTAAACGGCATCCGACCTTGAATGATTTTGTGGTGGTGGGTGCGGGCGCTAAAGTTCTGGGCCCGATCACGGTTGGCATGGCAGCAAGAATTGGCTCAAATGCGGTTGTGGTTAAAGACGTGCCGGAAGAAGCCACGGTTGTAGGTGTGCCGGGCAGAACCATCATTACAAAAGAAGAAAAGGCGAAAGTTTCCGAACAGCAGAAACAGCGTGAAAAATTCGCAGAAAAGCTCGGTTTTGATGCTTATGGTGCGACTCAGGATATGCCTGACCCGGTAGCAACCGCGATTAATAATATGCTCGATCATATCCATTTAATGGATAAACAAATGGAAAGCATGTGCAAATCGCTGAAACAGCTGGGTTCTGAGATCGACATTGATAAGCTTCCGCATTTAGGTTCATGTGAGATAGACCAGCACGATACGGCGAATAGAAAGGATGAAAGCCTCAAATAAGCACAATAGACCTGTTTTTTGTAATGAATTGACTTATTTGATGTCTTAGTAGTTGACCAAATTACTCAGGTATAGGATACTCACGCGCCTGAATCGATGAGGTTTATTATGCGACTAACGACAAAGGGTCGATATGCTGTTACCGCAGTATTGGATCTGGCATTTCATCAAGAATCTGGCCCTGTATCACTTGCTGATATTTCAGAGCGCCAGATAATATCACTTTCTTATTTAGAACAGTTATTTTCAAAATTGCGTAAAAAGAATATTGTTTCAAGTACGCGAGGTCCTGGTGGGGGCTATAAACTCACTCATGCGCCGGAACAGGTTTCAATTGTAGACATTATTATTGCTGTCGATGAAAGCTACCGTGCAAACGGCTGTTCGCCCACTGAATATTGTCAGGGCTCAACACGTTGTTTAACGCATGATCTATGGGATGAGTTAAGTGACAAAATACATGGTTTTCTGGGTGGTATCTCACTGGCTGATGTGATGCAGCAAAAAACAACGGTTGAAACAGCCTGTCGCCAGGACGCTGATCTCGAGATCAAATTAGCAGGACAGGCCTGATTAAGGCCGCCAGAGCATAACATGCCGGTATATCTGGATAATAATGCAACTAGCAATATGCCCGAAGAGGTGCTTGCTGAGATGTTGCCTTATTTGAGCCAGACCATCGGCAATCCATCCAGCGTACATCGCTATGGACGCATGAGCCGCCACGCCATTGAAGATGCCAGAGCCCAGGTGGCTGCACTGGTTAATGCGGAGCCTTCGCAAGTTGTTTTTACATCAGGCGGTACGGAGGCCAACAATCTGGCGATATTAGGCAGCTGCAGAAAATGGAAACATGCACGTCTGGCCGTTAGCAAAACAGAGCATCCATCGGTAATCGAAGCGGCACAATTGCATGCTAAAGAAGGTGGTTTGCTAGACATGATTGAGGTTACAGGCCAGGGTTTGGTGACTGCAGCGGCTTTCAAAAAGGCATTGCATGAAGATACCCGGCTGGTATCAGTGATGCTGGCAAATAATGAAACCGGTGTTATTCAAGAACTGGGGCCGTTAATAGAAGAGGCTCAGCATCGTAATATCTGGTTTCACAGCGATGCGTCACAGGCGGCAGGTAAAATTGTAGTTGATATAAAACAATTACCTGTTCAGCTATTAACCTTATCATCGCATAAGTTATACGGCCCGCGGGGTGTCGGTGCTTTAATCATTGATAAAAATATTGAGATCGGTGCCATCATTGTCGGCGGCGGGCAGGAAAAGAATTTACGCAGCGGTACAGAAAACATCGCTGGCATTGTTGGTTTTGGCAAGGCTGCCGAACTGGCAAAGAGTGAATTGCACTCGCGAACTGAGTGTTTAACGCAAATGCAATCACAACTGGAAGAGGGGCTGCATAACATTCCGTCGGTATGCATTTTTGCCGAAAATGTTAAACGTTTACCAAACACTACGCTGTTTGCCATTGATGGCATTGAAGGCGAGACATTGCTGATGCAGCTGGACAAAAAAGGCTTTGCCGTGTCCAGCGGCTCGGCTTGTCACAGCAGCAAAATTGAAGCGAGTCATGTTTTACAGGCAATGGGGATTAATGACCGGCTCGGCTCGGCAGCAATCCGTGTCAGCCTTGGAATTGAAAACACATCGGCTGATGTAGAGGGATTTTTAAAAGCTGTCAGAGAAATATTAGAAACTTTACGGCCAAACTTAAGTTTGGGTGTTAGTTAATGTTAAGCCAGAAAATATAAGGGTATTGAGAGTGTCTGATTTAAATTTACCAATCTACTTTGATTATGCCGCCACCACTCCGGTTGATCCGCGTGTTGCCGAAAAAATGATTCAGTATTTAACACCGGATGGCGCCTACGGCAATGCCGCAT
>JAOUKT010000015.1 GCA_029882395.1 Gammaproteobacteria bacterium
TTTTAACCGAGCTTTTACTCTGTGATGGGGCAACCTGCACGCCATAACTGGCTATCAGAGCCAAAAAAAGCCCATCCATGATGGGCTTTTTTATGCCGGTCTACTCTTTCTTGTCATTGTTATTATTATTAATAAATCATCTACATTACGATGGAAAGAATTCCAATGGATACGTCACGGTCACGGTTTCAACCTTTTTCTGACCGAAATTAAACAACTTTATTCGTCTGACCAGCTTTCCTTCGAGTTTTTTGTCATTGAGCTCACTTGATATCACTTTAACCCTGGTCACACGACCCGACGGAGCAATGGTTATTTCAAGTATCACCCGGCCTTCCAGACCCGGATTACGACGTAACTCGCGATTGTATATCGCATAGATAGAGCCTTTGTTTTTATCCATAACAATGGTAATTTCTTCTGTCGTGCGCGAGTTTTTTTCTTGCTTAGACTTTTTCTCGGATTTAATGCTGGCAGCAGCTGCCGCACTGCTCACTCTGGTCGTTTTTCTGCCAGCAATCGCGGTACTACTGACACCACGATTAAGCCCCTTAGTACTGACGCCACCGCTGCCACGCGACAAATTTGCAGACAGGTTCAGATTGTCATTTCTCGCCGCCTTTGTGCCTCTGGTAGTTACCCTGCTGTTTACCAGAGCGCTTATAGCCGGTGTCTCGATTAAATCAGACAGTTCATTTGACAGCGCCAGCAAGCCTGAGCTTTTTGCTTTTTCCCGGGCCTTGGTCTGGTTAGTCGTCAAGGGCTTTTTAGGTTTTGGTCTGGGCCTTTTGATCTGCTTTGCTTTAACCGGTGCTTTTACTACGGCTTTTGGCGGCGGCGTTTTTTTCTTTTGCTCGAGAAACTTGACCAGACGGGGAGGCAGAGGCTCACGTTCTTTTCTTTCTGGTTTTGGTACATCAATAATGGCAACCAGCAAACCCAGCACAACACAAGCCGACAGAATAAAACGATATATTTTACGAAACAACACATCATCTTCATCTCTTTGCATCCACTGCAAGGAAAAGTCTTGGTAATTACTCACGGACATAATTCAATGAACCCTTTAAACATTAATCATCACAATTTGCATTGACTGTTTAACCTTTAGACTTGGCTATCTGTAAAACAGCAAGTGAAATACGTGAATAGTTTGTTTTTGTGCACGTTGCCATAATTTTCTTCAGCGCTTTATAGGGTATTTCTTTATCACCCATAATGGTTATTTCGCGCTGACCGTTTTTATTTTTCTTAGATTTCGAGCGTTTAAATTGAAATATTAATTCTTTTTCGAGTTCCGGAATAACGGCCTTTTTAGAATCCAGAAAATCAGCCAGCGCGACAACGCGCCTCCCGCCAACCAGTAGCTCATTATTACTGAGCGCAATCACCAGTGTTTCTTTCGGCAAGGCCTCGGCGACTGATTTTGGCAGCTGAATATCCTTCGAACTGGGCAGCTGCTGTGTGCTGGAGGAATTAACCAAAAGAAAAAAAACGAGAATAGTGAAAATATCCATCAGCGAGACCAGGTTAAGGCCGACCTTTTTGTTTTTCATATGCCGCTTGTTCATTCGCAGCGCACGTTTCGACATTTTCATGCTCATTTGCGGCCACCCTGCTGCCTTAATACGGGCGCATCACCGATACTGATAGCCGGAAACAAATCCACTGTTTCAACTGTCATGCCCGGCAAAATAATATTGGCGGTTCTGGCCCGGTCCATCACTTTCACCATTAACTGATAAGACACATCGGGTTCGATTAAAATAGTCACGTCTTGTTTATCAGGGAACTTGTTCTTCAGCTTAACCAGCAGATCACTGAGCTTTTGCCAGCTGGCTTCTTCATTATTGACCTTAAATTGTTTTATTGAACCTGCACCACCATTGCGGATATCAATTAAATTTTCCCTCACTACAATCTGCAACTGCAGCTCGGCTTTTTTATTTTTGTCCGCACCTCCCGCACCTTTAGGTATATTGAGTTCGAGGATCGCAATTTTAGAAAACACGGCCGTGATTAAAAGAAACGGAACCAATATCACCATCAAATTCATGAAAGCGGTAATGTTCATTTCCTCATCATCTTTCAAATGTCTTTTTCTTCTTCGCATCTCAGATAATCCAATTATTTCGTGTCAGCATTAAGCAAACTAGGCTGATGCTTTTTTCTTCAGGGTGACAATATTCAGGCATTTGACAGCGGCCATTTCCAGAGCATCCACCAGTTTGCTGGTTTTAGTCTGTATTACGGTATGCATCAGCAGTAACGGGATTGCAGCGATAAGCCCAAAAGCGGTTGTATTCATGGCAACTGAAATACTGGCCGATAATAAATCGGCTTTCTCAGCCGGGTCTGCATTTGCAACGGCGGTGAAGGCCTCAATCAAACCGATGATGGTTCCCAGCAGGCCTAGTAATGTCGCTATATTGGCGAAGGTTGCGAGGTAATGTGTTCTCGCCTCGAGTGGCGGCATCACCTCCATCATGCCTTCTTCCATCGCCGCTTCAATATCATCCCGCCGCTGCGCAGTTGACAAGCGGTTAAAACCATAGGTTAAAACGATGCTTAGCTGTGATCTCGATCCTTTCATTTGTTGCATCGCGCCTTTATAGTCATGGCTTTCGAGCAACGGCAGCAGGCGTCCCCAGGTTCTTCTCATTGAAAGCTGGGATTTTGAAATGACAATGTACCGTTCTAGTGCAATCGCTGTTCCCAGACCGAGTACAAAAAGTATCGGGTACATAAATACGCCTCCCGTCTGGAAGAAATTGATCAACGAATTAAATATATCCATAACATCTCCTAATATAAATTTTTAAAGCATAGCTTGATTTGGTTATTATTTTATCTGATTGCCCAGTAACTCTGTATAGTTTCTAACCTGCCGCTGAAACTCTTCAGGATCAACCGGCTTGAGCATATCATCTCTGATGCCGTGTACGGCTAACTGGTAGTTTATCTGCGTTGCAGCGACCTTCTTCCAGGGCACAACGTACAATATTTTAGGCAATTCACTATTACCGGTTATCTTGCTCGATTCAAGTTTAATGCGCTGCTCGGCTAATGCAGATACAGGCGTTACCAAAACACATAACAACATAATTCGAAATATCATCTTATTTTCTCGATTTCAATTGTCGCTGCAATAAAGATACCCATTGCGACACGCGCTTATCCCCGCCTTTCTTCAGGTCCAGATACAGGCGGTAATTTTCCAGCGCTATTGCAGGCTCATCTAAATATAATTCATTCAAAATACCCAAATTATAATACGCATTGGCATAATACGGGTTTGTGACAATCGCTGCCTGCAGCATTTGCCCGGCTTCGCTAAACTTACCCTGTTTTCTGTACACGACTGCCAGGTGATTCCTGGCCTGAACCAGCTTGTCATTGATTTGCAGGGCTTTTTCAAGAAACGTTTCAGCCTTG
The DNA here is from genome assembly GCA_029882395.1 of Gammaproteobacteria bacterium. Lineage (GTDB taxonomy): Bacteria > Pseudomonadota > Gammaproteobacteria > SZUA-229 > SZUA-229 > JAUVDT01. The sequence continues at coordinate 3,436 of JAOUKT010000015.1, forward strand.
TCGAGTTTAGCCTTTTTAGCATAGATAAGGCCTTTATTCGCTAAAACACCGCTTGCATCCGGGTATTTCTTTAACAGCCTGTTGAGTATAACTTGGGCTTTCTTCAATCGCTTTTTTTTAATTCCCTCTAGTGCCTTGATATACTCCCGCTTGTCCGAATCCGTCATGCTCTGCTGCTGGTCACGCGAGTTAAGCACATTATTAAGCGATACCTGAGCACAGCCGGTTAAGAAAACAAGGTAACAACATAAGATCAAACTAAGGCGCATCTATCACTGACTCCAGCTTTTCATTACGCAAGTATCGACCCGGGTACAACTTTGCCAGATTGTCGATGCTCTTTTTAACCCATTGATCATAAATTGAGTCCCGGGTACGTTTTAAATTACTCTGATAGAACTCAATTGCTTTTTCCTCAAACGGAAAGGCCTGCTCTTCTAAAAGAATATCATATTGCTCTAGTTCTTCCGCGCTAAGTTTTTTAGGGCGCTCTGATTTCATCAGGGCTTTACTGAATTCATTATAGACAAGACCTATCTTATAAGTCGCCTCAGTCGTGGTTTCGGCCACTTTATACCTGATAACATTGGCAAATGAATTAACTGCCGCTTTCATTCTTTTCTTTTTAATTTTCAGATTCTTTTTGAACGGGGCTTTTAGTGTTGCCCAGCTATAATGCAGATAATCCCTGTCTGCAAGCTTAAGTGCTGCCTTTGCTGCGAGGTAACGGGAGCGGTCTGTGCGTGCCTTACCCGCTGCTTTCTCAGCTACTATCAGTTTGTTTCTCCATTGTCTTTGTTTCTTGCTCTGGTTTAGTTTTCCATAGAGATCAATTATTTTTTGCCGGGTTTCCATGGCAATATCAAATGGCCGGGCATATTTTGACAGATAGCTCTGGTAGCCTTCCAGCGCTTTCCAGTCTTTACCTGCTTTTTCATAAAACTCTGCAATTTGAAATGCAATCAAGCGGCGTTTCTTTTTAGATTTTGTAAATTTCAGTATGCGCTTATACTCTGCTGCAACGTTTGCGTATTGTTTCTTCTCATTGTAGGCTACCGCAAGTTTAGTCGTCACCTCGTTTTGTAATTTATGTTTCGGATAAGACTTCCTGAAGCGCGCCAGCACTTTTATTGCACGCCCCCATTCTTTCATTTTTAGTAATTCTGTCGCCGCATCATACTCGGCAACAGAAACAATAGACGACTCCGGCACGACCTTTTTCAAACGTAAAAACATCTGTATCGCCTGCTTGCTATCGCCTGCTTTAAGCGCGATTTCTGCCTCTTTATAAATAGAAATGGCGACACGTTTACGAATTTCCTTATAATCTTTATGTTTCTTACCTCTTATCTTTAGAAGCTGAAGATAACTTTTCTCGGCGTTAGAATATAACTTCAGCTCGAACTGGCCATGAGCCAGAATTAACAGCGCTTTCTTTTTCTGTTCGGGGCTGGATTGCGGCAACACAAGCTCTGCCATATCGATAGCGTCAAGGAACTTGCCTTGTTCATACTGAATTTCCGCAACATGCAACAGTGTATTTTTAAGGCGCTTGTCTTCAGGGTATTGTTCGGCAAACCTTAAAGTTGTTTTGACAACTGTTTCTTGCCACTTTAGTTTGTTCTTTGTACCGGACTTTGCCAGCTTTGCAACATTGGTTGCAACCAGCACTGCAGAATAGGCAGCCTCTGTTGTTTCTTTTGTTTTATCATAGTTATAGGCCACGGCCTCGTACGCTTTGAACGCCTGAGCATAGCGCCTTAGTTCAGACAGCAGTTCTGCATACAGAAAATGCATATGCGCTGTATTTTTATCCAGTGGAAACGATTCTATATATTCTGCATACCAGTGCAGCGCTTCTCTCTTTTCAGAATCTGACTTTTTCTTCTGACCTAAGCTGTGATGATATTCGGCTAACAGCCGTATATTATATTTGAGTGATATTTTTATACCTTCAAATTTATCGATATCATTTTCAAGCCAGTAAGCAGAACTTAAAGAAAATTTACGTGAAAAGTCCTGTCTCGCGCTGATGACCTTCTCAGGGAACTTGCTCTTTCGCCATACATCAATAGTTTCCAGCGCCAGGTCAGGCGAATGCCTGGAGTTTTTATAGATATTAACAAACGCCATATAGCTGTCTGCTGTATCAGCGTATCGCTTTTGCTGTAAATATAACTGACCTAACGAGTAGTAGATATCCTTGATATACGGACCGGGTTTTCTTTTTGCAAAAAACTGGTTAACCGACTTGACCCCTTTCAAAGAGGAAAAGCTTAAACTAATGACGCGCAAACTATCTGCATACAATTCATCTTCAATTCTTGTCAGCTCTTTCTCATTGCCAAATTTCAGGTTATCAAGCACGGCGACAAAATCGTTTAAAGCCAGCTTATACTTTGCCTGTTTGAAATATACCCAGCCACGCTTGTACAACGCATTATCAAAATAGATAGAGTCCTGACTTAATACCGCCGTATAGGCAACCAGTGCATCGCTGTATTTCTGTTCTATAAAATAACCTTCTGCCAGCCTGAACTGTGACTGTGTATAAAACTCAGAGCCGGGATATACACTGACCAGATTAATTAATGTGCTTTTTAACCGCTCAGGCTGGGCATTGATGTCATAGGCTCTGGCAAGCTGATATAAAACTCTGTGATTATCATCATGTTTGTTATATTCCCTAAGTGCTGTTTCGAACAGGTCCACTGCAGAAGCAATGCCCTGTTCAATCACCAATTGCTGCTGTTCAGTGATATCATCACTTGCCAGCCGTTCCTCTGCCAGCTCTATCTCAAGCTCAGCCAGCCTGACAAGCACCTGTCTGCGTTCGGTTGAGCCGGGCTTTGCGATCTGTAAAAACTTTCGATATTCGAAGATGGCACTGCCGCCGTTTTTTCTCTCAGGCAGCGTATCGAGATAACTTAAATCCTTAACATATTCTATATCACCAAGCGTCAGCTGATCTGCAACAGCAATTGTCACAGTCAGGCTTACTGCAACAATACAACACCGCAGCAGCAGAAGACATCTCATCGCGCTGTTTTCCCGTAAGCGTTGTTCTCGCGATCAGCAGCACCCTGTTGCTGAAGCAGGCCGTCAATCTCCCGCTGTTTTTGCTTTTGCTCCTGGCTGTCATAAAACTGAGCCAGTGCAAAGCGCGCCTGTGACAAATAGTCCGTTACATCATCGTACTGTGACTGCAGCGTGTTGATTACAAAATGACGGGCAAACTCCTGGTGCCAGACTATTGATTCTTTTACCTGACTTTTTGATTGCTCGATGTCAGCCAGCACTTGCTTATATTCGGTAATTTTATGACTGACAATATCAGGCTCAGCAACAACAAGTTCATAAAACACATCATCCAGTCTTTTTTCAATAAACTGCATTTCTTTGAATTTGTAAACCGCATCACGCCATTCATCCAGCGTCGAGACAAAGCGAAACAGGCGGCTCATCTCCCTGTCTTCTATCCATTCGTGCACATGCAAAATTTTATCCAGTTCAAGCAGGTACTGATCGAACTCGCCTGCCCTGGTTTTTTTTATATAGCGGTTCAAATCAAGTCGCTGCTGGTCAAAATACTCGACAGCATGCTGATAAAATGCCAGCGCTTTTTCAGTATTGTTGAGTTTTTGCAACAGGTAAGGTATTACAATATAAGCATGATGAACCGCTTCGTTACCTATCGTCAGTTTGATTAAGCGCAGCGACAAATTCAGCGCTATTTCATATTGCCTCAGTTCAGACGAGGCATAAATCATGCCCTGCAGTGCCCGGCTTGCCAGATGCCCGCCTGCAGATACTTTGCGAAAAGCTACCTTCGACTGCTGATAGTAGCCCTTCTGTAATAACACATAACCCAGTGTAGTGTAGACCTGGTCAGAAAATACAGATGAATGCGACGCACTCGCCTGTTGATTCGCGAGCCCGGTCAGGCTCATTTCAAAGGCCGCCAGATCATTGCTTTGCTTCATTTTACAAACAGCAAGGTTATATTTCACATACGCTGCATAGGCCGATGTTAATGAGACTTTTGAAAACTCTTTAATCGCTGTTTCGTAGCGCTGATTATTCATCGCCATAATGCCGTGCATTATGTATTTCATTTCCTGATCGGCTACAGAAAGCTTTCCTTCAATCTTCGAAAAGGCTTCAACAGCAGAGTCAACTCGGCGCCCTTCATAGTGCAGTTTGCCAAGATAAAACCATGATTTGTCGCGGATTGCTGATGAACTGTTTTTTATTAACAAATCAAGCATCGACGTTACCTGGCTGTGCAAATCATAGTTCAGGTAAACCGAAGCGATGTATGCCATGTTGTTTTTATTCAGATCGATTGTTTTTTTATCTCTGGCATCGAGATAATGACTAATGGCATCAAAGTTATTGTCCTGCAGGCGGTAAAACATGATTTCTGAAAACAACAGATCAGAAACATCTTGTTCGGTTGCCGCAAGCTGCGCAGAAGCTGCAAGCAATATCATCGCCGCCAGCAGCCTCATTGCTCACCCTGTATGATCTTGAAATTGAAATCAGGCCGGTGAGCAGCCTCATTATCAGCCACGTTAATAACAGCAATCACCGCACCCGGCTTTTTATCAAACAGCCAGTTCTGTGCTTTTTGCACAACATTGCCGCGCCTGTCATGACCATAAAAAACCACCACAAGCTCATGAATGCCTTCTGCCAACACGCCTGTGTATATGCGCTTGCTGCCGCCTCTTAATAAAGCCTGCTGTTCTGCCTTATTATAGCTAGTGATAATTTTGTCCTGGCCATCAATCACACTGGTCATTTTTTCTAGTGTAAAAAACTTGCCCTGACCGTGTGACAGATAGATTTGCAGCCGGTTTATTTCAGGGAAAGAGGCATCAACAATGAGTCGATTTGCATTTTTAATGGCCTGCAACGCACTTAGTTTTATTTTCTGATCGGTTATTGCCTGTTGTTCTTTTTTATTCGAGGCAGCAGTCGCGTTCACGGCAGCGACTGTTAACGCGACAAACAAAAAATATGACAGCTGTTTTATTAACATCAGAATTTCCAGTCTATGCCCAGATGGAATTCAGTATTGTTCGTCAATTTATCAGAGCCTAAGATATCAGAATCAATCATCCTGTCCCTGAATTCAATGCGCAGCCCACTATCGTCATTCAGCTCAATTTTTATTCCGCCTCCAAAATGCAGAGCAACATAACTGTTATTGTCAATATCCACTGTGCCAACACCAGCCAGCAAATAGACATCTGACCTCAGTGTCTTGCCATGACCCAGGTAGACTTCACCTGGCAACAGGTTATAGCCAACCAGTACTGTATAGAATGCCGCAACAACCCGCTCTTCGGAAAGCAAAGGCAAGCCAATATTTCTGTACTCTGTATCACTGACACGGCTTATGCCTAGCTCAGCTTCTACGAACAGGTTTTCATCAAAGGGATAATTCAAATACCAGGCAAGCAGCAAACTGCTGTTGAAGTTTTCGTAATTCATTACCCCCATATAGACACCCGTATTCATACCGAGATTGCGGATATCTGCATTTTTTATTATCTCCTGCTCAGCATCGGGCTTTACGATATCAAAAGCATAAGCATTCGTTGCGCACAGCAAGACAAAAAGCAAGCATTTCAGTCTGTGTTTCATTTTTTTCTCTTTAATATAAATATTTCAGGCCCACACTTGTTTCCTGCAACTCTTTTTCAAAGCTATCATCTTGCGCAGAATAAACCACCCATTCTGCCGAAAAACTAATACGTTTTGATGTAGCAAATATAATGCCTATACCGGCTTTGCTCACAGGCGAACTGATGCTAGTGCCACCAATAACCTGAGCCGATGGCTTATTGATTATTTGCCCTGCTCCCAGCACAAGGTATGGCATCATCGACTTTAGCCCTTTAAAATAAAAATCGAAGTCCAGCGTCGCCATTCGGGTTTCGGAAATTTTTCCCGGGACTTCAGAAAAGTTGAGCGATATTCGTAAATCATCATCAAAACTGTGGCCAAGTTCAAAACCCAGCATAATATCCGCTTCAAGAAAGCCTGTTCTGAACGCTATATCAAATTCTCGCTCACCTTCAAAGTTAATTAAAAACTCATCGAAACTCATGTCCAGTTTCTCAACCCGGTTATCCAGCAACGCGTTTACATGTGCCCAGCCGAAAACCCGCTCGCTCTGCCTGAGGTAAAACCAGTCTGCGTATTGCTTTTCAAGCTGTACCGTTTCGCCTCTTAACAATACATGCTCGACCCGGTAGTCTTTATCCGGGCCTTTAAAAAGCTCAAGAAATGACTCGTCTATTGTTAGTTCTACCGGCTGCCTGTCTTTAGCGGCCAGCGTAAACGACATCATTAGCAGTATTGGCATAATGCTTAAGTATCGACTTTTCACGGCATTATCCAGTTAACAATAGTCGATGCATCTGCGCCTGATAAAACAGGCATAAAACCACCGGCGCCATCCGCTATCTGCGGATGCACAGGGGCGCTGCCTGTTGATATCGGGTAGTTGACCAAACTGTTTTGGGCGGTGGCTGCGCGGTCCTCGATAAACGCCAGCGCGGCACGGTAATCACCCAGCAGATCACCGGTTAATACAAAACGCGGTAGTGTGTTTTCAGAGGGCACAGCATTGTTTAATGTGCTGGCGATAATGCGCTGATCGAAGTCACTTTTATTGCCGATGGCTTTATGGCAGCTTGCACATTGACTGCTTAAAATGCCATGAATAGTGCTGCGAAATACATCCAATGAGGGTGGCGATACCAGATCAATGACTTCTGCCAGATCACTGATGCCATCAGCATCACTATCCACACCAAACGGTGAATTATAATAATTAGCCCCGGTATCCATCCATTCGGTAAACAGCCGCATTTCTGAGTCATTCAACAGCATATGGTTGGTTGCGCCACTTAGCACCTGTGGCGCCCTTAACTCGGTAGCGCTTAACTTCTCCATTAAATAACTGCTTCTCGACGATTCTCTTGGCCCGCCGACGCTGACATAAGGCAGGCGGCGTTGCGTCAGGTAGGCGCCGTCTTTTAAATTAAGCTGCGGATTGTTCAGCGTATCCAGATCCTGCGCTCCTTTGACTAAACTTTTGTAGGACAACAACACACCGTCATTCGCATCCGTTACATTTCTAAGATCAGGCGCTAACGTGCTGTCATGGCAACTGCTGCATTTTGCTGACAAAATCGGCTGTATGTGCTCGACAAAATTGATAATGCCATCGACCGGGGCCGGTGTTGTTAATGCCCCGTAGTTAAGGTCGATATCAATCCCTAAAGCCACACTTACCGTCACCGGCATTCCCGCTGCCTCGGTGGCTAATGCCGACGCCTGCGTTGTAGCCAGAATCGTATCGCTTATCCAGACATCTGAATACTTTATGTCTGGCGTTAAATCAGCCGATGTTAAACCATCCGGATCACCGGCATTGCCATTTAATACCCGGGCCCTGGTTTCTGCCATGGTCTCATTTATTTGTGCCGGCCCAAGCTGCACCACCGGGTTATTAAACGCAATCGGGTATATATTTAATGCCGTCCTGCGTCTCGGGCTGTGACAGCCGGCACACTCTAATACCTCGCCCGGTCTGACCTGAAACCAGGCGGTATGGTTGGTAATCGCTCTGCCTTTTGCATCCAGCACACTGATTGCGAGCGGCGTATCAGCCGGCACTTTAACTAATACCGAGCCATCGGGTTCAACCTCTGAGTAACCCAGAATCTGCTGCATCACAGAACCGGCAGCGCCCACCAGATCCTGCCCGGCACCAGCTGGTACAGCGACCGCTGTAGTCACACGCACAAAGCGCGCCGGCCTGTCTTCGACTGTCCTGTAATTGATGTTGGATAAGTCTTTAATCGCCGCTATGTCCGCAACCGTCTGGCGGCTATCATCAGCGGGTGCCGGGATCTGTGCAATCATCTCCCCTTCAGAGGCAATCATCATTGACGGTGCCAGCAAATTATTGCTGTCAGTATCGTAAACGCTGCGCACGTGAAGCACACCCTGATCAGCCGCTTCCAGTGCTGCATTCAGCGTGCCTCCGGCGCCTGAAAAAGCATCCTCAATTAGAACCGGTGCAGTACGCGGCTGAACCGCTATCGCATCATAGGCCATTAAGCCGCTGCTGGCGTTTACAACAGGTGTCATTTTTTTGCTATCAAGTTCTAAAATGTAAATGCCAAAAGAGGGGCGGCCTTCAATATTTTTTACTGTTGCCGATTGCAAATCATTGATTTCAGTTTGCTGGCTGGCAGACCAGCTGACCAGTATTCTGTTTGAATTATCAAACACCGGATAGGGACTGAGATAACGGCCGTATTGGGATACACCCGGTTCAATATTAATCGTCTTTAATGACAGCTGTTTTTGTGCCACTGATCCATCTGCTAGCCCACTGGTTTTGTCTTGCATGTCGCCAAACTGCTTAATATCGATTTCAACCAGTGCGCCGGCACCATGCGAACCCGAAACAGGTGCATGTATCGCAATAATATTGCCATTTGGCAGCTCCCTAGGGCTAAAAAAACTATTGCCTTTACTGTAGGCACCATACAAAGTTTCGATTCCGGTACCATCCGGGTTCATGCTGATTATGGGGAAATGATTTCGCTGTCCGCTGGCTTCCCAGCGGTTAAACATGATCTTGCCATTGCTGAGCAGCGCCACATCACGATCATGGCCGCTATGAAATGATATTTGTTTCAGCCCGCTGCCATCGGCATTGATGACATGCAGCAGACTGCCAGGGTGACGGGCTTTGGCATCTAGAAATGAGAATGGCTCAATATTGTTGTCGGCCAAATGCTGGCGACTGGTTTGTTGTCGGCTGGACGAAAACACAACTCGGCCATCAACCAGAAAATGCGGGTGCAGGTCATCAAATACCTCAAGCGCATCATCGAATGTCAACTGTGTCAGGTTTTTAGTGGCAACATCCAGTGTCCAAATATTCCAGCTATTATCAGCCGGCCGGCGCATGGAAAAAACGATTTTTGTGCCATCATATGAAATTTCAGGGCTGCTGACATCGCCATTCCCGGCGGTCTCGGCATTCGTGAGATTTAGCTCACTGGCAGATGCTGATGCCGCATCGCGCCAGTACAGATCACCACCGGCAACAAAACTGACCGGGTCTATAGGCTCGGTTAACGCCTGATGTGAACGTTTAACATAGACAATAGGAAAACTGCTGGCAGGCGAAATGCTTTTACCATTAAAATCCAGAGCATCACAGGAAAGCAAAGCCGGCAGAACGAATACAAGAACCGTTAAACGCAATATTAAATATTTCAAGCCAACATACATCATGAACATTCACGCCAGCCTTCATAGCAACTCAGGGCTACGATAACGCTCAAAGCCTGATTCAATAAAGACCGGATTCCCTTAAATTATGGAGCGATTAACTACAACCTGGCAATACATATCCGGGCATTTAGCTTGTTATAAGCTCGATCGTAGTCTGGCCATTTAATATTTAAACAAACCATCAAAACCAAAATCTTTTTTATTATTAGCTTTTACTAAAGCATTGATATTGATTACAAAAACCATGCCGGGAAAACACTATAAACAAACGCATTGCCTGCATGCAAGCAATCATTCTAACCTAATAAATGAATTCAGATAAGGGTGGTTTTTTGAGAGATAAACGGATTCAGCGGCTCTCCAGCCACTGAATCGTTATATTGAAGGCAATTGCTTAGCGACAGGCCAGTACTTTTCCTTCAGTAGCTGATGTGTCCTCACTGTTTTCATCATCAGCCAGCTCCTCATTCAGCAGCTCAACCAATGATTCATTAGCGCTGATAACCACACTCTCAAGCGGTGCACTGATCACCTCATTGCTGGACAGGTTATCGATAGCGCCATCCAGTATAGTCACCCCTAAATTAGCAATTAAATCAGCCACCGAACCGACGCCGGTACCCGCGGTCTTATTAACAAGCCCGCCCGAAGGCAATTCAACTAACATTGAACCGGTGGTGGCATTAATCAAAGCCGCGCCATTCGCCGCTGCACTACCGGTTAAGTCTACATTGCCCTGCACGGTCAGATGAATATCACCGGCCGTTATATACGCGCCGCTGTCATCACCGGTACCGGCATTTAAAATCACAGCGCCCGCTACCTGTGCCGTTAACAGATTGCTATTGACCGCACTCATATCAAAAATTGAAGCTGCGGTGTTAATCGCCGTACCGCCTGTTAATGACAGGTTGCCTGCAACATTAAGATTGATATCGCCTTGGGCTGACAGATAGGCATCAGCATCAGCTATGCTGCCACCTGAAATACTCAGATCATTCGCTGCTGTGACGTTTAACAAGCCAGTACTTTCCACATGCACGCCACCATTGCTGGCCTGCAAAGTGACACCTGCGCCACTGATATCAAGATTGGCGACACTAACCCCAAGTGCTGCGCCATTCAGGTTCTCAAACACGACATCACCGACGCCGTCGTTATTAGTATCGGCCTGAATAGATAAGTCGCCACTGGCTACCATATTGTTATTTATGTTCACTGCCTCAGCAGCTAATAAACGAATCGCCGTTGCAGTCAGCTCACCGCCAATCAATAAATTGGTTGCCGCTTCAAGTGCCAACTCGCCAGATGCTGAGACACCAGCAATGCCTGTTGCGCCCACAGCTGAAGACACACTCAACGAGGCATCAGAGCTGATGTTCAAGTTGCCGCCATAATTGGCGCTAGCGCTGACACTCAAATCACCGCTGTTGATAATATTCACATCATTGGCCGTCTGATTAACCACTGACAAGCTGGCAACCTGAGTATCTATCGCATCAGCAGAACCAACGCCGTTCACCGCTGTCATCTGCAATTGACCCGCCTGTATGTCGGTGCCTGAACTCTGATCAACAATTTCGGCCTGAGTATTAAGCTCAACTCCAGTTACAGAAGTATTTGTCAGTGCGGTTACAGCACCCTGATTGAACACTATATTGCCTTCACTGATAAAACGAGTGGCCATTGCACCGGTATTGATTGCACCGTCAAATACAATCAAATTACTGCCTGAGCCTACTGTTGCACCTTGCGAACCAATGATTAATCGGCCGGCCGTAATATTGTCAATTTCAGCCTGACTAATATCCAGGCCAACATTATCGATGCTACTTGCCAGATATATATCGGTTCCGGCAGTCAGGGTTTTTATTGAAACATCTCCAGCTCCGCCGTTAAGGCTGCCCGTGAGATCGAGTTCATCAGTGATTAGTCCGATAGCATATACATCCGCTACACCAGTCGCACTGACCAGACCAGCAAGATTTATATTGCCCGCTTTAAGCATAATGCTGCCGTTGACTGTACTGACCTCACCGTTAACATTAATAGTCGATGCATCCAGCAAAATATCTGCATTCGCAGATGACACTTGCTGCACAGCAGCAATGCTTATAGAGCCATTTGGACTTGTAATTTGAGTTACATCATTGCCCGAAGTGTTAGCTGTGCTGTTCACGCCCTGCACCTGAAGATCATTAGCCGACTGGTTAATAATATCGACACTGCCTTCCAGTGTATTGCTGAAGCTGAGGCTGTTAGTGAGGCTGGTTTCAATCGCGCCACTTGCTCCGCCACCGATACCATTTACTGCTGTTATCGTGGCATTCAGTCCAGCAATATTGGTTACCGAACCATTGGCTTTTAAAATCGCATCACCGGCGGTTAAGGTCACATTACCCGTTGCAAGACCATTCGCTGTACCATCATCGGTGGCAAAGGCGGCTAATAAGGCAAAGCCATCGACATCACTATAATTAATATTTCCGGTGGTACTGACCAAACTCAAGTTATCGGCATCATTACCCGATGCTGTTAAGCTAATACCATTTCCAGCAACTGCTGCAAACTGATTCACGGGCAATGTGCCGTTGCCAATCGAAGCACCAATACCGGTACCATCATCTGAAATAGCACCTGTTGCATTAAGACTTACCGCAGAAGCTGTCACCGAGCCGGTGCTACCGAAGATAATGTCACCGTTCAGAGCGGATATGTTAATACTGCCCGTCTGGGTCAACACATCAGCCGTTATACCGGCATTAATATTGATAATTGAATTTGACTCAATAGAAATATTGCCCGTATTGCTTGACCAGCCCCCGGCAATCACTGTCGCCTGATTCGCATTCAGGTTGGCGACAAAAACATCACCGCTATTTATCGAAAACGAACCCAGGACAAACTGCCCTGCAGTGACATCCAGATTATCAAGATAAATATTGCCTGCCCCTGCGACAGAAGCATTAAGCAAACTTTGTGTACCCGCTACTCCAAAATGACTGGTGCTTGAGCCAATGCCGGTTTCAGATACAAGATCGATATTCGATGCGCTGTCAATATTTATGGCAACCAGACCGTTACTTAAAATGGCTCCGCCGGAACCATTGCTGGCCACACTGGTATCCAGCAGCACATTACCACCCACGGCGTTGATCGTGCCGATTGTCAGATCGCCACCATTAAATAAATTGAGATCACCAGCATTCAACAAGTCGATAGATGCCACCGTCATGGCTTTAACATTATCAACATATATGCCACCGGTGCCTGAATTACTGCCTGAGGTCAGCGTATTAATGGATGTCTGTATCGGATCCAGCGCAGTACCAAAACCATTCACTGTATTAAAACTTAACGAGTTGGCTATGATATCCTGCGCCGAGCTGCTATCGGTGACACTGCCAACATTTAATACAACATCACCCAAGCCCGCATTTATCGCAAATACTTGAGCAGGATCTTGTGCAAAACTGATAACGCCTGTATCCAGAGTCGTTGACACAGAAATAGTGCCACCGGCCGAATCAATACTACCCACACCATTAAATACAACACCTTCGGCTGAGGTCAGCGTGACCGAACCACCGAAAGTAGAAATGCTGTTATTGATCACAATTTGACCTAAGGAGTCGCTGACGTCATTTCTTATAGAGTCAGCATTCAGTATAAGGTCTAACGCAACATCGGACGTAATTGCAGCGTTAATGATAATATCATTGGCTGCATCCAATCTTAATGATACCGGAGTAGTTCCAACCACAGCAATCGCTGCATTGACGGTGAGATCGCCCGCTTCTGCACCCACACCACCGGTATCGATTTCAACACTCACGCCGCTGTTTAACTGCGCCAGCAACGTATCAACGTTCAAATTTGAACCTGTTGTGCTAGCAGTAAAAATATAATTTATACCGGGCGGTGTGGAAGTTACGCCCGCATCGGCGGCTATACTAATAGTTAAATCCAGAGGATCTAATAACCAGTTGCCGGCCTGACCATTGGCGGCTGTTAAATCCAGATTAATATCGGTCACATCAAGAAATATCTTGCCAGAAGTCTCAACAAAACCACCATTACCACTTTGCTGGCCACCGGTTGCACTGATCGTACCGTGCACTCTTGTGGTTTCATCTGCCCAGACTATGATTTCACCACCGTCACCTGCGTCAATCGCATCGGCCTGAATGACAGTATTTAATCCAACGTAGGTTGCAGTGGCATTTTGTAATTCACCGATACCCTGATAATTACCGCCGACATGCACCTGACCACCGGCCTGTGTACCTGATGCATCAAGCACCGCATTATCAATAATGCCGACCTGATAGCCCAGCACGTCAACCACACCACCGGCACCATTTGTGCCACTGGCCGAAACCGACCCGGATACCAGAGTAGTGCCGGTTTCGCTTTGAATCAGTACCCGGCCACCATTCTCACCATCTGCACTGACAACTGCGTTTTCAGTAATTGTCAGGTCATTTTTCGCCACCAACATCACATTGCCGTCGGCGTCTAATGTCAAAGCATTAGCGGCTATCACACCCGAATGAGTCAAGCTGCCGGCAAACATGCCGATCGCACCACCATCGGTTGTCACCGAACCCAGGTTCACGACAGTATGGTCTGCCGACTGTATTTCAAAACTCACATCTGAAGCCTTGAGGCTGGTCAAAGTCAGCTTTTCACCGGCGGCCAGAATCACATCTCCCTGCTCAACCGTAATCACACCTTGGTTAATAATATTCGGTGCGATCAATGCAATATCGCCGTCAGCGCCCGCGGTAATGAATCCCTGATTTAAAATATCACCGGCATTAACGCCTTCAAAATTTAACCGCCCCTCAAGAAAATCCTGGTCAGACAGGTTTAACGTTGAAGCGACAAAACCTGCCGTATTAATCACCGCATTTTCACCAAAAATAATGCCGTTTTGGTTGATCAGAAAAACCTGTCCATTTGAGCTCAGGTTACCCATGATCTCAGAACCATTACTGCCAACTATCTGGTTCAATACGGCGCTATCAGCGCCGCTTTGCTGAAAATGAGTGGTTTCATTGGCATTGATAGAAAATTCCTGCCAGTTAATCACAGAGCCATTGCTATTGGTTATATGCAAAGTATTGGTATCAGGTTGTGAGAATGAAACATTACCATTAATAACCACTGCACCTGATGGGTTTGCCTCAAGCACAGGGGTTGCTAGCCCAAGCATTAAGCCGAGCATTAATGCAGAGGGCCTATATATATTTACCTGCTGTTTTTTCATTCTCATCACCCTATTTATTGAGGAGTGCATTCAAAGTCCTGATTTTCATCAGGACTGGTAACATCATTAAATAAATTTTCCCAGGTCTCATTATAAGACTCGGGTCTTGGGTAGACATCAGAAGCCAGAAATGCCGGAATGCCCGTCAGACGAACCGGTGCTGTCTGAGCACTGCCAACATTACCACTAAATGCCGCTTCGCCTTTACCTAAATCTACCCGATGGCCCTGTTCTGACGACATACTGACATGACCATCATAAACCGATACATATAAGCCGGCCCGGGTTTCAGCTGTGTTCTCTTGTGTAAACATTGATGCCGCCACTTCAACCGTATCAGGCCTTGGTGCTGGCATTGAACGCATAAACAAAGGTATTTCAGGCATCATGACTGGCGCACTATCAATATTTCTCAGGAATGCGGTTTCATTCAGACCCAGCTGTTGGCTACCGGCATTATTCGTCAGCTCGATCGCACCATTCCATACGTGGGCATACATGCCCTGGTTACCAGTGGCGACAACAGGCTTAATGAAGAAATTAATCATCTCTTCTAGTGGTGTCATCAATGACTGGGGTGCTTGCGCAACACATTTTCCATCACAGTGAATATCGTAGCCGGTACCACGAATGCCGATCGTCGCCACCGAGGTTTGCATCTTATAGCCGGCCGGGTTTCTCTTACCAATCAGGCCACTGGTAGCTCTTAAACCACCGCGTAATAACGACATAAAGGCAGAACTGAGACTGGCATCTTTCTTATCATAGTGGTGTTTTTTAATTTCAAATTCTGATTCAGAATTTAAGGTGATGCGGCTTTCATCTTTAAAAGCAATAACCGTAAAAGAGGAGGCACCCGTGGCTACTTTATCGCCTTCGTATAAAGGTCCGCCGGTAAACAGCTGTCTGGTTTTTTTATATTTTCCGGTAGCGCTGACCTGGCCGCGCATAAATGCAATTCTGCCGACTACAAACGCCGTGTTTACATTATGATGTTGCTTGAATCGCTCACTTTCTTTACGGCAATCCTTTTCGCAAAGCCGGGCATCAAACTCGGTGCCGCGAATACCAATAGTCGCAACCGGCGTTCTGATTTTATAAGCGTCATTGCGGGTTTTACTGATATAACCCGTAATCGCGCGGATACCGCCTTTAAACAAGTTCAGAACCGCGCTATCAGAGCGGCCTTTTCTGGCAATATATTTTTCGATACCTAAACTGGAATTCGGCCGCAGGGTAATTTTTGTGCCATCTTTCATTTTTACTATGGCAAAGCTTCTGTTTGCCGTAGTGATGATGTCTTTTTCAAAAATTTTTGCACTTTTCCCCATGATGCGTGTACCCTCGTCACCATGCTGCGCTGTGACCACGCCACGCACATAGTCCACGACACCGACTTCGACGGCTGCAAATGCATTTATGCTATAAAAAATAAGAACGAGTGCAATCATGCTTTGACTGAAGAGCGAACCCTTGCTTGGTAACGACTGGTTTTTCATAATCACACTCAATATTTATAAGTCATATTAAAATGAAGTTTGCTATCTCCTTTAAGTGTTTCTCCAAAATCCTGCTGTACCTGTGCTAAATCTGCTGAAACAGCCAGATAACGGCTCCAGCTCCAGCGTAACCCTACGCCCATAGAAGCCAGGTTATTCTTCAACGGAGCACTAATGTTAGTGTCGGTTAACTCTGTCAATTCAGTCTGTGCTGAATCATAAAAAACAGCACCGCTTAAATGACTGGACTTTATTTTTTTCCACAGCTCTAAATTAAAATAATGCCCCCGGTCGCCCAGCGCCGCAACTTCTTCATACCCTCGAACAGAACGACTACCACCGACAGTAAATTGCTCAGCCGAGATCAAAGCCCGGTCCGCATACTGACCGCTTAATTTAAACCGCAGCAACCAGTCTGAAAGCGGCATATCATATTGTGCCCGGTAGCGGGTCAATCCCCAGTTTGTATCCGGCGCCCTGTCCTGAAGTAAATACGCTTCATCATCTATCTGGTTATGATGATAGGAAACAGACAATGCAAAAGGTGAACGCCCTTTTGGTCTGGAAAATTCATATTCAATCGATACGGGGCCGCTTCTGACGGTACTTTCATCAATCGCGCCACCAAAATCAGCGGATGATATTCGGTTATTAAATTCTTTTACATCAAGCCCCAGAGTCACTTTTTGTTTGAAAGATTTAATATTTAAAAAACCCAGCGTATAACGCATACCCAGTACACTGCCGATACCACTGACATCAAAGAGACCCGGATTGTTTTCAAACAGTGTAAGACTTTCAACCTTTGAATCACTGTAATAAAATGACAACTTGTCGCCGATATCATAAAACGGCATGCTGTAACTTAATACCCACTGTGATACGTTTTCCGGTTGTTCCGTTGATGTGCTGTAATTAATATTGGCGACGTGGTCTTTATTAAATAAGTTACTGTATTGATAACCCAGCCCTAAACGCGTTTCGCCGCTGTTTTCAGAACCGGTGTTAGCCAGTTGCACATATCCGGTTGCAGGCGTTTTATCTGCAACTTTTAACTCCACATCAATCGTGTTTTGTTTTTCCCCTTCCTTGAAAATCATCTGCAAACTTTTATCCGGATGATGATTCGCAATTGAAAGGCTTTTATTCAATAAGCGGGTATTGGGCGCCTGACCTTCGATTAACGAAGGCAGGCTATGTTTAATATTTTCATCACTAAAATATTGATTGCCAGAGACCTTTAAAGCACCCAATTTAAACTCATATATATGCAGTTTTACTATGCCATTGCGTAACGACTGCGGTATTAAAACAACCCGGTGAAAACTATAACCCTTTTTTTTCAGATGCCTTTCCAGTTCTTCGACAGCAGATGACAGCCCGGCCAGGCTGTAATGACGGCCAAGATACGGTTTCAATATGTTAGTAACTTCTGCTGATGACATGGCATTCGACCCCGTTACTTCATAACGTACAACATCAAACTGGAGATCTGGCGGTGCTTCAAGAGCCGAGACAGACTCAATCACACAACAACACATAAACAATAAGACCCTACGCAGCATTAACCTCATTCCTGGGTAAAATACACCTGATTAAAGTAGCGGCCACGGACTCTACGACTTTAAACAAGTATAGATAATTAATTGATTAGTTTTTGGCCCAGAATTGGAGAATTAGACTTAGCTCACAAAACCAGCATCTAATTCCATGATATATGCCATTAATGCTTATTTTAGGAGTCTTTATCCGATTTATCTTCAGCAATTTGCATTAATTGCTGCTCAATCTTCAAAAGCCGGCGTTCAATGCGGCTGAAAGCCCTGTCCAGATACAACTCTTCCTCTCTGGATTCGGCCTCCGCATCCTTTTCGACTTCTTTTTCGACAAAATACGCGGCTAAATTAGCCGTGACCAATGAAAACAGCATCACTCCAGAGAGGATAAGCACTGATGCAAAAATACGCCCCGGCCCGCTCACGGGTGTAAAATCACCATAACCGACAGTGGAAATCGTCACCAAGGCCCACCAAATCCCTTGCTCTGGTGAATTAAAAGCCGGGTCGATTGCGGTGATAATCACGCCTGATAGCAAAACCAGTAATAATGACACCAGCAAAGTGGTGCCTAATTGATTGCGATTAAGTATTTTCCTCACCGTTTTCGCCAGTCTATAAACCAGACCAGCCATTAATAACAGTCGCAGGCTTCTTAGTACCACGGCTAATGGCGAATAGCCCCATAAAATAATGGGCAGGCCCGCCACAATTATGAACAGATTCATCCAGTTAGAACGCAGATAACGCCATTTATTATCGACCAGACTGAACAGCAACACGGTTTCAATCACAAAAAACCACCAGACCAGCCAGTCAAAAAAGACCGTTTCAGCTGATTCCGCACTGCCCTGAAAATCCAGATAAAACTGGAATGGCATCCATAAAACCAGCATTAGCATGGGCCACTGAATGACTTTATCCAAAAACTGAGCGCGCTGGTTTTCATGGCGGCTAACCCCTGCCAGACCAATCAGTGAATGAAACGCCAGTTTCATCTGCCGCTGCCGCTCTGAAAAGGATCTTCAGCCGCGGCTTCTCTGTTCCAGTTATCGCGAGCTATAGCCGGTAGATCACCGTCAAAGCCCATTGCCCTGCGCATTAAGGCTGATTTTGCCATGGCGCTTTTTTGCACCAGAGCCAGGCCCAAATTCCTGGCTTTACTGAGCAAACGGTGCTTATTTCCAAACAGGTTTTTGAATGCACTCATACTGTACATCATCAATTGATTTTCGCCCCGGCGCCAGCGTTCATATTTTCTTAGCGTTTGGTAGCTGGCGAAATCACGGCGATGCCGAATTGCCACGTTCATCACTTCTGCCAGGCTGGCCGCGTCCATCAGCCCCAGGTTGACACCCTGACCAGCCAGAGGGTGGATGGTATGCGCGGCATCGCCAACTAATACCAGGCCGTCTTTTATGTATTCGTGCGCATGACGTCTGATCAATGGAAAAGCGGCCCGTGAACTGACGCTTTCAATCCGCCCCAGCTTGCCATCAAAGGCATCAGACAGTTGTTTGCAAAACACCTCATCATCCAGCGTTAGCAACTGCTCAGCCTCCGTCGAATCGGCCGACCAGACGATAGAACACTGGCCATTTGACAACGGTAAAAAAGCCAGCGGACCTGTGGATAAAAAGCGCTGCC
Source organism: Gammaproteobacteria bacterium (assembly GCA_029882395.1). Taxonomy (GTDB): domain Bacteria; phylum Pseudomonadota; class Gammaproteobacteria; order SZUA-229; family SZUA-229; genus JAUVDT01. The sequence goes on from JAOUKT010000015.1 coordinate 22,743, forward strand.
ATGCCGTGTGTTGATGATGTTTCTCAGGTGTGACCACGCAGACTATGCCTTTTTGATCATAATCCGCCATCTCCAGCTCGATACCGGCCGCGCCTCTGACCATTGAATGCGCACCATCAGCGCCGACTAATAATCGACCGCTTAAAAGTGAACCGTTTTCTAATGTCAGCTGGCTGTTTTGTGGCTGATATTGCACCGCATCAACCGACTGGCCACTGATCAGATCAACATTGTCATGCTGCTTTATTCTTTCCAGCAATGCCAGCTGAATCACTCTGTTCTCAATGATATGACCGAGCTCTTTGACGCCGCTATCGGCCGCATCAAAGAGTAGCTCGGCGTCACCTTGCGAATGCCAGACATGCATTTTTTCATAAGCACAACAGCGCCGGCGGCGAATGCCAGACCAGACGCCCAAATGCTCAAACACCTGTTGTGATGAATGGCTTATCGCCGATACCCTTAAATCATAATCATCACTGGGCTGAATTTCAGCGGGCAGGTTTTTCTCGATCACAGCAATTTTTAATGCCGACTCTGCCAGCGCGCAGGCCAGCGTTGAACCCACCATGCCACCACCGACAATAATGACATCATAATTTGTTTTCATAACGACACACCGCGCATTAATCTCGACATTTTGCCCACCAGGCCCATACTTTGTTTTGCCAGCAAGTGGCGCAATGAAGGCAAACAGTCCACCATCATTAAACCGGCGGCCCTGGCATGGGCTAATGGCATAAAATTATTTGAAAACAGCTTAACCAGGGTATCGGTAAACCGAAAAACACGCTTCATGTCTTTTTGTCTTAGCATTGCATAATCATTTAACCATCGCGCCGGATTGCTCACGCCATGTTGCTGGATTTTTTCTGCCAGCAGCGCGACATCACGCAGCGCCAGATTAAAGCCCTGGCCAGAAACCGGGTGCAACCCATGCGCCGCATTACCGATCACCACAACGCGGTCTTTAACCAACTGCTCAGCCTCCGTTAACGCCAGCGGATAAATATTCCTGACACCGGTTTTCACCAAACGCCCCAGCCTGTAACCAAAGCGCTGCTGCAACTGCTGCAAAAACGCGGCATCATCTAGCTGCATCAGCGACGCTTCATCTTCACGCTTTATTGTCCAGACGACAGAGCAGCGTGGTTTGTTGTCTGCACCCATGGTCATCGGTAAAAAAGCCAGCGGGCCGGATTCGGTAAACCGCTCATAAGCGACTGAGTCGTGATTTTTTTCCAGCGAGACGTTGGCAATCACTGCCGACTGCTGGTAATCACTTTTACGGTGTGCAATACCCACCATCTCGCGCACCCTGGACATCGCACCATCAGCCGCCACCAGCAACGAAGCCTGTAGCTGATAACTGCCCGAGTCATGATCGACAGTTAGCGTCACCGTTTCTGCGCTTTGATTAACCTCACTGACCGTCGCGGGCATCAGCACATCAACGTGCGGCATGCTTTGCAACTGTGCCTGTAATACTTCACCCATAATTCGGTTTTCTATGACATAACCCAGCGCCTCAACGTTTTCCTCATCATGGCGTAAGCGGGTTACACCAAGATAGCCTTTATCTGAAACGTGTATGGTTTTGATGGCCTGGCAACGTGATGCAATCTCAGGCCACAGCGACATCGCTGCAAGGATTTTTTTAGAGCCATAAGACAACGCAATGGAACGGTCATCGAAACTCGGCTGCTGCTGACTTTTCCAGGCAAACGCTTCGATGATGGCAATCGACATACCGCTGTCTTTTAATGCCACCGCCAGACTGGCGCCGACCATGCCGCCTCCGACAATTATTACATCGTAATTTTTTTTCATTATTTACAATTCATTATGTGAAAAAGTTTCCTGATTAACGACTTTGATACTTAAGTCTTGAGTCTCAAGTCTTGAATCTTTTAACTTATGACCTATGACCTATGACTTATAACCCAAGACTTACGACTTACGACTTACGACCTAAGACCTAAGACCTAAGACTTATCATCTGCCATTAATTTTTCTATCTCATCGACTTCGCTAACCAGTGCACGGGTCAGCACTTCATGGCCGTCTTTGGTTACCAGTACATCGTCCTCTATCCGCACACCAATATCCCACCAGCGTTTTGCGCCTTTGGAACCGTGCGGAATATACAGGCCCGGCTCCACTGTGAGCACCATGCCCGGCTCCAGTAAACGCCATTCTTCATCAACTTTATAATCACCCACATCATGCACATCCATGCCCAGCCAGTGCCCGGTACGGTGCATATAGTATTGGCGATAGCTTTCGTCTTTAATCAACTTGCTGACTTTGCCTTTTAACAAGCCCAGCTCAACCATGCCTTTGGTCATGGTTTTAACGGCCGCGTTATGCGGATCGTTCCAGTGATTACCTGGCACTACTTTTTTAATCGCGGCTTTTTGTGCCGCCAGCACCAGTTCATAAATTTCACGCTGCGGCTGACTGAACTTTCCATTTACCGGAAAGGTACGCGTAATATCCGCATCGTATCCCTGATATTCGGCACCGGCATCAATTAATACCAGATCGCCATCTTTCATCTTTTGATCATTTTCCACATAATGCAAAATGCAGGCATTGGCACCACTGCCGACAATCGATGAATACGCCCAGGTGGCACCGTTACGCTGGAACTCATGCAGGTATTCAGCTTCCAGCTCGTATTCAAACATTCCCGGCTGGCACAGTTTCATTGCTCGCTGGTGTGCGGTGACTGAAATGTCAGCGGCCTTTTGCATCAGTTTGATTTCTGGCTGGCTTTTAAACAAACGCATGTCGTGTAAAAAATAATCTAACGAGACAAATTCATAGGGCACGTGTGTACCTGAACGCGAATTCTTTTTCAGATGATTGACCCAGCCCATCACCTGTTTATCAAACTCAAGATCCAGCCCCATGGTGTAATAAACCCGTTCGCAGTGTTCCATCAGTCCCGGCAGGATATCGTCAATGTCATCGATAGGAAACGCATCATCGGCGGCAAACTCTTCAATAGCGCCATCCGGCCCATAACGTTTACCATTCCAGGTTTCCATCAGCGGGTCACGGTCACGACAAAACAGCACGTATTCGCCGTTTTTACGTCCCGGAATCAGCACGATCACCGCTTCTGGCTCTGGAAAATCACTCAGGTATAAAAAGTCACTGTCCTGACGGTATTTATGTTCTACATCACGATTTCGGCTTCGCATCGGTGCGGCCGGCAAAATGGCAATGGCGTCTTTACCCATCATGCGCATCAGCTGTTTACGGCGTCTTTTTAATACCTGCTTATTCATAACGTCTCTTTTTAATGTAACGTATCGGTTCTAATTGGTTTTTTCTGTTTAACAGGCTGTAACTCTTCGTTCATTAAGAGCACACCGACGCGTACAAATTCTTCCAGCTGCATATAATCATCTTCACTGTTTTCTGAATCCTCATCATCAAACACGGCTTGTGAAATCTGAATCAAATCAAGCATCAGCTCAGTGCTGTCTTCGGGCATTTTATCACCCTGCTTTATGCCGCCAGCCGCCAGCCCGTAGAGAAAACCCTGACACCAGTTGGCTAAGGCGTAGACCCGGTCAGCCAGTTTTTCGTCATCCGATGCCAGCAAGCACTGAAAATCGGTGACTTCATTATTTAGAGCGGTGATTGTTGTCAGGTACATTTGCTGCAACTCATCAGCTAACGGCCCCATCAGCAGGGTGCCCTCTTCCTGCTCACCCAGCACGTGTTGCTGCCATTGATTGATATCAGCGCTGCCCTGAGCGCATAACATGCCACATAACGCACCGTGCGATTCAGAGGCTTCCATACTGGCATTCGCTTTCAGCAGCGATTCCTGCAAATTTAGATAATCGGGCATGATGGCCATTCGTGTTTCACTCTTCAAGTTGTCAACTGAGCACAGTTTAACATGCTCACAAGGGCTTAAGCAGCCTCAGAATGCATTGAAATAGTTGACCCGACTGCAAAGCCGCTCTAATATTTAGAAGATATGAGCACTACAGACAATAATATGGATGATCTTGAAAAACAGGTCGAAGAGCTGCTGAACTTATGCGACAAACTCACTACGTCGAATAGTTCGCTGCGCGGCACAGTTAATGAACTGCAGACTGAGCGCAGCACGCTTATCCAGCAAAAAGACAAAGCCCGCACACACATCGAATCGATGATCAGCCGACTGAAATCAATGGAACAAAATTGATGCATGCAAAAGCCTCTTCGGTCAGTATTCGCATCCTCGACAAAGAATACAGTATCGGCTGCCCTGAAGGTGAAGAAGCCTCATTGCTTGCTTCTGCCGATCTCGTTACTAAAAAAATCCTGGAAATTAAAGATCGTGGCTCGATCATCGAATCCGAACGCATCGCTGTCATGGCGGCCTTAAATCTGGCGCATGAAGTCCTTAACGCGAGCACAGTCAGCTCCAGTTTGAATGATGTTGATAAAAGAATTAATTCGCTGAAAGAAAAAATTGATTCTGCAATGGGTCAAATTGAGCTAACATAACCACTGGGTCTCTGCGGTGTTCGTAGCAAAATTTTCATTTCCCTTGTCCCTAATAACTGACCCCGGGTACTCTACTGTTAGTACTGTGTGCATTACCGCTGGTTTATCCAGTGGGAAGCCTAAGGTATTAACGAGGGTTCCCACCTGAACTTTCTGGTTCAAGGTCGCTTATTTTGATACGGCACAGGCGGAGACCCACTCCCTGAATTTTTATGACTTCCAGCACACAAAGACAATCTCTACGGCAGCAGCTTCGCCAGCAACGCCGGCAACTGAGCCTGAAGCAACAGCAAGCTCATGGCAAACGGCTGGCCAACAACCTCAGACTTAACCGCTATTTCAGTCAGGTAAAGGATGTGGCTTTTTATCTTGCCGAAGATGCTGAAATTTCGACATCAGCTGCCATTAAAGCGGCCTGGAAAAGCCACAAAAACGTCTATCTGCCGGTGCTATCACCTTATGCAGACGAGCTGTTCTTTGCGCCTTACCGACCAACTACCAGCCTCAAACTTAACCGTTTCGGCATTGCTGAACCCGCGGTAGCAATCCGGCATTGCAAGCGGGCTCATCAGCTACAGCTAATTTTTATGCCGCTGGTAGGCTTTGATATCAAAGGTAACCGTCTGGGCATGGGCGGCGGTTTCTATGACCGCAGCCTTCACTTTAGACAACACCAGCAAAGCTGGCGCAAACCACGGCTGATCGGGCTTGCTCACGAATGCCAGAAGGTAGCAGCTATCCCGGTTGAACACTGGGATATTCCGCTAGACGGCATCGCAACTGAAAAGACTTTTTATAAGATTAAAAGTTCATGCCAAAAACAATCGCGGTTTGAAGAAACGTGAACTCCTGACTCAATCTGTCAGCTGAACTGGCGGTTGTCCTGACATCATTCATCTCAATCTGCCCGCTTTTAACAAAGATGCGCATAAAAAAGTCATATTTTAATAACAGTTCGGCACCCGCTTTAATGCTCAAGCCGTAACCGGCGGCATGAAACTGGTCATTTCGCGCCTGGCCAAATAATGTGGCGTTGGTTTTCGGGTACATAATGGCATAGCCTAAGCCCCAATAAGCCGACAGAGCGGCCTCTGCCTGTTCAGATACCCAGAAAGGCAGGAAATGCTCAAACTCAAAGGATATGAAATTTAAACCGTCTGTATGCTCAAATGTTAAAAAACCACCATCCGCCAGATCTATAGTCTCTCCAGCGGCATACGTCGTACTGCCCGAATTAATATATCCCTCAATCGCCACCGTCTGATCCTGCACCATCACGTATTTCATATGGTCATTACCAAATGAAACCGAAAAAGTATCTGTTAAATAATAACCCACCCGGCCATTCGACTGCGGCAAGGTCAGGCCGGCCGGATTTAAGTATGGGTCTAATGCCGTCGGTGTAGGCCGGTCTGTTGCCTGCACATCGTATAATGTAAAGTCATAACCATTGCCTGTCAGATGTAAATCGCTGTTACTGTATTCCGCCCTGTTCCAGCCATAGTATCCATACCATTTGCCTTCTTTGTTGAGTAACCCGGCATGACCACTACTGCTAAAAAACACTAACAACACTGCTGCTACAAGCTTTTGAAACATATTACACCCGATTTGATTGATCATATTGACGGGCTCGGATTCTACCAGAATCGATCTGTGAACTATTAAACAAATTCAAGCAAAATAACCGGATCTTGTTCCATCTCAATCATTTTCTTGCACAAAATCAATGCTTAAGGCTAAATACTCACGTTACCTGGTTTACACTTTAGAATTTATGAACGTTTTATCTGTTTTGCGTCATCGTTATGTCAGCCGCAGTCTGCTGCTGGTGCTGACTGTCATATTGCTACTGCTGTTGCTGCTGATTCAGCCGGTGCAACGACTACAGACAACAATCGGGCTGGTACCAGCCGCTCATAGCCAGAAAGATAGCGTCATAATCGCTATCTGGAACCTGCATAATCAGCAAAGCTGGCATAAATCTGATAATAATGCCGTCATTAGCCAGCAGTTTGCTGACACCTCGCTGGGAAAAAGTGACCTCGTTGCACTGCAGGAAGTTGAGCAATTTACTGAAATGAAAGCCATCGCTGGCCAAAATGCATTCCAGTTTCATGGTTCGCGTGACGCTATTCTTTCAAAACTAACGGTAATGGGCAGCGGACGGGTTGTCATCAACTCAAAAGGCAAAGATGCTTTCTGGGCAGACGTAGAACTCAAAAACGGCCGTCTAATGCGGCTTTATTCTGTTCATTTAAGTTATAAAAAAGGCCGTTCACCTTTTATTCCCCGAATCCGCGGCGATGAAACCAAAGCCTTGCTCGATCATGCAGAGGGCTTTACTGGCCCGGTCGTAATCGCGGGTGATTTCAACACCTTAAGCTTGCTGAGCCCGGACTTTAGTAAGATACCGGTTTTTACTCATCTAAAAAACGCCGGATTTAAAAGCTCACGACCCCTGGGAGCCTGTAACAGTCAAATCCCTCTGGGCGAGCAGGACTGGATCTTTATTAAAAATGCCCGCAGCCTGAGATTTGTTTGCGGAAACTATGCAGGCTCGGATCACCGCTGGATTCAGGCTGAAATCAGTTTTGAATGAGAAGCTGGATTAACGGCGAATCGATTTGCCGGGCGGCTTTATCAGCACTAATATTAAGCCGTTTTCAGCTATTGCAGCCAAAGCCCTATTCCGTCTGGCTAGCTAAAAACAAAGCATAGGCGGGGTTATCGCTTTCATCCCAATACGGGTAACCTGTTTTTTGCAGGTATTCATCTAATAATTTACGCTCAGCCTGCGGCACTTGCATGCCGACTAAAACACGACCATAACCGGCACCGTGGTTTCGGTAATGAAACATGCTGATATTCCAGCGCTTGCCTATGTTTGTTAAAAACTCTAACAATGCACCCGGGCGCTCCGGAAACTGAAACCTGAAAACTGTTTCATCACAGATACCTTCAGCCCGCCCGCCGACCATATAACGGATATGCAGCTTGGCTACTTCGTTATCACTCAAGTCTATTACCGGGTAACCTTTATCTTTTAATACATCGATAACAGTATCCCTTTCAGCCAGGCCTTCTGATAACTGAATGCCGGCATAAACCTGAGCTGAGTTTGCATTTGAATAACGGTAATTAAATTCTGTAATGCCTCGTTTACCCAGCGTCTTGCAAAATTTATGAAAGCTGCCGGGTTGCTCCGGTATGGTAACAGCCAGCAACGCTTCCCTGTTTTCGCCAAGTTCCGAGCGCTCGGCAACATGTCGCAGGCGATCAAAATTCATATTGGCGCCACTGTTAACCGCAACCAGCGTCTGATTTTCTATTGCATTTATTTCAACATATTTTTTTAAACCGGCGATTGCCAGTGCGCCTGCCGGCTCCATAATCGAGCGGGTATCATCAAATATGTCTTTAATCGCCGCGCACATTTCATCGGTATTGACCGTCAGCACTTCATCCACGGATTCTTTAAGCAGACGAAATGTTTCTTTACCGATTTGTTTGACCGCCACACCATCAGCAAAAATACCGACCTGGGGCAATATCACCCGCCGGTTTTTCTGCATGGCCGCCTCAAGACAGGCCGACTCATCCGCCTCAACCGCGACAACCTTAATCTCGGGCCGTAAATATTTTATAAAGGTCGACATGCCCGCCGCCAGGCCGCCGCCACCAACCGGTATAAAAATGACATCAATATCATCCGGATGCTGGCGCAATATTTCCATTGCCACCGTGCCCTGGCCGGCGATGACATCGGGGTCATCATAGGGATGAATAAAGACCAGATTTTTTAATTCGGCTTCTTTAATCGCATATTCATAAGCATCGTCATAGGCATCACCAACCAGTACGGCTTTGGCACCATACGATTTGACCGCATTGACCTTTATCAGCGGTGTTGTTTTCGGCATGACTATAGTGGCTTTAACACCGCGCTGCTGCGCCGCCAGCGCCAGACCCTGCGCATGATTACCTGCCGATGCGGCAATCACACCTTGCAGCTTGCCTTTACGCAAAAGCTGATCGATCTTGTTATAGGCTCCGCGTAATTTAAACGAAAAAACAGGCTGCAAATCCTCTCTTTTCATCAGAACGCGGTTGTTTATGCGCTTAGACAGGCTTTTTGCCACATCCAATGGGCTTTCTATCGCAACATCATAAACACGTGCCGTGAGGATTTTTTCGATGTATTTTTTCGTCATTACGTTCAGGTTTATTTAATTTTAATTAGATTGATAAACAATTTGCACGAAACAGCTGAAATCTGCGTGACTTTGCAGCAGTATAAAAGCAATAAAACCAAAGTAATAGCATTAAATACAGCATATGCGGCATGACAAGGCTCTATACAACAGGTATTATGCTGCGATTCGATTTTTTGAAAACACTTACTCTCAGTTAAGGGGACTTCTGATGGCCATGACCCAAGATGAAATGAAACGTAAAGCAGCTGAAGCAGCGATGGAATATGTGGTCGCTGATTCAATCGTCGGTGTTGGCACCGGCTCAACTGTCAATCACTTCATTGACTGCCTTGCGGATATCAAAAATAAAATTGAGGGCGCCGTCTCCAGTTCAGAAGCCTCAACCAAACTGCTCAAAGCAGCGGGTATTGAAGTCTTCGATACCAACCATGTCAGCCATATCCCTGTTTACATTGATGGTGCTGACGAGTCGGACCATTACCTCAATTTAATTAAAGGCGGCGGCGGTGCATTAACACGTGAAAAAATCATCGCTGGCATGAGTGATAAATTTGTCTGTATCGCCGATGAAAGCAAACTGGTTGATATATTGGGCAAATTTCCATTACCCGTAGAAGTTATTCCTATGGCCCGCAGCTATATTGCCCGCGAACTGGTTAAACTGGGTGGCGAGCCTGTCTGGCGTGAAAACTACCTGACCGATAACGGCTGTGACATTCTTGATGTGCATAATCTGGAAATTATGCAACCGATCAAACTGGAAAATACTATCAACGCAATGCCTGGCGTTGTTACCGTAGGCATCTTTGCAAACCGTGGCGCCGATGTTTTGATTCTCGGCACACCTGAAGGCGCTAAAGTCGTTTACCCTAAATAAACTTTTTCAGTAGCAGGAGAGGCAATGAGTTTTCAGCGAAAAAAAATGCAAGAGTCCGTGACTATTGACGGTGCCGATATTTCTGTCTGGACTGAGCCTCAGGTCATGCATTTAAGCCGGAGTCCGGCGATGTTCATGATCAACTGGAATGACATGCATGACTTTAATCATCGCATTGCTAAGCGCATGCTGGAACTTGAACAGGATGAAAAGTTTACTCACCTGATGCCAAATGCCGGCCCCAAAATCAAAAACATACACAAATGGGGCATTCCTGAAGCCGAGCTGATACACGAGCGAGCCATGGAGTTTTTCTCACAGGCAACCGCTAACCCGCGACCAACCGTTGATGTTGCCTGGGGCAATATCAACCGCCACAGACAATATCTTAATCCGCACAGTCATACCAATTGTGTGGGCTCGGTGGTCTATTGTGTTGATACCGGCGATGCGGACCCTGAAAATGAACTAAGCGGCCGTTTTGTGATTGTCGACCCACGGGTAGAAGAATGCTGCCCGATTGAGCCGGGGCGCGTCACGCTGGAACTGACACCGGATATGAAACCCGGCACGATGCTGGTATTTCCAAGTGATATTGTACATTTTGTACATCCTTATACCGGACACAAGCCGCGCATGACCATCGCATGGAATATGAAGTAAGGCATAAAACGCTTTTTTAAAGCAACACGCGCTCAATTCCATCAGCTTGCAACTCTTTTACAAACTCACTTTGCCAGTCTTTACCGAAGTGCTGGTTAGCCATCTCAACGACGATATAATCCGTCGTTAATCCGGTCTCATTTTCATAACGGGACAAGCCTTGCTGGCACGCCGGGCATGAAGTTAGCAATTTTACATTATTGTTTCTGGCTTTTGTCTGACCGGTTAATTCTTCAATATTTTTCTGCAATTCGTTTTGTTTCTTAAATTTTACCTGTGCGGCGATGTCCGGCCTTGCAATCGCAAAGGTACCCGATTCCCCGCAACAGCGGTCCGCCATCATCACCTCTTTGCCGAGTAACGTGCTTGCAACCTTAATTGAATCATGTTGTTTCATCGGTGTATGGCAAGGCTCATGATACAAATATTTTGTGTCGCCATCGATATCAAGCCCGATGCCTTTTTCCATCAGGTATTCGTGTATATCAAGCAAACGACAGCCAGGAAAGATTTGTTCAAATTCATATTTCAATAGCTGATCCATGCAGGTTCCGCACGATACTATCACCGTTTTGATATCGAGATAATTTAATGTATTTGCCACACGGTGAAACAGCACCCTGTTTTGCGTGGTGATCTGGCGACCTTTAAGCTGGTCTCCCGAGGCACTTTGCGGATAACCACAGCATAAATAACCGGGCGGCAAAACAGTCTGTACGCCAGCATCATATAACCAGCGCAGGGTTGCCAGGCTCACCTGGCTAAACAGGCGCTCGGAGCCGCATCCCGGAAAATAAAATACAGCTTCTGAGTCGTCATCGTTTTTTATAACCGCGGCATTTCGAATAATAGGCACGGTTTTATTATCTTCCAGCGACAAAACCGCACGCATGGTTTTTGACGGAATCTTCGCCGGCATGGGTTTCGCAACAAACTGAACAAGCTGTTCCAGGCGCTGCTGTTTACCCGTGGTGGCAGCCGGTCTCGCTGGTTTCTTAATGACTAATAGTTTTGCAACCAGGTGCGCCAGGCGCTGCGCCTTATATCCAAAATAAATAAAGCATTTATGCACTACTTTAACCGCAGCCGGATCTTTCAGGTTCAGATACGCCATCGCCAGTTTGGCACCAATATTGGTCTGCCGCTTATTATTTGAGGCCAGTATATTTCGAAGATGAATTGTTACATCGCCAAAATCGATATTCACCGGGCACGGCGCAAGGCATTTGTGACAGACAGTGCAATGATCGGCTATGTCATTCATTTCATCAAAATGTTTTAATGATATACCGCGCCGAGTTTGCTCTTCGTATAAAAACGCCTCAATAACCTGACCCGTGGCTAATATTTTATTGCGTGGTGAATATAAAAGATTTGCCGCCGGCACGTGGGTAGTACAGACGGACTTGCATTTTCCGCAGCGTAAACAATGCGCTATCTCGTCATTCAGAGCCCCGAGATCACTGTCTTCGAGAATCAGGGCTTCTTGTTTTAACAAACGCAACGAAGGTGTATAGGCTCTTTTCAGGCCGCCGGTATCGGCGTGTAACTTACCGGGATTAAACACATTATCCGGATCAATTTGTTGCTTGTAGGCGGCAAAACTATCCAGCGCGCGCTGGTCCATATACTGAATCTTGGTAATGCCAATGCCGTGCTCACCACTGATCACACCGCCGAGACTAATCGCCAGCGCCATCACCCGGTCAACAATGCGCTCAGCTTCTGTCAGCATCGCGTAGTCATTTGAGTTCACCGGGATATTCGTATGCACATTGCCATCACCTGCGTGCATGTGCAAGGCAACAAACAGACGGCTCGACAATACATCTTTATGGATCTGCTCAATCCTGGCGTGAATATTTTCCAGCGCGCGGCCACTAAATATCTGCTTTAGCGGCTTTTCCAATTCATCCCTGTAGGAAACACGCACATCATGGCGCAAAAACAAATCAAGCACCTTGTCATCTTTCGCAGGTGCTTTCAAAAAAACATACGCAGACAACTCAGCAGCAGGCTTGTCGAGATGATCAAATAAACCGGTCCAGCGCGCTCTTACCTCGGCCAGCAGTTTTTTCGCGGCCAGCTGTTTATTCTCAAGCGTCCGTTCATCCACATCCGATAAAGGCTCGCTACAAGCCTTTTCGATACCCCGCTCAATGCCATCAAGTATCTTTAATTTGTTTGCGATAGAGTGCTCGATATTAATGCGCTCTATGCCTTCGTTATACTCTGCCAGCCGGTGCAGCGGGATAACCACATCTTCGTTGATTTTAAAGGCATTGGTATGCGCGGCAATAGCCGCTGTTCGTGCCCGGTCCTGCCAGAAGCTGGCCCGTGCTTCTGCACTGGCGGCAATAAAACCCTCGGCCTGTCTTTTTTCAGCCAGCTTTACCACATGCTCGGCGGCCTCAATCACGGCCTGCTCATCGTCACCACAAATATCCGCCACCAGCACCATTTTAGGTAACTCACCGCGAGACGCTTTGGGCGTATATTTCACCGCCTTGACATAACGATCATCCAGGTGCTCAAGCCCGGAAAGACTGACTAAAGCGTGTTGGTCGAGATAGTCTTTTGACTCGACAATAGCCGGCACAGATTCACGGATATCGTTTCCATAAAACTCCATGCAAACCGTGCGTATAAATTCCGGCTGGCGGTGCAAAATAAACTCTGCAGACGTGATCAGACCATCGCAACCTTCTTTTTGCACACCCGGCAGACCACCCAGAAACTTATCGGTGACATCTTTACCGAGGCCCTCTTTACGCAGCGAACGGCCTTCAAATTGAAGTATCTCAGCTTCTTTTGTCGCTTTTTTACCGCCCGCGTCAAAATAGCTGACTTTAAACTGGACCTGTTCTTGCTCATGGATTTTGCCAAGATTATGATTCAGGCGCTGAACGCTTATCCAGCTCGCATCCGGCATTACCATGCGCCAGGACCATAAATTATCTAACGTAGTACCCCACATCACGGCTTTTTTGCCACCGGCATTCATCGCAATATTGCCACCGATGGTGGAGGCATCCTGCGAGGTCGGGTCAACCGCAAATACCAGGCCTTGTTTCTCAGCCGCTTCAGACACTCTTTTAGTCACCACGCCGGCCTCAACCCGGATGACCGGCACCGCATGATCAAACCCATCCAGATCCAGAAATTTAATCGGCTCAACCGCTTCCAGTTTCTCGGTATTAATGACAGCAGTATTTTCTGTTAGCGGCACAGCACCACCGGTATAACCCGTGCCGCCGCCTCGGGCTATAATTCTCAGACCGGCAGTAATACAGGCGCTGATCACCTGCTGCATTTCCGACTCAGAATCCGGCGTGATGACCACAAACGGGAATTCGACACGCCAGTCGGTGGCATCTGTCACGTGTGAGACACGCGCAATACCACTGAAATCTATATTATCTTTTCGTGTTACCGCCGAGAGTCCGGCGATTAATTGCTGACGCAGTTTAAATTGCTGACCAAACCAGTGCTCAAACACATTGACAGCATGTCGGGCTTTTGCGATCAACTCTATCGCCAGCTGATTTTCGTTGGCACGCTGCGACATCTGCTCAAGGCGGTGCCTCATCGCTACAATCAGGCTTTTCCTGCGCTTAACATTGAGCAATAAATCATCCTGGATCAATGGGTTACGCGTCACCACCCATAAATCACCCAGCACCTCAAATAACATGCGTGCAGAAATACCGGTGCGCCTGGAGCCGCGTAATTGATTAATAACCGGCCACATATCAGCGCCCAGAAATCGCGTAATAATTTCCCGGTCTGAAAATGATGTGTAGTTGTAAGGTATTTCGCGAATGCGGTGTTTGGGCGTATCAGACATGCGGATTGACAGTATCTTTTCAATCAAATAACTATTTTAGCACAGGCTTATGTCATAAGACTATGGCGACGCATTTAAAAAAAGCCCAGACAAAAAAACGGGGCCGAAGCCCCGTTTTTTAGCCAAACTTTAATTCAAAAAGAATTAGAAGTTTTTACGCAGACCTACAGTCAAAGAAGTTACATTCTTATCAGCATTTGGCGTAGTCGCTTTACCAGTACCATCAGTAGTGCGCTGACCGATGATCAGGTGAGTGGTTTTATTCAATTTAATGATGTCACCTAAAGCCATGTAACCCATATCATGAGCTGCATTATCACCAGCGAATGAACCGTTAGCGATCACGAAGTTATGCTTGCCCATCTTGTAAGAAAAGTTAACATAAGTCAGATCACCAGCGCCATTAGAAGCCGCTTCAACAGACTCAGACTGGAAAGTCACTTTCATTGTTTTACCAATGCTGTACTGAGCGCCAAACTTAGTGTTAGCTTTATCTTCAGTACCACCAGTAGTTGTACCAGCTTGCTTAGCTGATGCATAAATCACTTTCAGGCCTTTAACGCCAGTATAAGTGATAGCCATCAGCGAATCGCCTTCTGAACTCTCTTTAGTAGCATCGTTATCATTATCTAAAACAGAAGTCTGGTACTGTAACTGTACACCAGCAATTTTAGGTGATTTGTATTGTACTAACTGGCTGATGAAACCGTTACTTGCGTAAGCGCCTTTAGCCATACCACCGTTACCACGAGCCTGCAGAGCAGTTGCTACGAATGGGTCAAATTTAACACCACCCGCTGTTTTGTAAGCGCCGTGCATACGACCCATAGAAACAGCACCCCAGCCAGCCTTAACACCTACAAACGAATCACGTTGGCAGAAAACTGATTGAGTATTATCTGTATCTTTATTACAACCACCAGCTGCAACAGTGTCATTCACATCAACCTGAATTTCGAATTTAGCAAAAGCAGTCATGCCGCCGCCTAATTCTTCAGATGTTTTGAAACCGATACGGCCGCGACCGTCGTTATCATTCTGAGTAACACCGGCAGCATCACCACCAGCTTGATTAATGCCAGAATACAGTTGGCTATATACAGTTACGTCTGCGTTTGCAGCCATTGGTGCCGCCATACCAGCAGCGATAGCTGCCGCAATTATAGTTTTTTTCATTTTTTAAGACTCCTGCCTTATTTTGTGGTCAAAATAAACACGCATATTTATAAATGTTTAACTTTAAAAGTGCAAGCCCTTTTTCCCCAATTATCTTTTTTGGCGCATTTTTATCATAAATGCTCAGATGCCAGGCTTAGCTTTCGCTGAGTTAAATTATAAATAACGTTTTCGAAAGCTGCCCGAATCATGCC
Source organism: Gammaproteobacteria bacterium (assembly GCA_029882395.1). Classification (GTDB taxonomy): domain Bacteria; phylum Pseudomonadota; class Gammaproteobacteria; order SZUA-229; family SZUA-229; genus JAUVDT01. Next base: position 38,235 of record JAOUKT010000015.1, read on the forward strand.
ATGCCCTATAAATGCAAACAAGACCTTTTAAGCTGTTTTTTATAGTTTTAGCTATAAATAACTTCCTAACACACTATAGATAACTATTTTTTACAGCACTATAAAATAAACTGTTTTGGGGTTTACCATTGTGTTTTTATTGTTAAACACTGAGTCAGTCAGCGTTTTAAATAGCCTATTAGCTAACCGCCATCAGCTTTGATTATTTGCAAATACCTATATTGATACAACTAAATATTTCGCCTGCCCATCTTTTAAATTTTTCTTTCAGACACAAAAAAGCCCGCATAATAACGGGCCTTTTTTGGTCAACTCTGCCTGGTTGCATACGCAACCAGACTGAAGTTTGCTTAACGCTTCGAGAACTGTGTAGCGCGACGCGCTTTACGCAGACCGACTTTCTTACGCTCAACCTCACGTGAATCACGGGTGACGAAACCAGCGCCACGCAGTGATGGCCGCAGGCTTTCGTCATATTTCATTAATGCACGTGTGATACCGTGGCGAATTGCACCTGACTGCCCCGTCATGCCACCACCTTTTACAGTGATATTGAAGTCGAACTTGTCAGAGAACTCAGTCAGAACTAATGGCTGACGAACAACCATGCGAGAGGTCTCACGAGCGAAGTATTCGTCTAACGGGCTACCATTAACTTTAATGTTGCCACTGCCAGCACTCATGAAGACGCGAGCGCTAGATGATTTACGACGACCTGTCGCGTAGTATTGATTTTCAGCCATTTTCTCGACCTTACCTTATATATCCAGCACTTTAGGCTGTTGAGCTTCATGATTATGCTTAGGACCTGAGTATACTTTCAGCTTGCGGTACATGTCACGACCCAGTGGGTTCTTAGGTAACATGCCTTTAACTGCCAGCTCAATTACTCGCTCAGGCGCTTTATCGATGAGTTTTTCAAAACTGATCGATTTTAAACCACCAATAAAACCACTATGGTGATGATAAATCTTATTTTTTGCTTTATTGCCTGATACCGCTACTTTTTCAGCATTGATCACGACAATATAGTCGCCAGTATCAACATGCGGTGTGTACACAGGCTTATGCTTTCCACGCAGACGGCGGGCAATTTCTGCTGCCATACGGCCTAACGTTTTATCAGTTGCGTCGACAACAAACCAGTCGCGCTTTACAGTTTCTTTATTGGCACTAATCGTTTTCATAACGTTTGCATGCTCCATGAGTATGCGAATTCGAAGGCGCAAGATTGTACATAATTAGAGCCCCTATCACAAGTATTAATCGCGTATTTAGCCCGCTTAATTTACACCGTGTTTGCCTGCGCTCTCTAAAAACCTTTTCTTCGGGGCAAAAAAAAGGCGTCGCAGGGGATGCAACGCCTTAAATAACCACCAAAATGGAGGATGGAGGAGTCTTGAAAATCTTAGGGGAAAATTCAAAACATGAGCATATTCTAATATAATAATCGGCTATGTCAAACCCAAATATTGTTTATTGCTAATATTCTAATGAATACCGACAAACGGTATTAAGAACAGTCTTTAGTCTTGAGTCGTAATTCCAATATTAAAACCATGACTTCAGCGCTTTGCACTTACGACTGATTTTCAACCAAAAGCCTCTCCACTACTTTTCCTTTTTTCAAATGACTCTCGAATATTTCATCTATATCCTCTTTATCCACATAACTGTACCAGACCGCCTCCGGGTAAACTACCAGCACCGGCCCTGCTGCACACCGGTCCAGACAGCCTGCGGTGTTGATGCGCACTTTACCGGGTATCTGATTTCCGATGGCTTTTAGTTTCTGCTTAGCATAGGCACGCAAGGCTGATGCCCCGTGATCTTCACAACATGCACTGCCATCCTGACGTTTGTTAGTGCAAAAGAATACGTGATGTTTGAAATGTGACATATCGATCATTCAATAAATATTAAAGAGAAGCGTATAATAGCAGTGATCCGAGCACTATGAAGCCATTAAAAACCATGTATAAAGCTGATCTTTCTGCTGCTGACCAATGCGTCATGTGTGGCATGTGCCAGCCTCACTGCCCGACATACCGCACTGAGCAGACTGAAACAGAATCGCCCCGTGGCAGGCTGTCTGTCATTCTTGGTCTGGCCCAGAGCCAGCTTCAGGCCGATTCCAGCATCATCACACATTTAAATCACTGCACAGGCTGCGGAGCCTGTGAAGCCATGTGCCCTTCACGCGTACCCTTTATGCAGCTTATCGATAACTGCAAACAGTTGTTGCCACGTAAGAACCTGGTTTTAAACGTCATTTTGCAACTGGTCCGACAGCCGGGTCGATATGGCATATTGCGCTCTCTTCTGAAAAACCGGCAACTTGGCTACCTGCTCAGATTATGCAGACTGTTACCCGGCGACAGCAAATACCTTCAAAAAACCATTCAACTAAGCCCCGGCAAACTGCCGTTAGCTGACTTTTATGCTGCCAGCGGTGATACCCAGGGCAATGTCGGCTTATTTATCGGCTGCATTACCCAGCTATTTGACAAAACCACACTGCAAGACAGCCTGCTGCTGCTAACACGTTCTGGTTACAATGTTCATATTCTCAGGCAACAAGTCTGTTGTGGTGCTTTGCATCAGCATAATGGTGATATTGATACTGCCCGGCTTTTGCTCAAACAAAACCAGCAGCTGTTTGAATCCGCGGCACTGGATGCCGTGATTTTTACTGCCACGGGCTGCGGAGCCCAACTGGCCTCACATTTAAAATCGATTAATGCTGTCGATATCATGCAATTCATCCGCCAGAGTGCGCTGTTAACAAAGCTTGAGCTGCAGCCATTAACCGCCAAAGTGCTGGTGCACGAACCCTGCAGCCAGAGAAACCAGCTGAAACTCCCAGCCATTACAGACTTAATCTGTCAGATTCCCGGATTAACGATTAACAACATGATTGAGAATCAGTTTTGCTGTGGCGGTGGCGGCATCAACATGCTGACCGTGGCCAACTCAGCCAACAAGCTACGTACCCACAAGCTCACTGATATTGAATCCCGGCTGCCCGATACCGTGGTCACGACCAATTACGGCTGCGCCTTACACCTGGCCAGCGGCACCCAGTCATTGGACCTGAACAAAGAGATTGAATTTTGTCACCCGGTCAGCTTGCTTGTTCGTAGCGCCTCATTAAAATAAGCGTATACCCTTTTATACAGAGCAAGCCTTATGCGCCATTATTCACCCCTCGATCAGCTCATTATGCAAGGCGAGCACGCCATGCGTACCATTTTCGGTCAGCCTGAGATTACCGAACGGCACTATCCTGCAGAAAACATCAATGACTGCCAGCTCGATGAGGAACAGCGCAAACACGTTGCAGGCCTAATGCGCATTAACCATGCCGGTGAAATTGCCGCCCAGGCGTTGTATTCGGGCCAGGCGCTCACCGCCAGACTCGACGATGTGCGCGAGAGCATGAACCGCGCGGCACTGGAAGAAAACGACCACCTTGACTGGACAAACAAACGGCTGCAGGAACTCGGCAGCCAGCGCAGCCTTCTGGCGCCCTTTTGGTATGCCGGATCATTTGCGATTGGTGCCGCAGCCGGTGCGGCGGGTGACAAATGGAGCCTGGGTTTTGTTGCAGAAACCGAAAAACAGGTGGTAAGACACCTGCAAGAGCACTTAGAAAAATTGCCCGACAATGATCAGCGCAGCCGCGCCATTCTCCAGCAAATGAAAGAAGATGAACAACACCATGCCACTGTCGCGCTTGAGCATGGCGGCCGTGACTTACCCTGGATTATACGCAAGCTGATGACACTAACCTCAAAAGTGATGACGAAGACGGCATACCGGCTATAAGTCGGCAGTCAAAAAACAATCGGCTTCAAATTCTGACTTACGACTTTTCCCACCAACACAAAAAAGCCCGCCACCTTTCGGTAAGCGGGCTTTTTATGCAGAACCAGCTAACTTAGCTTAAGCCGCTTTCTCTGCTTTAGTGTGGTAATCCACCACTTTCTGTACTTCGCTCTTTGAACCCATGATCACAGGTACACGCTGGTGCAGACCCGTGGCTTCAACTTCCATGATGCGCTCACGACCAGTAGAACTCATGCCGCCCGCCTGCTCCATGATGAAACTCATTGGGTTGGCTTCGTACATTAAACGCAGCTTGCCGGCTTTACCGACTTCACGCGTATCAAATGGGTACATGAAAATGCCGCCACGTGTCAGAATACGGTAAACCTCAGCCACCATAGACGCAACCCAGCGCATATTGTAACGCTGGCCTAAGGGACCTTCTTCGCCCTGTAAGCAGTCAGCGATGTAGTCCTGCACTGGCTTTTCCCAGAAACGCTGGTTAGACAGGTTGATAGAGAATTCTTTAGTCTCTTCAGGAACCGTGACACCTTCTTCCGTCAGCACGAACTCACCGATACGGTGATCCAGCGTAAAGGTGTTAACACCTTTGCCTGTTGTCAGGACCAATACCGTTGATGGGCCGTAGACAACGAAACCAGCTGCTACTTGCTCAGTACCTTCTTGTAAGAAATCTTCCAGCGCCGGATCCTCAGAAGAACCTTTAGGCGCTTTAACGATGGAGAAGATCGTACCCACAGAGATGTTAACGTCGATGTTAGATGAACCGTCTAATGGATCGAACATCATCAGGTATTCACCGCGCTGAATGCCTTCCGGGATCATCAAAGGATCATCAATCTCTTCTGAACCCATGCCTGCTGTCAGACCCGTAAATTTCAGGTGATCGTACATCATGTCGTTAGTGATGATATCTAACTCTTTTTGCGTTTCGCCCTGAACGTTTTCAGAACCGGCCACACCTAAAACACCTGATAATGGGCCCAGGCTCACTGTTGATGCGATCTCTTTACAAGTGATGCTGACTTCGTGGATCAGTGAGATCAGGTCATATGAAAGACCATCACCTTCACGGTTACGACACATCAAATACTGCTTCAGCTTAGGGTTTTGCATAGTTACTCCAAATACTTTATCACGGGAAACCGGTTCCCATTATTAACCTCATTCATCACGAGGAAGGGCCATCATCGGATATTTCCTAAATCTCGAAACCACTCAGTGAAATCACCATAAATCCAGTAAAATCAAGAGACTTACGAAATATCCGAACACTCATGGACGACTAACAGTCCACAACAGGGCGCGCATTATATCATAATATTATTAAATTCAGAATTAATAAGATAGCAATTGACAAAAACTTCATCGAAAACGGCACTAAACAGAACGTTTGTGCTATTAAATAATAGACAGCTATTACATAAATACAGGGATAGATCTTGTGAAAACACACCGTTCGGCCGAAACATCCTCGGCGACGAAAAACGCATCAGCTCACCTTCAATGGCGCCGGACAAAGATCATCGCCACGTTAGGACCTGCCAGCCAGAAAATAGCCACGATTGAAAAACTGCTGCAGCTCGATGTCAATGCGTTCAGGTTAAACATGTCTCACGGAGATCATGATAGCCACCGCCAGTTAGTCAGCCGAATCCGTCGCACTGCTAAACGCCTGGATAAACACGTCGCCATCATTATGGATCTGTGCGGCCCCAAAATCCGGGTCGGTAAATTTGAAAATGATGCGATTGATCTTGAAGAGGGCACCAAAGTGGTTATCACCAGCCGCCAGGTCATTGGTAAAGCCGGCCTGATTAGCTCCCAATATCGCCAGCTACATAAAGACGCGCGCCCGGGTGAGCGCATCCTGCTGGATGATGGCAACCTCGAACTTAAAGTCAGCTCGATCAAAGACACCGAGGTACACTGCAACGTCATTTACGGTGGTTTGCTAAAAAACCATAAAGGCATGAACCTGCCGGACTCACTGTTATCGACCCCTTCTTTTACCGCCAAAGATAAAGAAGACGCACTACTTGCGGTACAAGCCGACGTCGATTTTATTGCGTTAAGTTTTGTTCGCAATGCGGCCGATGTGCAAACCTTACAGCGTTACCTTAAAAAGCAAAATGCTGAGATACCCATCATTGCCAAAATTGAAAAACCAGAAGCGATCGACAACATTGATGAAATACTCGAAGCCTCCTATGGCATTATGATCGCGCGCGGTGACCTGGGCATCGAACTGCCGGCTGAAAGCGTGCCCTTACTGCAACAAAAACTGATCCAGAAAGCCCGCGAGTATGACCGCCCGGTGATTGTTGCCACTCAAATGCTGGAATCGATGATTTATGCTGCACGCCCGACCCGCGCCGAAGTCGGCGATGTGGCTAACGCGGCTATCGGCAGTGCCGATGCTGTGATGTTATCGGGCGAAACAGCCAGTGGTAAGTTCCCGGTAAAAGCCGTTGAAACCATGGACCGGATTTTACGTGAGATAGAGAATCACCAATGGCAAAATAAAAGCTTTGGTCAGCGTATCGCCGAGTCCAGCAAAGGTGAATTCCCGGTTCGAGAGGCTGTCGCCCGTGCAGCCCTGAACCTGGCCAATGATTTAAAACTGCAAGGCATCATCATTCCGACTCGCTCCGGTACCACTGCCCGCATACTGGCAGCCGCCAGACCCTCTGCGCCCTGCATTGGAGTCTGCTCCAGTGAAAAAGTTAACAGGAGCCTGGCATTGCACTGGGGCGTGGTACCGGTGCAGGTAAACGAGCCTTCCACTCACGACTGGCGCGCTCTTTGCACCATCATCAGCGACAAATGCAATCTGACCCAATCGGGACACACCGTTTTGCTGGTTTCAGGTTTTAATCATGACCCCCAGCTAAATGAGCCGGTAATGAAGATATTGCAGGTATAAGTGTCGTGGGCAGTGGGCAGTGGGCAGTAATCTATTTAATCTCTGATTACTGTCAAATTTTTTGCTTATAACTTTACTGCAAACCGAACACTGACCACTGCAGACCTTGTTTTTACTCCAGCCCCAAACCCAGACCTTCTGTCAGGTTGCGGCCATAAAAGATCTCGCTCATTTCCTGATTTAGAATCCTGCCTATATGGCGCAGTTCCGATTCTGAATAGTCATTTTTAATTGAGCCGAACAAATAATTATCCAGATCAATATCCTTTCTTACCATTTTGGTGTGGAAAATATTTTCCTGATAGACATTCACATCCACCATCTGAAACAGGTCTTTGGTATCATCTGCTATGTAATTCTGAATGGAATTAATATCATGATCAATAAACAGCTTGTGACCATCCACATCGCGGGTAAAACCGCGCACACGATAATCCATCGTCACAATATCAGACTCAAAACTATGGATTAAATAATTCAACGCTTTCAATGGAGAGATGCGGCCGCAGGTAGCGACATCAATATCCGCACGAAAGGTACTCAAGCCGTTTTCAGGATGGCTTTCCGGGTAGGTGTGAACCGTGATGTGACTTTTATCCAGATGCGCCACCACCGAGTCAGGTAATGGCCCGGGCTCTTCTTTGTTAGATAATTGCTCAGAGACAACCGGTTCTTCTGAAATCAGTATCGTCACGCTGGCACCTTGCGGATCATAATCCTGATGCGCGATATTAAGCACATTGGCACCGATAATATCCGACACATCGGTCAGGATCTGGGTCAGGCGATCAGCGTTATACATCTCATCGATATATTCGATGTATTTTTTTTCATCACTCGAACTACGGGCATAAACAATGTCGTAGATATTAAAACTCAGGGTCTTTGTCAGGTTATTAAAACCGTGTAACTTCAGTTTATTTTTGCTCACCAATCTTTACTCTTTCAAACATTTATCTGATATAGGCGGATGATAGATCATCTGCACCACATTGCCATCGGGGTCCTCACAATAAAAGCTACGGGCACCGTCCCTGTGTGTTTTAGGCGGTTTGTAAATGGTTACATTATTGCCTTTCAGGAACGCATACCACTGATCAACATCATGCTCGGTATGCAATACAAAGCCAATATGATCAAGGTGCTGGGCAGCTGTCATTGGCCGATCGGAACGATGCAGTGCGAGATTGTCACAACCAGAACAGAGGTACAGATTATCGGCATCCGGGCGCCATTCAACCTGCATACCGATGAGTTCAGTATAGAAATATTCACAGCCGTCAAAGTTATTTACCCATAAAGCAACATGGCGCATACCGCCTACAGGATTAGGTTTTTTCACGTCAACTTCTCATTTATATAGCCATTCACTTTACTGTGAAAACAGCTTATCAAACGCCTGCTGATTCAGCGCCTCACCAAAACGGGAACGAAACACCAGCGGCAACGGTACAGAACCGGCAGATAATAAATCATCGTGGAATTTTTTCAAATCAAAATCTGGCTCTTGTTCTAAAATCTCTCGCGCCGCCTTAATCAAGGCCCAGCCAGTCGCATAAGACATAGGCACAGTCGGTGCCAGGCTATACCAGTTTAATTCCGCTTTAGCTTGCCCGGCTTCAAAACCCAGCTCATCACACAGCCTCTGCGCCGCTGCATCGATGCTCATGCCTCTGGTATGAATATCGATATCAATCATAATGCGCAAAGCCCGCCACAGGCGGTCACGTAACATAATGACTTTGTGTTCAGGCTTTTTAAGATAACCCTGCTCGACCATCAGCTCCTCACAATACAATGCCCAGCCTTCATAAAACGTTGACGTCGCGTTTAGAACACGCACCAGGCTGTTGGCACCCTCAGTCAGGTTAGCTGTACTAAACTGCAGGTGATGGCCGGGGTAGGCTTCGTGAACAGAGGTTAAATCAATCGCGGCTTTATTGTGTTCTGCAAAACCGGCATCATTCACAGGCAGCGTCACATAATAATGACCCTGTTGCTCAGGGTCAGTCCTGGTCGGCTCATCATAGGCTGCAAAAGCAATTTCATGGCTTAAAAAATCAGGTGTTTCGAGTACCGATAGCTGCTGCGCCTGCGGCATGCTGATCAGGTCTTTTTCACAGATAAAACGCTGCGCCTTTTGCATGCTCTGGCGATAATAGTCGAGTAGCTTTTTCTTAGGCGGTGCATCGGATTTGATTTTCGACAGTACCTGATGCAAATCCTTACCTGCCAGCAGCTCATTTAACTGCGCCTGTGTCTGCTCAAACAAATCACTGCCAAACTGGTACAGCTGCTCAACATTAAGATCAATAAAGTGACTTTCTTTTAACATGCGCTCAAATGTTTTACGCCCGCAGGCAAAATCACCGGCCGCTAAAGGCTGCAGCTCTTTTTCCAGGAAAACGGCAAAATCCTTTATTGCATGACTGGCTTGTTCGCATATTTCATGGATGCGCTGCGGCTTATCGAACTTTTTAAGCACAACGGGGTGCTGTTCCAGGTTAAGAAAAAAAACAATCCCTGCCCGAGCCTGATCAATCGATGACTGCAGCCAGACAGCAGGAATCAGTTCAGGCTTTTGTTTTAAAAATGTTTTCGCGCCGCGCAAATACGATGGTATCGCCTGCAAACGATGTTTGACTGCGGCATGGAAATTTTCAACCGGGCGCATCAATAGCTGATGAACCGCATTAACCGGTAAAAACTCAGCCGGGTTACAATAACGCCAGTCTTTTTCCAGTAATTCATGCAGCTCATTAGCGGCTGCCGAATAAAGAATATTGAAATCGATGAGTTCATTCTCAGACAATTTGCCGGTATCCAGCTCCTGCAAGGCTGACAGCAAACTTTCATTCAGCGTGATCAGGGCACCGATATCATCATCCGCATAGGGTTTCAGCATCTCTTCGTAACCGGCCTCTCCAACCGCAACTGCCATTTCCGGGTGATAACGAAACCAACTTTTGTAATAACTTTTTACTAATTCATTAAAAACCATTAATTAACCACTTATATAATTTATTCTGATGCTTCAATAATTTCATAGTCATGTGTAATTTCAACCGTTGAGGCCAACATGATTGACACAGAACAATATTTATCTGCAGATAACGAGACCGCCTTGGCCACCTGCTTTTGATTCAGGTTTTTACCTTCAAGCACAAAATGCGCGTGAATTTTTGTAAACACCTTTGGGTCAGTCTCTGCACGCTCGGCGCTGATTTCGACATGGCAATTAGTTACCTTCTGCCGGCCTTTTTGCAATATCATCAGCACATCGAATGACGAACACCCCCCCAGGCCTAACAGAATCATTTCCATCGGGCGAATACCTAAATTCCTGCCGCCGGCTTCAGGCGGCCCGTCCATGACTACGGAGTGCCCGCTCTCAGATTCGCCGACAAATGTCATGTGATCCAGCCACTTAACCCTTGTTTTCATGCTTTACCTCACTAAAACTCTCAAAATAAACTAAACTACTTGATGTAATGGCTTCGATTTGCGAAATTAACACCAGCAGAGTAATAATCAGCCGACAGTACTTAGCCCTTAACTAGCAGATAATAATAATGAACAAGATCCCTCTGGTTACAAAATCAAATCCATCTCTCGAAAAGCTGCTGACAAACTGCCACCGTAAAAAGTATTCCGCTAAAAAGAATATCATCCACGAGGGCGATAAATCGGAGACGCTGTACTATATCATCGACGGTGCAGTATGCGTACAGGCCGAGGATGAAGATGGCAGCAACATCATACTCGCCTACCTCAATTCTGGCGATTTTTTTGGTGAAATGGCATTGTTTGATGAGACCTTCCAGCGTTCTGCCCTGGTTGTTGCCAAGCACGACTGTGAAATCGCTGAAATCACCTATGAACGCTTTCGCGACCTGTTTAAAGAAGATTACCAGATACTCGAAATGCTGGCCAAGCAGATGGCTAACAGACTACTAAAAACCAGCCAGTCAGTCAGAAACCTGATGACGCTCGACGTTACCGGGCGGATAGCCGCCGCCTTACTAGAGCTGGCAAAACAGCCCGATGCGATGACACATCCCGACGGCATGCAAATCAGCATTACCCGCCAGGATATCTCTAAAATTGTGGGTTGCTCGCGGGAAATGGCCGGGCGGGTTTTAAAAGACCTTGAAAATGACGGCCTGATCAGTGCGCACGGTAAAACCATTGTGGTATTTGGTACCCGCTAGCCGTTTATACTGGCGCGAGAAGCAAGATTGCCTGCACTCAGTGCCGAGACATTAGCACTGACGACGGTTAACCGAAATAGCATCACGCTGTGCGCCTGCTAACGTATACTCGTTTGGCTTCGCCAGGCAAAAACCGTCAGTTCAGATAAAATGAGCCCGCCTGGTTCATATTTTATCCTCTCAATAAACACAATTAATCTGCGCTTAAATATATTAACAACAAACTTGACTCTGTCACTTGCCTGATTATCATTAAAGATTCCTGCCTTAAGTGGAGCACACTCCAATGGCACTACAAGCGCAACCGTCTCGCTGCACGCTGTTTCAGACTTGCTCCCCCCTGTGTACATAATGACGGTGGCAGCAACGGAGCCGAAATCTATTTCGAAATCAAAACAACCTGCCGCCATCTTTGAAAATGTAAAAACATAAGCCTGCCGCACTCGACACAAACAGTTCGGCAGGTCAGCTAACACTGACTTAAATAGTTTAAGCAAACCAGAAGCAGCGATAGCCGTTTTAGATTGAAATTCCTCTAAAACCTTTAAATGCTGCAAAATCATGCATCAAGGAGAGACATCATGAGACGACAAGTTTATTTTCTCTTAGCCGACAGCGCGCATACAAAAGAAGTCTGTAATGAATTAAAAGAAATCCATATTCCTGATAAAAATATCCATGCGGTTGTCAACGAAAACAAGAACCTGGAATTCATCAGTGACGTCCGCACCGTTAGCGAACCGAACCACGACGCTGCCCTTGAATCAAATATCTGGAAACTCAACCTGATTGTTTTCTGCCTGGCCTTCACTGTTTTTCTGGCCATGCTAATTTCAGAAAGCTTCACTTATATCATTGCGCCCGTCATAGTTATGCTCGCGACCTTCATCTCAGCCTTATATTTTATCGAACACATCCCGAATGTTCACTGGAACGAATTCATCTCCGCAATACATCACGGTGAAATTCTATTAATCGTCGACGTACCGAAAAAATCAATACCAAACCTCAATCAAAGACTGCATGAGCATCACCCGGAATTGCTGACCGGGGGCTCTTGCTGGAAATTGTAATTCTCCAGTCAGACGGCTCAGGTAGCAGCCATCAAATCTACAACTGATAAGGCTTTCGCATATATTTTATGCGGACTTGTTTAAAAACGCGGATTTCTTTCGTTTTTTTTCTGTCGCCCACATGGATGCAGGCAAGGGACACAAGCAGGACGCAGAAGCGTAGCTGCAGACAGAAAAGTGAGTTGCTGTT
>JAOUKT010000120.1 GCA_029882395.1 Gammaproteobacteria bacterium
CATTCTTTGCATGGGTCTGTTAGTTCGCTCATATCAGCCTCGGTTGTTTTATGGTTTGCAGGCAGTTGTCGCGGCGTTTGATGCGCTGGTGTTCTTTGCATTTGTCCTGGGTGGCTCCGCAGCCGGCTATGTTGAGGGGTGTTTCGCACCAGCAGCATTTGCAGTCAGACAGGTAGTTTTTCTGGTCTGGTGTTAGTGCGCTGAGTTGTTGGGTTTCGCTCATGGTTTTATGCCGAGGTATTCAGCAAAGCTGCAACCAAAGTCTGCGCGTAAGTAATCCTGATAGCGTTGTTGTGAGCGTGTCATTTTTCTAACTTTACCGATGCTCTTGTATTCGACTTTATCGGTGGGGTGGACGTTGTAAATGTGACCGGGCTTGTCATCGTCAAAATTAACCCCGATATAATGTCCTCTGTCTTCTGCGATGATTCCAGATCGGCCACGGTGTGAAATAATTCGACCAATAACAGCGGGGACTTGGTAGTAATCTCTTACGTATTCACAGTTCATTTATGTACCTGCTTGTGGTGTTATAGCTTTGGCAGCGGTTCAACGGGTTGCCAGTAGGCAATGGGTTTAAAAAGGTCAATGTCTGATGTGTGGAATGTTTTTACTATCGGGCCAATGAGATGCAGGTCACCATATTTAAAACATAATTTTTTGCTCATTACGTCATTTGGATCATCGACGTTGTAGAACTCAACTATTTGTTGCCCGTCTTCTGGTTGGGCGTCGTTAAAATCTATCCAGCTGGTGAATAAGTTTTGCTGGTTGTGTGCTGCAGCATTCATTGTGGTTTGTTCCACGTTGTTTTTGGTGCGCCGGCATAACACTGGTTGCATTCGATGGCGTCAACTTCTTTATCGTGGATGTTCCATGTGTTGTCTGACAGGTCGGTGCTGTGGCAATAACGACAGGGTTGATCTTGCTCGATGTATTCCACACAGGTTTCGGTTTTCAGTGGGTACACTGGGCAGCTGTTGTTTGCTTTGGTGCAGGTTGTGCAGAGTGTCATTGTGCGGCCCTTAATGGTTGTTCGATCTGGTTGTAGTTGGCTTCTATTAATGCTTTGGATAAAACGGGGCTTACGCTGTTGCCGCACATGCGCACCTGTGCTTTTTTGGATAGCGGTTTGCCGTTAAAAACAGGGTCGATGATGTATTGATCGGGGAAGCCTTGCGCTCGGTAGAGTTCGCGCGGTGCCAGCATGCGCATGCCGATATCGGCTATTTTATAATCTTGCCCAGCAACGGTGACTATTCCAAAACGGTCACGGCTTGTTACCGTGTGCATGGGCTCGTTTAGTCGTGGGTCTTGATCGGCTCCGTAGTATTTGACTAAGAATGCACGCACCTCGCCAACGTGGCTGGCGCCAGCGGTTAGTGTGGGCATGGGTTCTCTGTTATCTTGTCCGTGTTGTCCGCTTTTAAGCTGAAGCAGGTGACTTGTGACCAGTGAATGATGGTCAATTGCTGTTACGGTACCAATTGGTTTATTGGCATGGCTACCAATAACCCCCGTGTAATGTTTTGCTAGAAATGCGGTGACCAGTGCAAAGTGCCCGCCTTTAACCTGTGCGCATATGGTGCGCAGCGGTTCATCGATTGGCATGTTGCGTTGGTTTGAGCCGTTGGCGTGTTCGGTGATGAAGGCTGGCACTATAAAAGGATTGTCTGCATCAATGACATAACGTTGCATGCCTTTGGCAATTCGTCTTAATGTGTTTTCTGCCAAAGGTCTTTTTATGTTTAGCTTTTGTTCTTTGGCTTGTTCTTTGGTTAAAAATATTGAGTGGCAGGGCAGTGTCCAGTTAATGCAGTCTGCTGCAGTGTTGTAAGGCAGCAAGCCTTTTTTGGTGCCGTGGGTGGGGGCTGGCCAGACTATTGGCTGGCCGTCGCAGCGGGCAATTAAAAATAGACGGTTGCGGATGGTGGGTGCGCCGTAGTCGCAGGCTTTGAGTTCTTTCCACTCGACCTGGTAACCGAGTTTTTCAAGCTCACTGACAAAGCGGCGGAAGGTTAAGCCTTTGTTAACGGGGCAAGGTTTGTTGTCTTCTGTTAATGGGCCCCATGTTTGGAACTCTTCGACGTTTTCAAGAAACATGACGCGGGGCTTTTTTAGTTTGGCCCATTTAACAGCAACCCATGCAAGGCTGCGGATTTTTTTACTAACGGGTTTGCCGCCCTTGGCTTTAGAGAAGTGTTTGCAATCCGGGCTGAACCACGCAAGGCCGACCGGCCTGCCCTGGCAAACTTCAACCGGGTCCACCTCAAAAACATCGGATATTAAATGCTTTGTGTGCGGGTGGTTGGCTTCGTGCATGGCAATAGCTTCTGGGTCGTGGTTAATGGCGATATCAACACTGCGGCCCAGTGCCTGTTCAATGCCCATGCTGGCGCCGCCACCACCGGCAAAGTTATCAACGATGAGTTCATCATCGAGTGATAAGCGAAGCTGCGGTGGTCGCTGCCAGTTGAAGGGTTTCGGGTTTTTCATGCTAAGTAAAAAGCCAAATAATAAAGCTGGCGTGTGCGATGTAGATAACAGCGATGGCTACAAATGCGCCGATTTTTTCGAGCGGGGTGAGTGGGTCTATTTCGAAGTTGTCGTTGTTCATGCGGCTTTTTCCTCCGTGATGGGTAGTTTTGTATCGGTGAGTTCTTTAAGCCATATCAGCCCTGAAGTAGTGACGATGGTTTTGGTGCGTGCTTGTTCACCGTGGATGGGGTGCACGTATGTTGATATGTGGGTTGATAAAAATCCCTTGGTTACAAACTCCGGGCGCGGTAGATGTTCGGCGCCTTGTTTGAATATGACGCCCTGTTCACGTAAGAATGCGTAAAATTTACGCTGGCCCACACCCAGTCTTTTGGCGGCGTCTTTCAGCGAATAGGTGGCTTGCTTGTTCATGCTTACGCAGCCGCTGGGTCTGTTGGCGTTGTGTTGAACGGGGTTTGTGGCGGTGCTTTGCGGCGCGCGGCCAGCTGCACCACGGGTGCTTTGGTGGGCCGGCGGCGCAGCTTGTTGAGCATTTGTTCGTGCGTTATGAGG
>JAOUKT010000121.1 GCA_029882395.1 Gammaproteobacteria bacterium
ACAGAGGCTCAAATCGAAGCTGAAAAAGCAAAGAACATTGAGCTGCAAACAATTTCAAATGCCTATCAAAAGTTAAACAATGAAAACCGCTTGACCGTTGTTAAGGAAGGGCTTGATCAGGAGGCGCATTTAAAACGGCAAGCACATGCACAGATGCTGCTGGACCAGCAAAGTATAGAACAACAGGCAACGATGAACGCGCAGCAACAAGCGTTGGCGCGCGTTGGGTACATTGGCCAGATCATGGGTAATTTGTCCAGCCTGATGACCTCTAAAAATAAAAAGTTATTTCAAGTGGGTAAGCTGGCATCGATTAGCTCGGCAATTGTCAATACATCGTTGGCGATGACGAAGACAATGGCGTCTGTGCCTTATCCTTGGAATATCCCCTTGGTGGCGGCTCAGGGTGTTGCGGGCTATGCACAGGTTCAAAACATACGCGGGCAGCAATTCAGTGGTGCTCGTGAGCACGGCGGCCCGGTGGTGGGTGGTAATTTGTACAGAGTGAATGATGGGGCCGGTAGTGCGATGGAGTTATTCCGGCCTAATTCATCTGGCCAGATTATCAGCAATAAAAACATCAACAAGGGTGGCGACAATTACTTCTCGCTTAACATCGAAATGCAGTCGGATGCACAGATGGATGACTGGGCTGATCGTAACCAGGGGCGGTTGTTTGGCTACATGCTGGAGACTATGCGTGAGCGTAATTTGCGTTTTGCTTAGGTGTTAAAAAACCCCTTGCCGGTTTCTCGGGTCGGGGTTTTCTTTGCTCTCAGGGAGAGAACGCAGATAAATATATCAAACTTTTTATAAAGATGTTGCTGATTTTTTTGTAAGACAAATCTTAAATTTGTGTGAGGCGTTATGTCGGGTAGTTATCCATTAAGCCCTGGTTATAAGTCGGCGATTGTGAGTTTTATTCAGCCGGTGCATCAAACGATCAGCGGGCTGGGTAACGTGCAAACGCGGGTGCTGGGCGGGCGTTTGACCACGGTGAGTTTGACTTATGCGCCTGAGAGGCGTGCTGAGTTTGCGGTGATTGATAGCTTTATTATGCGCCAGCGTGGGCGCGCTGAGGGTTTTACGTTTGTTATGCCCGACAAGGCCGCGCCGCTGGGCAATGTCAGTGGTGCCCCGGTGCTGTATGACGACTACCCGGCGGGTGTGGATACTATCGTGCTTGATGGCATGGTGCCAGGTGTGGCCGATGCGTTTGTGGCGGCAGATATTTTTAACGCCCCGGGTTACACCTTAGTGCACAAGGTGGCGTTTAATGCGGACTCGCAATCGGCCAATCAACGTTATCTCGAAGACGGCACACCGCGTTTACTCGAAGATAGTACACCGCGACTAATGGAAGATGCCAATACAGTTACATTGATTTTCTCACCGCCATTGATAAAAAATTTATCCAAAGGCACGGCGATTAATTACCAAAACGTGGCCTACACCATGAAATTTAAAGACGATTCGCAAAGCGTAAAAATAAGCGCGATGAGAACCTATCACAAACAAGTTGAAATGATTGAGTACATAAGCTAATGGCTGGAAAAATTACCGATTTAAGCCTGCTAACGGAAGTTGATGGTGATAATGATTTAATAGAAGTAGTCGATGACGATGAAGCGGTTGTTGCTGATAAAAACAAGAAGGTGCCAGCCAAACATTTAACCGGCGGCATGGTCGCGCATGGTGATAGTTTATGGACTGCGTTGTATCACAAGACGTATTCAAATCTTGCTGTTAAAACATACATAAAATTAGCAAACATACCATCAGATGGAAATGTTGATTATCAAATTAATCTCACGGTTTCTAGTTATAGCCCAGCAAGCGCTATTGGGAGAATGGTGCTGCACATTGGCAATTATGGTGGGCTTTATAAAAGAGTCACATTAATTGATGGTAAGCCTACGAATTTTTCGGTTTCTGGAATACAGGTTTATTTATTGGGTGATTCATCAATTGATGTGTTCATGGTAATAAATGCGGCATTGTTAGGTGCGATTTCTGCTTATGTTATTTGTCAAGACAGGGTGGGTGTTGTTTCTGCTATTCCGCCACATAAAGTTGTTGAAACAATCAGTACGCCATTGGGCACGCTCTCATTCGATACAACCGCTGGCAAATATATTAACGGCGTGCCGGATGGGAATGAGGACTGGATTGCCGGAACGCTCTTGAACGCATCGGGAACTGTTTATTATAGACGGCATGAGAATGGTTTGGTCGAAATTCAATTTAAAATAACCGGTTTTACTTTAACCGCAGACGGAACTGTTTTGTTTAACGTTCCTGCAGGCTACAGAACCACAACTTTATCCGGATATGTCGGCGGCATTATTGCTGGAAATGCGTCTGCCGGTGTGGGTGGGCGCATCAAATAAAACTTTATAATTACACATCGGTAACTGGGTGTTTTACAACAGTTATGTACATGGCGGAAGAATAATGAACGGCTACAAACACAACAAAGTTTCCAAAACATTCGTCGCTCATGTCAAAGACTGGGATGGCGAAACCCAGCCCAATGACGGTATTCACATTATATTACCCAGCCCTAAGCAGGGGTTTGAATACCACAAAGTCACCGGCGATTTTGTTGGTGATCACCCGCACTGGGATGGCCAGACACAACCCGCAAACCCGGACCATGCGATCGCGCCTTATGCGCCGGTGATGGGTTGCCTGCAGCACAAAGCCACGCTTAATAACCCGGATGATGCGCTTGATGTGACCTGGGGCGAAGGTGACCCGGATGCCGCCAGCAAACGGGCGGCAATGGCAATAAAACAAAACCGCGCAGCGATTAATGCTGAGGCGCAAACAAGAATCACCGCGCTGATCCCTATGGATGAGCCAACGACCGACATCAATAAAATTATTATTAAAGAGATCAATCTGCAGGCGCGCGTTTGCGAGCTGCAGGGCGTGATGATAGATCACTTAATCGACGCGGCCAACCCGGATATCACTCCAGCTGAGCAGGCAGAATACAACGCCATTAAA
>JAOUKT010000122.1 GCA_029882395.1 Gammaproteobacteria bacterium
GGCAGTTTTAATGACAGAAACGCGGCAATAATAATAAACAGGCTCGACCACCATAAACAACCGGTGATGCCCTGGGTTTGATAAATCCAGCCGGACATAACGGTACCCAATAAACGGCCACCGGCATTTGCCATGTAATAAAAACCAACGTTCATGGAGACTTTGTCGTGATCAGACCAGGCCACAATAAGATAAGAGTGCACGGCCGAGTTGATGGCGAAAATCGCGCCAAAAATAACCAGCCCGGCGATAAGGCTGAACTGGCTGAAAAAGTCGAAGCTTAAAGCCAGAGCGATTAAGGCCGGAAAAACGCACAGCAAAAAAGCCCAGTAGCTGGCGGTGTGGCCATCGGGGCCATGGCCATGATGCGATTTTTTTAAAATCCTCGGAGCGCTGGCCTGAATAATGCCGTAAGCAATAATCCAGATGGCAATAAATGCACCGACCTGGCTAAAACGCCAGTTAAAAACAGAATGTAAATAAACCGGCAGTGCAACCACAAACCATATATCGCGTGAAGCAAACAAAAAGAAACGCGCGGCTGAAAGCCAGTTGATGTTTGCCGAGCGTGAAAAAACCTGACTGAAAGGGCTTTTCTTTTCTAGCCTGCCAAGACCTGATGGCAGCAATACAAACGAGGCCAGTAAAACAATCAGCAGCAGGCTGCCCAGACTAATCAGTGCGCCCCTGAACTCAAATAACTGCAACAATAAAGCGCCGAGGAAAAAGCCGGCACCTTTCAGAGCGTTTTTTGAGCCGGTTAATACCGCGACCCACTTAAACAGTGTGGCATTGTTACTGGCACCCGACGGTAGCAAGGTTTTAATGCTTGCTTTGGCCGACATTTTGTTAAGGTCTTTGGCAATGCCCGAGAGCGCCTGCGCCAGCATCACGTAAAACACAGAGAGCCACTGGTCGGGCACGGTGAGCATGGCCAGCGCAACAATTTGTAATGTCATGCCGATATGCATGGTCAGGTTAAGGCCAATGCGCGAACCTAACCAGCCACCAATCAGGTTGGTGATAATGCCAAAAAACTCATAAAACAAAAACAGCATGGCAATTTCAATAGGCGAATAACCCAGCAGGTGAAAATACAAAACCACCAGCATGCGAATGGCACCGTCGGTTAAGGTAAAAGCCCAGTAACTGGCGGTGACCACTAAATAGTTTTTTAAATGAGAATCCATGATGATGTCAGGCGTAAGCTATCGTGGCTGGTTGATCGGTGCAGGCAATATAGGTGATTATTAAAGTTGCTTCAAGTTGAGAAAAATATTTACAAGAGACAATGCCGATAAGGCTCGTCTTTAAACCAGTCAGCAAGAAACAGCATGAGTTCTCTGATGCGACTATTGTGTTGTACATCACTGTGACAAACAAGCCAGAATTGAAGCGCGGGTAGTTTAACCCATTGCATCACCGGGACTAACTCCGGCCACTGTCTTGCCAGTTCAACATGCGTTGCAAAAATACCCGCGCCACTGCGGCCAAGGTTAATCTGGGCCAACAGGTGATCGGTTCTGAGAGCAAAATTATCTCTGGCCAGGTGATAACCCAGTTCCGCGGCTCCTTCGATAAAGCCCCTGTCCTCGTCATAGCCAATCACAGTGTGCGACTGGAACTGTTCCATAGAAGTCGGTTCACCATGAGCATTTATATAGTCTTTATGGGCATAAAAACCTAAAGCCATATCCGCCAGGCGTTTAGCAACCAGGTCGGGCTGGCTGGGCCTGAACATACGCAGCGCAATATCAGCATCACGTTTACTTAAACTGGTCACCTGGTTGGATATCACGATATCGACGTGCACAGCAGGGTGTTGTTTGCTAAAAGCAGCGATAGCCGGGGGTAATAAATAAATGCCAACAATCTCATTGGCACTAATACGCACATCACCTTGCAGCTCGTGTGATAAGCCCGATGCCTGGCGTTGAAATAAGTCTGCCGCGGCACTCATTTGAGTGGCAGCCTCAACCAGTTTGCTGCCTTCGCTGGTTAATTCAAGCCCCTGTGTGGTGCGTTTGAACAAATTCAGGCCGGTATTAGATTCCAGCGCGTGGATATCACGGCTTAAGGTGGGTTGCGACACACCTAACTGCCTGGCAGCAGCAGACAGACTGCCAGACTGCGTAACCGCGAGAAAAGAGCGCACGAGCTCCCATTTACTATTCATATTTGAATACCCATTAGCGATAATTTTCTGTTCTATGATTATATGTGTATAGCCATAATCGTCAATACACATCAGGTGTAGTCTCAAAGAAGAGGAGCGAGAAGATGAAAACAGCATTGATAATGGGCATTAGCGGTGGTTTTGCAGGTCATGTGGCGCAGTCTTTAGCCAGAAACGGCTGGAAAATAAAGACCATGATGAGAAACCCGGAAAAATTACCAGAACAGTTTAAAGGCACCGAAGTGATTAAGGGAGAGGTGGCCAGCCCATCTGATGTTAGAAAAGCGACTGAGGCTGTGGGTGTTATTGTTTATGGCGTTAACCCGGCCAATTATGCCTGGCAAGGGGTGGCATTACCGCTGCTGGAAAATGTTGCCAAAGTGGCAGAAGAAAAAGCCCTGACAATTGTGTTTCCCGGTAATGTGTATATTTACAACCCGGAAGAGGGGCCGGA
The DNA here is from genome assembly GCA_029882395.1 of Gammaproteobacteria bacterium. GTDB lineage: Bacteria > Pseudomonadota > Gammaproteobacteria > SZUA-229 > SZUA-229 > JAUVDT01. The sequence goes on from JAOUKT010000122.1 coordinate 2,631, forward strand.
GTTTACAGAGCAGTCAGCCAGCCACCCACCAACATCAAAAGGCATGATACGAAGGGACATGGAAAAACGATTAAAACAAGCTGCGGAAAATGGCGCCAAAGTGATCACCTTACGCATGGGGGATTTTATTGGTAAAGCTGCGAAGAGTACCTGGCTGCAGCAGATGATAAAACCATCAAAAAAAGGTTATGTACTGACAGCAACAGGGACACACGACTTGAAGCACAGCTGGGCAAATTTGCCGGATGCAGCGAATACCGTGACGAAGCTTTTGACATTGAATGAGACTTTGCCAGCCTACAGTGAGTTTAATTTTAAAGGTTACCAGATGAGTATTGATGAAATAGCCACAGCAATCAAGCAGGCGACAGATAAGCCAGT